>JBGQAU010000020.1:0-40451 GCA_041494445.1 Acidobacteriota bacterium | reverse complement strand
CTGTGCGACCGGGTTGCGATCATGGACCACGGCACGATCCTGTCCCTGGACCGGCCCGCCGCCCTCGTGGCGTCGCTCGGGGCCGAGCAGATCGTGGAGTTCCGGGTGCGCGGAGATCTCGCGGCTCCGGCGCTCGTCGGCCTCCCCGGCGTCAGCCGTGTGACGGAGAAGGGCGGCGGCTTTCGGCTCAGTGTGAGCCGGATCGGCGAGGCGATGCCCGCTCTCCTCTCGGAGCTGGAGCGCCGAGGTCTCACGATCGAAAGCCTCACGACCCATCAGGCGACGCTTGAGGACGTGTTCGTTCACCTGACTGGAAGGGCTCTGCGGGATGAGTGAGGGCGGCGGGACCCCGATCGCTGCCCGAGTGGCGGGACGCCCGCACCCGCTGGTCGAGCTCACACGCGCCCGCCTGCTTGAGTTCCTGCGCGAGCCGGAGGCGGTGTTCTGGGTGTTCGTGTTCCCGGTGCTCCTGGCGTTCGCCCTGGGGATCGCGTTCCGCAACCGGCCGGTAGACGTGGCTCACGTGGCGGTGGCGGCGGGAACGCCCGCGGCGGAGCGGCTGGCGGAGCTGCTCCGGCAGGCGCCCGGCGTGAGCGCCAGCCTCCTCGCCCCCGTGGACGCGGACGAGGCGCTCCGGAAGGGCCGAGTGGACGTGATCGTGTCGGCCGCCGGGGCCGAGCCCGACGGGCGGCCCGTCGTGGCGTACCGCTTCGACGCCACGCGTCCCGAGGGCCTCGCGGCGCGCCACGCCGCGGACGAGGCGCTCCAGCGGGCGGCGGGGCGAGGCGACCCGCTCGCCACGCGCGAGCAGCCGGTGACCGAGCCCGGCTCGAGGTACGTGGACTTCCTGATCCCGGGTCTCATCGGCCTGAACCTGATGGGGAGCGGGATGTGGGGGATCGGCTTCTCCGTGGTGGTGGCGCGGACGCGCAAGCTCCTGAAGCGCTTCGCGGCGACCCCGATGCGCCGCTCCCATTACCTCTTGTCGTTCGCCCTCTCGCGGCTCGTGTTTCTCTTCCTCGAGGTCGCCGCGGTCGTGGGATTCGGCTGGCTGGTGTTCGGCGTGCGCGTTCGGGGATCGCTTCTCGACCTCGCCCTCGTGGCGCTGCTCGGCGCCGGCACGTTCGCGGGGATCGGGCTCCTGGTCGCCGCTCGGCCGAGGTCGATCGAGGCGGTCTCCGGCTGGATGAACTTCGTGATGCTCCCGATGTGGCTGCTCTCGGGGACGTTCTTCTCCTACGAGCGGTTCCCGGCCGTGCTGCAGCCCGCCATCCGCGCTCTTCCCCTCACCGCCCTGAACGACGCGCTGCGCGCCGTGGTGAACGACGGAGCCTCGCTCGCGTCCCGGTGGCCCCAGGTGCTCGTGATGGTCGCCTGGGGTACCGTCGGCTTCGTCCTCGCGCTGCGGTGGTTCCGCTGGCAGTAACCGCCGGCGGGACCGTCAGGGCACGGGAACGAGCACCACCGCCGCCAGCGGCGGGAGATCGATCCTCACGGACTGGGGCTGGCCGTGGAACGGGACCGGCTCGGTCGGCACGGCGTCGGGGCTCCCGTACCCGCTGCCACCGTACGCGCCGTCGTCCGTCGAGAGGCGCCGCGCGTAGCGACCCGCCCAGGGGGTACCGAGGCGGTAGCCGTTTCGGGGCACCGGGGTGAGGTTGAGGATCACGAGCAGGTGGCTCTCGCCGTCGCGGCGCAGGTACGAGACCACCGAGCTGGCGTGGTCGTTGCAGTCGATCCAGGAGAAGCTCCAGGGGTCGGGGTCCGACCGCCAGAGGCACGTCGTCTCGAGGTAGAGGCGCCCCAGATCTTCCGCGAACCGGCGGAACGCCGCCCGCATCGGATCCTGCGCGAGGTGCCAGTCGAGGCTCGCGTCGTGGTTCCACTCGTTCCACGGCGCCAGCTCGGTCCCCATGAAGAGGAGCTTCTTCCCGGGCCGCGTGTACTGGTAGGCAAGGAGGAGCCTCAGGTTCGCGAACTTCTGCCAGACGTCGCCGGGCATCTTGTCGAGCAGCGCGCGCTTGCCGTGCACCACCTCGTCGTGCGAAAGCGGGTTCACGAACCGCTCGGAGTACTCGTAGAGCATGGCGAACGTCAGGTCGTTCTGGTGGAACCTGCGGAAGACGGGATCCTTCGAGAAGTACTCGAGCGTGTCGTGCATCCAGCCCATGTTCCACTTGAACGTGAAGCCGAGCCCGCCGTCCCGTACCGGGCGGCTCACCCCGCCCCAGGCGGTGGATTCCTCGGCCACCGTGATGCACCCCGGCTGCTCGATCCGCACGGCCTCGTTCATCGACTTGACGAACTCGATCGCCTCGAGGTTCTCGCGCCCGCCGTAGCGGTTCGGCAGCCACTCCCCTTCGTGGCGGCTGTAGTCGAGGTAGAGCATCGAGGCCACGGCGTCCACCCGGAGGCCGTCCACGTGCAGCTCGCCCAGCCAGTACAGCGCATTGGCGATCAGGAAGTTCCGGACCTCGTTCCTCCCGTAGTTGAAGATCAGCGTGCCCCAGTCGGGATGCTCGCCGAGCCTCGGGTCGTCGTGCTCGTAGAGCGCGGTCCCGTCGAACCGCCGCAGCGCGAAGTCGTCCTTCGGGAAGTGCGCCGGGACCCAGTCGATCACCACCCCGACCCCGTTCCGGTGGCAATGGTCCACGAAGAAACGGAAGTCGTCCGGGGACCCGTAGCGCGCGGTCGGCGCGAAGTACGCCGAGACCTGGTAACCCCACGAGCCGGAGAACGGGTACTCCGCCACCGGCATCAGCTCGAGGTGGGTGAACCCCAGCCGCTTGACGTGCTCCACCAGCCGCGGGGCGATCTCACGGTAGGTCAGGGGCCGGCTCCCCTCCTCCGGTACGCGGGCCCAGGAGCCGAGATGGATCTCGTAGAACGCCACCGGCTCCCGGAGGAGGTCCCGGCCCGGCCGCGCCTCCATCCACTCGCGGTCCCCCCACTCGTACGTGGAAGCGTAGACGCGCGAAGCGGTCCCGGGCGGCGCCTCCATCGAGAACGCGAGCGGATCGGCCTTGGGGCGGATCATCCCTTCCCGCGTCTTGATCTCGTACTTGTAGAGCGCGCCGGGCGCAACGCCCGGGACGAACAGCTCGAAGACCCCGGAGCTGCCGAGCACGCGCATCGGGAAATGCCGACCGTCCCAGCGGCAGAAGTCTCCCACCACGCTGACGCGGCGGGCGCTCGGCGCCCACACCGCGAAAGCTACGCCCTCGACCCCGTCGATCGTGCGAGGATGCGCCCCGAGGCAATCCCAGAGCCGCCGATGGGTCCCTTCGTTGAAAAGGTGCCGGTCCATCTCGCCCAGGGTCGGCAGGAAGGCGTACGGGTCGACCCGCTCCCACGTCCCGCCGTCCGTAAACCAGAATCGCACCCGGTACCGGAGCGGGAGCCGCGCGCCCGGGAGGAAAGCGGCGAAGAGGCCTCGCTCCGCCGCGCGCGACATGACGACGCCCGGCTGGCCCTCGAGGAGGCACTCGCAGCCGAGCGCGTCCGCGTGCATCGCGCGGACGACGACCCCCTCGGTCCCACCGGCGCACGCGGGGTGGGCCCCGAGCACGCGATGCGGGTCGGTGTGGTCGCCGCTCAGGAGGCTCGCCGCCTCCTTGTCGTCGATCCTGAGGATGTCCACGGCCGCCTGCGTCATCGCCGCCCCCGTTCTTTGCCGGCGGAGCAAGATTCAGAGCGTTGGAGCATAAGCAAGACGGTCGGAGACCGCAACCCGGGGTGCGACACTCGGGTAGCGTCCAGGACCGGCTACCGGCGTATCGCCCGATAGGTGACCGACCGGATCTTGCCGGCGAGATCGCTCATGCCGAGACCGCTGCCCCGCATCTTGCGCAACAGCTCGTCCGGAAGGGCGTCCTCGCCCAGCGCGGCGATGTAGTCCACGTCCTTGAGCATCTCCGCCCCGCGGAACCCCGCCGCTTCGATGGCGGCGAAGTAGGGCTCGCGCCGCATCGCTCCCGCGATGCACCCGACATACGCCTCCACGTCCTCCCTCACGACCTGAGGGAGATCCCCGTCGAGGATGATGTCGGAGACGACCATCCGGCCGCCCGGCCGGAGCACGCGGGCGGCCTCGCGGAAGACGACGGCCTTGTTGGGAGCCAGGTTGATCACGCAGTTGCTCGTGACCGCATCGGCGCTCGCCGTCTCGACCGGGAGCGCCTCGAGCCGGCCCTCGCGGAACTCCACCTGGGAGAACCCCGCCTTCGCGGCGTTCGCGCGGGCCCGCTCCAGCATCGCCGGGGTCATGTCCACGCCGATGACCCGGCCGGTCGGACCCACCTCGCGGGCGGCGAGGAAAGCGTCGAACCCGGCGCCGGATCCCAGGTCCACGACGGTCTCCCCTGCCCTGAGATCGAGGAAGCCCACCGGCGCGCCGCAGCCGAGCCCGAGGTTGGCCCCCTCGGGCGCGAGGGAGAGAGCCTGGTCGTCGTAGCCGATGCGCCTGGCGACGCTCTCGGGTGTCGCCCCCTCGGCGGTCGTTCCGCAGGAGCAGCCGCAGTCGCCCAGCTCGGCGATTCGCGCGTAGCGCTCGCGGACCTTGGTCACGATCCCTTCCCTGTCTCGCGTCTCAGCCATTGGATTCGCTCCTCTTTCCCGGAGATCCGCGCTCGCGAGCCACGTGCTCACTTCCGCTTCGCCGGGGACACGGCCCGAGCACACCACCTTCTCGTTGATCACGAGGCCCGGCGTGGCCAGGACCGGGTACTTCGTGATGTCCTTGATGTCCGTGACCTTCTCGATGGTGGCGTCGAGTCCCATCGAGGACACCGCTTTCCGGGCGATCTTCTCGACGTTCTGACAGTTGGGGCAGCCTGGGCCCAGAACCTTGATCTTCATCTCTTGCCTCCGTCTTTCAAAGCGACACCGCGGTGCGGCCTCCTGGTTATCCTGCCTGCCTGGCTGCATCTCTCCTGCCTGGCTGCATCTCTACTCGCTGACGACGGAGATCTCAGGCTCGATCACGATCTCCGACTTCACCGAGTTCGCCACCAGGCTGTACTTCTGCGCCGCCTGTAGCGCCCGCCGTACGCGAGCCTCGACGACGTTCTGATCCTCGCCGCCCGTCGCGACGCGAATGCGGGGCCGGAAGAGGAGGCGGGTGAAGATCTCCGTTCGGTCGAGTTCGATGAGCTTCGTCCCTTCGGTCTTGCACTCGTACGACAGGAGCTTCAGCTTGAAGCGCTCGGTCGCCCAGATGAACATCAGCATCACGCACGTATTCGCGGCGGCAACGAATGCGTCCTCGGGCGTGAACACGTCCCGATGTCCCTGCGCATCCGGCGGTGCCGAGAACTTCATCTCGGGGCCATTGCCCATGGCCAGGTGGCCCCAGTGCTCACCGGTCCACTTGACGGTGGTGTGGTAGGTGGCCGTGCGGCTCATCTCGACAACTCGCGTTCGCAGTAAGCCGCGAACTCCCTGACGAGGACTTCGCGCCAGGAGGCCTCTGTTTCCGGACACACGTAGTTGTAGACCTTGACCATCTCCAGGAGATCCTGGGCGACGGCTTCGCTCGGGACCCGGCGCGCCTCTCGCAGCTTGTCGAAGATCAGCGGCAACGCGACGACCTCGACCGATTGACCGGCGATGGTGAGCACCTTCACGGGAATCCCGGATCCGCACGAGCAGCCGACGACTGCTGAATCACTGGAGGCTGCGGGCGTCTCGACGCTGGCACCGGCATCCGGGCGCTCTTCCTTGCCCAGCAGCTGATCGACCAACGCGGCCAGCCGCTCGGCGGTGAGATCGACGGCTTTCTGCCCTGCTGGGTTGAGGCAGCGGCGTCCCTCTATGCCGGCGATTCCGTGCTCGGCCGCGATCTCACCCACGACGATGCTCGCCGCCGGCTTGCCCGAGTAGGTCTCGGTGCCATGCGCGGCGCACTTGCGGGCACAGCCATCGACCGTGATGGTCGGGTGGAACTTCGCGAAGGCGCGGTCTCCCTCACCGCCCGCCAGGAAGAGCGGCAGGCAGATGGTCACCGTCTCGCCGCGTCTGATCTCGTGGAGAACCTTGAGCGCGGCGAGCCGCGTGACCGTGCCCTCGGCGAGCTCCTCGCCGGAGCAGGCGACGATTCCGACTTTACGTTCCGGCAGGCTAGGCATGGTTACCTCCACCGGACGCGTCGCGGCCAAGGTCATCAACCACCTCGGCGATCTCCTCGGCCAGGACGCGCGCGAGCTGTTTGCCCTCAGCGTTGAGCTCCGCGATGCCGTCGGGCTTGAGCTCCTTGTGCTGCCGGTAGGCGTCGAGTACCGCAACCTCTCGTGCGACCGTTCCGCCGTTGTGCTTCACGAGCTTGGCCGCGCACATGAGCTTGCAGCCGTCGATGGTGATGGCAGGGCACCGGCGCACCCGCTCCCGGGCCTGCTCGTCACCGAGAACCAGCTTGGAGAGGGCCACGAGCCGCGTGGTGTTCGGCCGCAACTCGTCGCACAGCTCGTACCCGGCCTCGCGCGCGACGCTGCCAAACGCCTTGCCGATGCCGCTACAGGGAACGATCACGACCTGCGGCTTGCCGTCGTTCATAGCTTCTTCAACTCCTCTTGTGCCTGCGACTGCATGACCTCGAAGTAGGCCTTCGCGTCGAGAAGCGAGGAGCGCCCGGCTTCCCAGTCCGTCGCGTCGATCTCGGCCAGCCATCCCTTCTCGTAAGGGCTTTGGTTGACAAGCTCAGGGTTCAGCTCGAGCGCGTCGTTGACGGCCACGATCACTCCGCTGACCGGCGAAGCGAGTTCCAGGACGACCTTGATGGTCTCCAGGTCTGCGAGGTCGTCGCCGACCTGCAGCTTGGTCCCTGGAGGCTTGACGGTCACGAAGGCCACATCGCCGCTGTGCTGCTGGAGATAGTCGGTCAGGCCGACGCGAACTCGGACGCCACCCTGGGGCTGGATCCAGAAGACCCACAAACCGTCGCGGCAGTAAAGGCGATCGGTGGCCACCCGGAAGGTGAACTTATCGACGGTGGTCGCGAGGAATTCGGGCATGGTCTCTCCTCAGCGTACATGCATGTGGATGGTCGCATTCCCGAATCCGAGCGCGGCTCGAGGACCGCGTCGAGAACGGTCGGGTGGCCGTGGGTCGTCCACGCCAGGTCATCGGCGGTCGTCCCGACCTGTACGACTAGCGCCCCCTCGACGATGAGATCGGTCGCCCGCGGGCCGAGGATGTGGACGCCGAGGACTCCGGCCGCCGAGGACGGCGGCGATGCGGCGGCGAAGCTCGTCACGTACTTCTCGGAACGCCGCCAGACGCTGTTCTTCCGACCCCTCGGCGGCGGCGGGGTCGGCGAGGGCCCAGTGAAGGCGCCGCGCCTTCCCGAGGAAGACCGGGCAGGCTTCCTCGGCGCACAGCGTGATCACCGTGTCCACGTCGGCCGCCGGGATCTCCGCGACCGCCTTGGACCGCTGTCCCGAGATGTCGATCCCGATCTCCTTCAGCACAGCGATCGCTTCGGGCCTCACGCGGGTCGGATCCGATCCGGCGGACCAGACCCTGAGCCCCGGCCCCGCGAGAAATCGCGCGATCCCCTCCGCCATCTGGCTCCGCGCCGAGTTGGCGACGCAAAGGAACAGGACGCCTCTCATCTCAACGTGCCTCGTCCCCTTCCCGGAGGCTCACCTGACACCACCCGTACGCCCCGAAGGCGAATCGGATCGGGCCCGGGATCGGAACGTCAGCGGCGATGTCTTTGTGGACGAAGACCACGAATCCATCGCCTTCACACCGCACGTAATCCTCTTCGTCGTCCGGTGCGCCCAGGGACCCGACCGGGCCCCGAGAAGCCCTTCATCACCCGTGCATGACGGCCTGGATCGCAACGCTCAGGACCCCGCCCCGGGTTTCCAGAAACCGCTTCAGACTCTCCGTCTCGATCGTCGCTCGAAGCATTCGGATCTCCTCAGCTCGTGGCGATCGCCAAGTCCTTCGGGTAGTAGCGGCGCCCCAACCACAGCGCGACGTTGACGAGGCCGATCAGCACCGGCACCTCCACGAGCGGCCCGATGACGGCCGCGAACGCGGCGCCATGGTTGATGCCGAAGGTCGCGATGGCCACGGCGATCGCCAGCTCGAAGTTGTTCGAGGCCGCGGTGAAGCTCAGGGTCGCCGACTGGCCGTAGGTCGCTCCCACCTTCTTGCTCATGAAGAACGAGACGAAGAACATCACCACGAAATAGATGAGCAGCGGGATCGCGATCCGCACCACGTCGAGCGGGAGTTGCACGATGTACTCCCCCTTGAGCGAGAACATCACGACGATCGTGAACAGGAGGGCGATGAACGTGATCGGGCTGATCTTCGGGATGAACTTCTCGTGGTACCAGGTCTTGTCCTTGACGTTGATGAGCGTGAAGCGCGTGATCACGCCCGCGAGGAACGGGATGCCGAGGTAGATAAACACGCTCTTGGCGATCTCCCCGATCGTGACGTGAACGGCCACCCCCTCGAGGCCGAACCAGGTCGGCAGCACGGTGATGAAGACATAGGCGTAGACGGAGTAGAACAGCACCTGGAAGACGGAGTTGAAGGCCACGAGACCCGCGCAGTATTCGGTGTCGCCCTTGGCCAGGTCGTTCCAGACGATGACCATCGCGATGCATCGGGCGAGCCCGATCATGATCAGCCCGACCATGTACTCCGGCTTGTCGTGCAGGAAGAGCACCGCCAGGGCGAACATCAGGATCGGCCCCACGACCCAGTTCTGGACGAGGGTGAGCGTGAGCACCTTGAGGTTCCGAAAGACCGGCCCCATTTCCTCGTATCGAACCTTCGCCAGCGGCGGATACATCATCAGGATGAGACCGATGGCGATCGGGATCGACGTGGTGCCGACGCTGAACCGGTTCAGGAACGGCACGATGCCGGGGAAAGCGTAGCCGGCGCCGACTCCGGCGGCCATGGCGAGGAAGATCCAGACGGTCAGGAACCGGTCGAGGAACGAGAGACGGCGGGTCACGCCGCCGGCCGTCGAAGCTCGAGTCTGATCGGTCATCGAGTTTCTCCTGATGCGCCGCTGCGGGGTCAGCCGCTGAATCCGAAGAATCGTCCGACTACGAGATAGACGCCGGCCAGGATGAAGACCGCGCCGGTGACCGGCTTCGCCCATCGCTCGATGCGCGTGAGCGCGTCGAACGCCCGGCCGATGACGTTGGCTCCAAAGGCGATTGCGATCGCGCACGCCAGGACCGGGAGCCCGGTGCCGATCCCGAACAGCGCCGGAAGCGTCACGGGCGAGCGGGCGCTCACCGACAGCGGAATCAGACTCCCGAAGAACAGCCCCGCCGAGACCGGGCAGAACGAGAGCGCGAACAGCATGCCGAGGAAGCCCGCCCCCAAGGCGCCTCCGGAGGCGGCCCGTTTCTGCAGTTTCTCTCCGATCCCGAAGGAGGACATGGGGATTCGAATCCAGCCGAGAATCAGGACCCCGATGACGATGAGAAGCGGGCCCAGAATCCGGTTCGCCTGCTCCTGGAGGAACCACGACACGCCCGGAATCGTCAGCACGCTGGCCACGACCAGCATCGCGATCCCGACGTAGGCTAAGGACCGACCCAGCGTGTAGGCGAGCCCCGAGACGACGACCCGCCCCGAGCGGCCCACGTCGCGGCCGATGTACGAGACCGCCGCGATGTTCGTCGCGAGGGGGCAGGGGCTGATGGCGGTCAGGATCCCCAGCCACAGGGCGGTCGCGCCGCCGGCGAGGCTCTCGGTCACGAGCGCCCCTCCAGGTACTCCCGCACCTCTCGCTGCACGTACTGAGCGAATTGCGTCTCGTCGCTCAGCAGCTCCCAGATTCTTGCCAGGTTCTTCCAACGGACCTGCCCGCCGTTGACCTTGTCCATGACCACCACGGACTTGGTGACGAGCTTGTACTCCTGGATGAAGTGCTCGTTCCCGGGCTCCTGGATGTTGACCACCTGCCAGATCATCTTGCCGTCCTGGATCTCCTTCGCGAAGGCCGACTTGATCGCCGCATCGGTGAACGCTTCGATCTTCCTGCACGACGCGCACCGGTTGGTGGTGCGGAAGTAATAGACCTCCACGACGTGGGACGCGGCATCGGCCGCAGTGGCGTTTCCGGCAGACGGCGTTCCGGGCGTCGGGACGACGGGTGCCGGCTCCTTGCCGGCCGCGAACGCCGCGCCCGAGAGGACGAGCGCGACCAAGACGACGGCGAGACCGCTTTTCTGGCTGAGGGTCATAAGGGCTCCCTATTTCAAACCAGCAGGATAACCGACCACGATGATGCCCGCGGCCACGACGCCCACGAACGTCCCGATCAGGACCGGCTTCAGGACCTTCCGCAGGATGATGACCTCGGGCAGCGACAAGGCGATCACCGACATCATGAAGGCCAGCACGGTGCCGAGAGCCGCCCCCTTCTCGAGCAAGGCGTGCACCACCGGGATGATCCCTGCGGCGTTGGAGTACATCGGCACGCCGATCAGGACAGCGAGCGGAACGGACCACCACGCGCCTTTGCCCATGATCACGGCCATGAAGTTCTCCGGAACGTATCCGTGGATACCGGCGCCCCCGGCGATCCCGGCGAGCAGGCGGCCCGAGCGCCGTCGCGCGGCCGTCGCCGCGCGTCCCACGAGTTCCGTCATCGGGACGTCTCCGCCCTTGCCGGCGGGTCGGCCGGCGGACGAGCCGGAACGAGTGCGCACAACTCGGCCAGCGGCATTCTCAAAACTTGCTTGAGCCGCCGGCGATCCTCCACGATCTTCGGGTCGCGTTGGAGAACGTCCCGCATTAGGGACAGCACGCCATCCGCGTAGGGCATCCCTCCCGGCGGCGCGAGGCGGTAATGGATCCACCTCCCCTCCCGCCGGTCCTCGACGAGTCCCGCCGACTTCAGGAGCGCCAGGTGCTTCGAGACCGTGGAGGGCGCGAGCTTCAGCACGGCCTGGATCTGGCAGACGCACAGATCGCGGTCCTCGAGCAGCTTCAGGATGCGGGTGCGAGTCGGGTCTCCGGCGGCCTTCAGGGCCGCTTCGAGCTGTCGCATGGCCATCTCCTATATTTCGCTAGGTGGCGAAGTATAGTAGCGACCCAGGAGCCCGTCAAGGTTCCCCGGACCGTGCGGCGCGGCCCGAGGCCGCACGGATCGATCTCGGATTTGACAGCGGACAATATTAGTCCACAATCTGAAACGGTCCTGACTCGTAACCCTCGCGTGCGGGGACTTGCGGTCCCGCCCGCCCTTTCGTAGAGGAGGCTACCCGTGAGCACTCGCAAGGTGCTGCTCCTGGGAGCAGCGATCGCATCGGCCGCCATCCTGGGCAGCGGGATGGCGCGGGCAGCGGATTCCAAATCCGCGACTCTCTCGGTCACACCTATCGTTACCGGCCTCAACAACCCCCGAGGCGTCGCCGTCGACGCCAAGGGCAGCCTCTACGTCGCCGAGGCGGGCCCGTACCTCGGCCAGGATCCAAACCATGCCAACGGGGACGAGCACGGCGTGACCCAAGGTCGCGTCACGAAGTGGGACAGCCCGGGAACCCGCGGGCAGCGGAGCGTCTGGTCGACCTCGTTCACGGCGCTGTATACGAACGGGAACGACATCCCCGAGGTCGTCGGCGCGTCGGGCGTGTCGGCGTTCGGCAACGGCTGCATGAAGAACTCCCCCGGCGAGCGCGCGGGATGCGCGCTCGTCACCATCGTCGGCGAGTCGGAGAGCGGCTTCGAGCAGGAGAACCCGGGCGTGCCCGCGCCACCGCAGACCGGGCACCTGTTCCGGCTGAACCCCGGCAACGGAGCCGCCACCGACGCCGGCGACGTTGGCGACCAGCAGTACCAGTGGACGAACGACCACAAGGACCTCTTCCCGCCGGATTTTCCCGACTCGAACCCGTACGGTGTGCTCGTCACCCGAGGCGGTTCCGGCGGCCCCTTCCGGACCTTCGTGGCCGACGCCGGGGCGAACACGGTGAGCGAGGTCGCCCGCGACGGCTCGACCCGGGTGATCGCCTACATACCTAACGACGGCGTGCGCGACTCCACGCCGACCTGCGTGGCGCAGGGCCCCGACGGCGCCCTGTACGTCGGGACGCTGGACCTCGTCAAGAACGGCTTCGGCCAGAACCCCGGTCAGTCGGACGTCTGGCGCATCGATCCGGACACGACCGAGGACTTCCTAGGCGCCGCGCATCTATGGGCGACCGGGCTGACCACGGTCACCGCTTGCACCTTCGACGCCTCGGAGAACTTCTGGGCCGCGGAGATGTTCGCGCCCAACACCCAAGGTCCCCCCGGCGACGTCGTGCGCATCCCGTTCGGCAACCCGACGACGCTCACGCGCATCGGCGGGGGCCGGCTTCCGTTCCCCGGCGGGATCGCGGCCGGTCGCGACGGCTTGTACGTCTCGATCAACTCCCTTACGTTCGCGCCGAGCAGCGGTGCCGTGGTGAAGCTGACGCTCCACTGACGATCAACCCCAGCCGACCAGAAGCAGCCCGGCGAGCAAGAGGCCCCCGTCGCCACTCGGCGCCGGGGGCCCTTTTCTTGTCCGGCGAGGAGACACGGCGTTTCCGCGCGGTGACGTTCCCTGTCCTCCTGCTCGTGGCGCGTCCCCCAACAACGCCAACAACCGGGCCAATTCGCGCCACATCCCCGTGGCACGGATCTTGGTTCTACCGAGGAGGGAAGTCCCCCCAGGAGGTCGCCATGGGACGCGATCCGGTGGTGCCGTCCGCTCGAAGGATCGAGCCGTTCGACCAGGACAGCCTCGACGCCCGGCTCCGGGAGGTCGCGACGCGGCTCTTCCCCGACCGGATCGTGGACGACCTGGAGGTCCGCCACCTCAGCCGGGTGATCACCGACTGCTCGCTCCTGCTCACCGACGTCTACTCGAACGAGAGGATCGAGCGGGTCATGCACCCGGATCGGGGGCTCCTCCTCAACCTCATCGGCCGCCTGATCGAGCAGGAGCGGCTCGGCCAGGGCGAGGTGCTCTACCGGGTCCGGCGCCTTCCCGACGACGTGCGGGTCATCGGGGACAAGGCGCTGTTCGACCTGGGCCTGCTCGGGCTCCGGCAGGTCAAGGGCTACGACCTCGAGACGCTCGGCTCGAGGGCCTACCTGATGGCGGGGGAGGCGCTGGAGCTGCTTTCGGAGGACCGGCGGCTCCGCGACTTCTTCAAGCAGAACCGGCTCCTGATGCTGCCGCTCGAGGAGGAGGTGGTCTTCCTCCGGCAGTGCTCCGAACGGTTCCAGGTCCATGCGAGCATTCTCAAGCGCATGCACCTGCCGGGGGACGTCGGGCCGCCCTGCGCGCCGGACGATCTCCGCACGAGGGTGCCGCTGATGGCGGCCGCGGCGGACGTCCTCACGCGGGAGTCGGCGGTCGTCGCGCCCCCCCCGGCGAGCGCCTCCCGCGCCGCGGAGGATCCCTACATCGAAGCGGCCCGGGACGAGGGCGGCGCCGGCACCCTGATGTCGCGGGACGAGCTGATCTCGGCGTACGAGCGCATCGTCCTGTTCTCCTCGGTGGACATGGACCGGCTGCGAGAGGCCCTGAGCGCCGTCGTCGTGGACCAGGACGAGGCGATCGAGGCGCTGTGCGACGAGTTCAGTCTCTTCGCCGCGGGGACCCGGGACCTGCGCAAGCCGCCGGCCTACTTCCTCGTGGGCCCGACCGGCGTCGGCAAGAACCACCTGGTGGAGAGCCTGTGCCGCCTGCTCGAGGGGATCTGGCAGGTCGAGGTCCCGACGCTCGCCATCGAGGGGCCGAGCTACACCTACCCCTCCGACATCAACGAGCTCCGGGGCGCGACCCGGGGCTTCATCCGCTCGGACGAGGAGGGCCTTCTGGCGACGTTCCACGAGCGGTCCTCGAAGGCCCCGCTCAGCGTCATCCTCGTCGACGAGGTGGAGAAGGCACACTCCCAGCTGCGGACGTTCTTCCTGTCGATCCTGGACAGGGGGACGACGACCGACAACCGGGGGAAGGTCCTGAGCTTCGCCAACACGATGATCTTCTTCACGTCGAACCTGGGGTACAGCGACGCGCAACAGCGCTCGGCTCCCATCGGCTACCTGGACGAGGATGCCCGGTCGGTCTCCTCCGACCGGGACGTCCGCGCGGGCCTCCGCCGCGCGCTCACGCCGGAGTTCATGAACCGGGTGCGGATGATCCACTTCAACCGTCTTGCCCAGAAGAGCGCGGCGCGAATTCTGGAGCTGGAGCTCTACCGGATCGTGCGCCGGTACCGGGCGATCCACGGTCTGACCCTCGAGGTGGACGCCACGGCCCGAGCGGAGCTGATGCGGAGAGGCTTCTCCGCCATCTACGGGGCAAGACACCTCAAGGCGGTTCTCGAGTCCGTCTGCAACGTCGAGGTCGCCAAGAAGATCCGGCGCGAGGGCCGGCCCGGCTCCGGGAACCTCACCGCCGCGGTCGGCTGGCTCAGGGAGCTGCGGAACGGCGGCCGCGCTTTCGATCCCGAGGAGGTCAAGCGGCGCGTCCTCGATCTTGCCCGCGCGCGCCTCGACTACGACACGATCCGGATCGCGTTCGGCCCCGGAGGATTCGAGTACGTCCCGGCGACCGGAGGACCGGCGCGGTGACCGGGGGCGTCTCTCTCCTGGAAATCGTCCAGGCCCTCTTGGAGCGCACCTACCGTATGCGCACGGGGCTCGGAGAGGTGGGGCGGTTCGTCATCGGCGACGCGGGGTATCGTCGCCTCTACCGGAACGTCGAGATCGTCACGTCCGCCGCGACGAGCACCGGCTGCGGGGTCGGGGCGAGGACCCTCGTCCGCGAGACCTCGGAGGGGATCCGTGCCTGCATCTACTATCCCGACGACGTGATCCGCTGCCTCGAGTCCCACCCGCCCCTGAAAGGGCTCGGGGACGCCAACGTGGACGCGTTCGCCGCGCTGGTCGAGGAGCTGGACCACCTGCTCTGCATCGCGGAGAGGGCGCGGGACGACCGCCCCCTGACGCTCTTCGAGCTCGAGCTGCACGCGAACGTGAGCAAGCATCTGGTGCTCGCCCGGTTCCTGTCGGGTTCGGGCCGGCCTCTCGACGAGCGCCGTCGCGTCTGGCTCCGCTACCAGCTCTTCCACAAGGGGACGATCTGGGACGTGGATCCGGCGACGCGGTCGAGATACCGGGACGCGGCCCGTTGGGCGCTGCGCCTCCTCGAGGCGCTGCCGCGACTTGACCCCGGCGGCAGGATCGAGATCCTCCGCCGCTTCCACGCGGCGACCGCGCCGGCCAAGCTGGATCTGATCAGGGGGCTGGCGGCGTGAGAGCCGGGGCGACGAGGAACGGGGCGTGGGAGCTCGGGCGGCCGCTCCCACGCCTCCGAGAGACAGGGCAAGCTTCTAGTTCGGGCAGAGCACGTCGAGGCAGTAGATCCTCTCGCACTTCACGTACTTCGTGATCACGCCCCAGTTGATGACTTCTCCGCAGCAGCCGGTCCCGCGTGCGCCGACCACGGTCTTGTACGTCGCGTTGCTGTAGTAGACGGAGACACCGGAACAGAACAGGGCGTCGGCCGTGGGCAGGCTAGCGACGTAGATCCCCACCCCGATGACGAGCACGACGACGGCGAGCAGGACCTTGACGTTCCACAGAGCACGAAACCGCTTCATTATTATTTCCCCCCTTTGCGACACGGGGCCTTGACGGGGAAACCGGGGCCCCGGAAGCCGCCGGCCTCGTCCCCCGTGCCGCCCGGCGCGGGACCGAAGCGCGGCAAGTCCACTTTACGGCGGCGAGTATAGGCGCGTTCGTCTCCCGCTGTCGAGACAACAACGACCTCCACTCGACGCGGCTTCCCACGGCACAAGTGGCTCCCTTTGACCGCCGGGCTCGCGGAACCCATATTGAATCCACGGGATACGAGCGACCGTGCCGCTCGAGGGGACCGGACGATGGACGGACAGGTGGCGGCGTCGCTGGCCAACGACTGGCTCAAGGACTTCTGCCTCGCCCTGAGGAACATCGGGCTCTACTCGCCGGAGCATCCTCGGGGGCGCGAGTCCGTGGACAGGGCCTACGAGCGGCTGAGGAGGATGCTGGACGAGCGCGGGGAGATCGTCCTCGCCCGGTCGGAAAGCCGGATCTTCCTCGGCGAGCACATCCTGGACAGGGACCGCCTGCTCTCGCGCCAGGTCGTGGACACCCTCTCGGCGCGTGGGATCGACAGCATCTCTTTCCTGCCGGAGATCACCTGCGCGGATCACCTCGGCCTCCTGCGCTGTCTCCTCCTCGCGCCCGACAAGATCCAGGAGCGGGGAGGGTTCGACCAGGTGCTCGAGGACGAGGGCGTGCAGTCGGTCCAGGTGGACCGCGCGCGGTTCGTCCGCGCGTCGAGCGATGCGGACTCCCTGAGGCAAGCGGCGCTCGTCGACCTCCTCACCCGCCTCCGGGCGACCCCGCCCGGCGCCCCGGCCGGGCCCGAGGGAACGTCCACCGCGACGGCCGTCTTTTCGGGCGACCCCGACGACCTCGGACGGGCGCTGGAGTCGGCGGCTCGGGAGGCGCGGCAAGCCGGGAACGTGGCGACGCTCGCGGGGTTCGTCGCGGGGACGCTCGAGGCGCTGGCGGGACGCGCCATCGACGAGCGCGACCGCGGCCGGCAGGAGATCCTCGAGGATATCGGCCGTGCGGTAATCGGCTGCGCCCCCGAGACCCAGGTTCTACTCTTCTCCGAGCACGCGGGTCCACGCTCGGCGCACCGGCACGTCGCCGAGGCGATCGAGGCCTTGGCACCCGCCGCCGTCGGCGACCTGATGGCGCTCCATTACCCGCGGGTCCACGGGGACTACCGTCCGCTCGCCAGGATGCTCAACCGCACGTCGGCCTGGCGAGGGCGCCGCGCCGACGCGCTCGCGGCGGCGGAGCGCGAGTTCGCGCGCCTGGGCGTCGGCGCGGAGGAGTACAGGGAGCTGGTGACACGGCTCCTGTGGACGGAGATGGACGACGATCGCAGGCTCGCCCTGCTCCACAGGAACGACTACCTCTGGCGCGCCGACTCGGCCCACGTGGAGATCGCCTTGACGTCCCTCCTGGACGCGGGACGGACCGAGGACGCGAGCCGCCTCGTCGACAAGCTCCTCCAAGGCCTCGCCTCGCCGGACGCCGCCGTGCGCCGCAGGGTGGCCGGCGACGTTCCCGGCGTTGTGCGAGTCGTGGAGACGGCCGGCAAGGGAAACGAAGCGCTCCGGGGGATCCCGCGCGCGCTCCTCGACCGGCTCGTGGACGAGCGGGACGAGGAGGTGGCGGCGCGCATGGCGGCGGGCCTCGCCAGCGTCGCGGCCGCGAGCGTGCGCGAGGGGGAGTTCGGAGCCGCGCTCGAAATCATGCGGGAGGCCGATCGACTCGGCGCGGCCCGGGACCCGGCGGCGAGCGCGAGGGGCAAGCTGCTGGCGGCGGCCCTCGCCGGCTCGATCGACGCGGCGGCTCGCGGGCGACTGCTTGACGCCGCGATCGAAGGAACCTGCACGGGCGCCGCGGACGCGGTGGAGATCCTGTCGAAGACCTGCGTGCGCCACGTGTTGGAGGCTCTGGCGCAGGAGGACCATCGCCCCCGGCGCGCGCGGCTCATCAACCTGCTGAAGGACATGGCAAGGCGGACCTGGCTCCCGTTCGTCGGCGCGCTCGACGATCCGCGGTGGTACCTGGTGCGCAACGTCGTCTCGATTCTCGGCGAGGTTGCGGACGAAAGCGTGCTGCCCGAGCTCTTCCGGGTCGCCTCCCACGAGGACGCCCGCGTGCGCAAGGAGGCCGTGCGCGCGATCTCGCGCTTCGGCAAGCCGGAGTGCGAGAGGAAGATCCTGGCCGCTCTTGAGGACGACAATCCCAGGGTCCAGATTGCGGCCGTTCCCGCGCTTTCCGGCTTTCCTGGAAGCGGCGGCGCCTCGGGCGTCCTGACCAAGCTCTGCGAAAGGTCACAGCCCTACGACGCGGCTCCCTTGGGAGTCCGCCAAGAAGCTATCCTGGGCCTGGCGCGAAGCGGCTCGCCGGAGGCCTACCAGGTGCTGGCGAAGCTCCTCGGTCGAAAGGGGATCCTCGGCCGGACGGAACCGACGGAGGTCCGGGTGACGGCGGCGAGGGCGCTGGGATCCGTCGGCACCGCCGAGGCGACGGCGCTGCTCACCGACCTCGCGCGGAAAGACCCGCGAGAACGGGTCCGCGAGGCCGCGGCGCTCGCGCTGCAACACCGCGAGGGCTAGCGTCCCCCGGCGCCCGGCCAGGTACGTTTTTGTACTCGCCCCTCTCGTGACTTGGGCGCCCCCACCCCCTTACCGGCGCGCTATATTCGGGACGAGAGCCGCGCCCCCCGCGCGACGAGGTGCCGCCGTGCGCAAAAGGATTCTCAGGCACGTCCTCTACGGGCTCGTCGTCTTCATCACCTCCGTCGTCGCCGCGTCCGCGGACGCCGGGAGTCGCACGGCGGGAGCGCGCGTCGAGCTCACCCTTGCGGGCGGCGCGTTCCGTCCGCTCGAGGACGGGGCGGCGGCCCCGCCGTGGTTTCGCGCGGCGGCGATCCAGGTGAGCGCGGGCAACCGCCGCTACCTCGTCGCAATCGCGCGCGCCCCTCTCGACACGGACGAGAGACGTCAGCTCGAGGTCGCGGGCGCGGAGGTGCTCGACTACGTCCCGCGCAACGGATACCGGGTCCGCCTGACCCCGGAGGCGGAGGCGTCGGTGCGCCGCCTGTCCTTCATCGCCTGGCTCGGCGAGATGCCCCCTCACCTCAAGATCGAGCCCCGGCTCGCCGCGCGCGCGGCGTCCCCGCCGGGAGCCACCGCCGTCCGCGTGGTGGTCGCCGGGGGCGAGCCCGAGCGACGCGTCGTCGAGATCGTCGCGGGGCTCGGCGCAGTCGCCGCGCCTTCGGGAAGGGACGGCGCGTGGCGCGTGACGGCGGCGATCCCCGCCGCGCGCCTCGCGGCGATGCTCTCGGCCCTCGCGTCCCTCCCGGAGGTCGAGGCCATCGAGATCGCGCGGCCGGTCCGGTCCTTCAATCAGGACGCCGTCTGGGTCCACCAGTCGTTCGTCGGCCCCTCGCCCCAAGAGACCCCGATCTTCGACCACGGCCTCTTCGGGTGCGGCCAGATCGTGGCGATCGCCGACATCGCGCAGGACTACGATTCGTGCTACTTCCGCGACGCGGTCAACGGCCCTCCGCCGGTCGCGTCCTGCGGCCTCGCGCCGTGCCCGGTTGCGGCGCCGGCGCCGAGCCGCCGCAAGGACATCCTCTATTACAACTGGTCGGGCGGCCCCGCGGGCGAAGAGGACACCTGCCCCGCCACCATCACCGGGACCTCCGGCCACGGGACGCACACTTCGGGAACGCTCGCCGGCGACGCGGCCCCGTACGCCGACTGCGCCGGATTCGCGACGCCCAACCGGAACGGAGGCGACGGCCTCGCGCCGGGCGCGAAGCTCGTCGTCGAGGAGATGGGGGACGGGTTCGAGTACCTGAACGATCTCGGCGGAACGCTGTGGAACCTGACCGACGTCGCGTATCAGAGCGGCGCCCGCATCCACTCGAACTCGTGGGGCGGAGCCTGCTACGACCTCCTCGGAGAGTGCACGCCGGGATGCACGATGCCGTACGACTCGTACGCGCGCGACGCCGACCTCGCGATGTGGACCCACCCCGACCTGCTCGTCGTCGCCGCCGCCGGGAACGCGGGGCTCTACTGCCCGCCGCCGGTCGCGGTAGGAACGCCCGCCAACGCGAAGAACCCGATCTCGGTGGGTGCTCTGGGCCACGGGAGCGCCGCCTCGACGCCGTCGGAGGTCTCGAGCCCGGGCCCGGTCGAGGACGGGCGCCTGTCGCCGACGCTGGCGGCCCAGGGCGAGTCCACCGTCTCGGCCGCGTCCGACGCGAATCTCCTCTCGAACAACTGCGCGAGCTGCTCCCTCGACGGCACGTCGATGGCGGCGCCCACCGTCGCGGGACTCGCGGCCCTCGTGCGGGAGTACTACACGGCAGGCTTCTATCCGGGCGGGACGCGCAACTCCGCGCAAGGCTTCGCCCCGAGCGCGGCGCTCGTGAAGGCGACGCTGATCGACGGCGCCGTCCCCCTCGGCGCGTCGGCGCCTTACCCGGACTTCGTGTCCGGCTACGGCCGCGTGCAGCTCGACCGGTCGCTCCCCTTTGCGGGCAGCGCGTTCCAGCTCCGGGTCGACGACCACCGCGAAGGAATCGCGACGGGAGGCGTGGTCCCCCACGCGTACGACGTCTCGGCGGGCTCTCCGCTCCGCGCGACGCTCGTCTGGACCGACTATCCCGCGGCGATCAACGCCGCGGTCGCGAGGGTGAACGAGATCGAACTCGAGGTGGTCGACCCCGCCGGCAACGTCTGGTTCCAGACGATCGACCCGTCGAGCGGGCTGCCGGTTCCCACGTCGAACCCCGCGGACCCCCATGACGCGCGCAACGTCGTCGAGCGTCTGGTGTTCGAGTCGCCCGCCGCCGGAAGGTGGGTGATCCGCGTCCGCGGCGTGTCGGTGCCGTGGGCGCCTCAGCCGTTCGCGCTCGTTGTCCGCGGCGCGCTCGCCGATTGCCCGGCCCCCGCGGCTCCCGGCGCGCCGTCGCTCTCGACTCCCGCGGACCGCGAGGTGCTGGTCTCGTTTAGCCCCGTGGCGGGAGCCGCCGCGTACAATGTCTACCGCAGCCTCGGCTCCTGCCCGGGCGGCCCGTCCACTCCCGTCGCGAGCGCGGTGACGGGCACGTCGTTCCTTGATACGACCGTCTCGGGCGGCGTGACCTACGGCTACTTCGTGGCCGCCACGTCGGACGCGGCCGGCGCCTGCGAGTCGGAGCCGTCGCCGTGCGCCGCGATCGTGCCGAGCGGTGACTGTTCCCTCTCCCCCTCCTTCCGCGGGATCGAGACCGCCCTGAGCGCGGGCCTGTCGCGCTGCGCCGTCACGCTGACATGGGACCCGGCGACGCCTTACTGCCCCGGCGACGCGCGCTACAACGTGTACCGCGGGACGACGAGCGGGTTCCCGCCGGGACCCGCGAGCCGCATCGCGCGCTGCCTCGTCGGGTCGTCATTCACCGACTCGGTCGACCTCGTCGGCGGGTCGCCGCGCTGGTACGTCGTCCGCGCCGAGGACGCGTCGAGCGGCCACGGCGGACCGTGCCGGGGCGGGAACGAGGAGACGAACACGGTGGCCCTTCCCGTCGCCCCCGACGGTCCCTTGACGCTGGGGACCTGGACCGACGATGCCGGCGACACGGGAGCCGCCAAGTTCGCCGCCGCGCCCCCCTGGACCGGCTCGCCGACCGGCGGCAACGCGGGACCGAAGGTGTACACCGCGTCCAGCTCCGGGGGCGTCTGCGCCGACCTCACGAGTCCCGCGCTCACGCTCGCCGGTCCGGGACAGGGCCCGGGGCTCCTGTTCTCGACGAAGCACGACCTCGAGTACGACCCCTACGGCGAGATCTTCGGCCGCGAGGGCTCCCTCGGACAGGTCGAGATCGCCGTCGGGCCGTCGTTCACGAACTGGACCCGCGTGCCGCTCGCGCCGAACTACCCCGCGACGGTCGACTTCGCGTTCAACGACTGCCCGACGACCCAGAACGCGGGGAACTACTTCACGGGGCCCCGAGCCGCCTACTCGACGTACGCCGCGTCCCTCGCGAACTGGGCCGGGGGCGACGTGAAGATCCGCTTCCACCTTTCGGGGGACTACCTGTACCCCGGCGGGAGCTGGCAGGTGGACGACGTCTCGGTCACGAAGGCGATGGTCCCCGGCGCGTGCACCACGGCCTCCGCGGGACCTCCGCCGGTTCCCGACGGCACCGTCGTGCCGGGTCAGGCGATGAGGGCTTCGAGGAGCGGCGCGAGCGTCGTGGTGACCTGGGACGCGTCGCAGTGTCCGGCGACGGCGGTCAACGTGTATCGGGGAGCGATGGGGAGCTTCGCCGCGTTCACCGGCGGCGACTGCAGCCTCCCGCCGACCGGCACGGCCACGCTCGCGATCCCGGGCAATTCGTGGTTCGTCGCCGCCGCGACCGACGGCGCCGGCACCGACGGAAGCTACGGCCGCAGGCCGTCGGGCGCCGAGATCGACTACTCCGGCGCCTCGACGGCGTGTCCCGGGATCGTGAGCCACGTCACCAACAACGCGTGCCCGTGAGCGAGGAGCGCCGGATGCCGGCCTCGACCTCGACGTCCGCAACGTGTCGCTGAACGGCCGCGATCCCGGTCTATCCGATTCACGCGCTCGCGTTCGAGGGCATGCTGCGGGGCATCGCCGGGAGAGCGAAACAGGATCGACCCGCCGCGGCGCGCAGGGCGGCGTTGTCCTCGAGCCTGAGGTCCAGCCAGAACCAGAGGAGGGTCGGGGCGATCCGGCCGCTCACGCCTTCAACGCCTCCCGGACGCCCCGGGCGTACGCCGGATCGGCCTTCCCGAAGTGCGCGAGCTGGCGCTCCACGATCTCTCCCGGGACGCCGCGCATCGCGCCGGCGATCGCGCGGTGCAGCCTCTCCCGCTCGGCCGGCGGCAGGAGCCGGTAGAGGTTCCCGGCCTGACCGTAGTCGTCGTTGCCCTCGCGGTGATCGTACCGGTCGGCGGCCCCGTCGATCCGCAGAGGCGGCTCCTTGAAGCGCGGATCCTCGGTCGGCCCGCCGAAGCTGTTGGGCTCGTAGTTGACGGAGCCCCCTCCGTTGTCGTCGTACCGCATGGCGCCGTCTCGATGGTAGGTGGCGACCGGACAGCGCGGCTTGTTCACCGGCAGGGTCTCGTAGTTCACCCCGAGCCGATGGCGATGGGCATCGGCGTACGAGAAGATGCGGAACTGGAGCATCTTGTCCGGGCTGTGGCCGATGCCCGGCACGACGTTGGCGGGCGAGAACGCCGACTGCTCGACCTCCGCGAAGTAGTTCTCGGGGTTCCGGTTGATCTCCATCACGCCGACGTCGATCAACGGATAGTCCCGGTGGGGCCAGACCTTCGTGAGATCGAAGGGGTTGTAGGGCGTCCTGGCCGCATCGCCCTGCGGCATGACCTGGACCTTGAGCCACCATTTCGGGAAGTCGCCCTTAGCGATCGACTCGAAGAGATCGCGCTGATGGCTCTCGCGGTCCTCGCCGATCAGGCGCGCCGACTCCTCGTCCGTCAGGTTGGCGATCCCCTGAAGGGTCTTGAAGTGGAACTTCACCCAGAAGCGCTCGTTCTTCGCGTTGATGAAGCTGTAGGTGTGGCTCCCGAAGCCGTGCATGTGCCGGTAGCTCTTCGGCAGGCCTCGATCGGAGAAGAGGATCGTGACCTGATGCAGGCTCTCGGGCGAGAGAGACCAGAAGTCCCACATGGCCACGGGGCTTCTCAGGTTCGTGCCGGGATCGCGCTTCTGCGTGTGGATGAAGTCGGAGAACTTATACGGATCGCGGACGAAAAACACAGGGGTGTTGTTGCCCACCAGGTCCCAGTTGCCCTCCTCGGTGTAGAACTTGACCGCGAAGCCTCGAACATCCCGCTCGGCGTCGGCCGCGCCGCGCTCACCCGCCACGGTGGAGAAGCGCACGAGGCAGTCGGTCTTCTTGCCGGCGGAGCCGAAGATCGCGGCCTTCGTGAAACGGGCCGCGTCGTTCGTGCACGTGAAGGTGCCGTGGGCGCCCGAGCCCTTGGCGTGAACGACCCGCTCCGGGATCCGCTCGCGGTTGAAGTGCGCGTGTTTCTCGAACAGCTGCCAGTCCTGCACGAGCAGCGGCCCACGGGGCCCCGCGGTCAGCGAGTTCTGGTTGTCGCCGACGGGGATGCCGGCCGAGGTGGTGAGCTGACGCTTCTTCATGGTGCCCTCCTTCACCTGTCGTCGAATGCTAGAACCCATCCTGACACGGACATCTGCCATCGTAAAGATTAAGAAACACGGCGTTTCAGCACCGCCGCCTCCGGCCGCGCAGGACCTCCTGGCACGCCTTTTCTTCGAACTCCTCGAGATCGTCTCGGTCCGTTCCGAAACGCAGGGGTTGCGGATTACGAGCGTATGTCCATAATAGGAACGGAGGTGGAGAGGTGCCGCGACCCTTTTGCCCCCGCCGGGTTGCCGGCCGGCCGGCCGCTTCGATCTTCAAGCCGATCCGCATCCCCGTGGACCAGCTCGAGGAAGTCGTCATGACGCTCGACGAGTTCGAGGCGATCCGGCTCGCGGACCTCGAGGGCCACTATCAGGAGAAGGCCGCCGAGACGATGCGCGTGTCGAGGCCGACGTTCAGCCGGATCGTCGAGTCGGCCCGCCGCAAGATCGCCGACGCCCTGGTGCACGGGAAAGCTCTCCGGATGGAGGGTGGTCCCGTCCACCTCGACGCCCGCCGATGCTGCCGCCTGCACGACGTGGGCGAGCAGGGCCGCGGCGGCGGTCCGTGTCCGCGGCGAGGCCGCTTCGGCTCCCCTGCGGCGGGGAGGCCGCGTTGAGAACCGCCCGTTGGAAGAGGGCCCTCCCGGCGCGCGCACGGCGTGAACGCACGGGACATCAAGCAAAGGAGAGATCGAGATGAACATCTGCATTCCCGTCACGGAAGACAACGGGGCCGCGAGCCCGGTGAGTCCGCATTTCGGCTCGGCTCCGCTGTTCATGATCGTGGACACCGACAGCGGCGCCTGCCGGGCGGTCCCGAACCGCAACGCCCATCACGGCCACGGCATGTGCATGCCGCTCGCCTCCCTTGCCGGCGAGAGCATCGACGGGATGGTGGTCGGCGGCATCGGGATGGGCGCGCTCGCGAAGCTCGGCGCCGCGGGCGTCCGTGTCTTCCGATCCGAGCACGCGACTGTCGAGGACACGGTGGCCGCGTTCAGGGCCGGCTCGCTGAAGACGATGTCGCCGGACATGGCCTGCGCGCACCACGGCCACGGCCAGCGGTAGCGCGGCGGAGGAGGGGTCGATGGGTACCCGTCGGAAGTCCGACCGCTTCGCCAGAGGATGAAGCAACGATGAACACGAAGCAGCTGGGATTCAGCTCGAAGCTGGTGCACGCCGGCGCCCCCGAGGACGCGTACGGGAGCGCGGTGACGCCCATCTACCAGACCTCCACGTTCCGCTTCGACAGCGCGGAGGACGGCGCCGATCGCTTCGCGGGTCGGTCGGACGGGTTCATTTACACGCGACTCGGGAACCCGACGATCCGCGCGCTCGAGAACTGCGTCGCCGAGATCGAGGAAGGCGCAGGCGCCGTTGCGACCAGCTCCGGCATGGCCGCAGTCACGACCGCGTACCTCGCCCTTCTCCGGAGCGGCGATCACGTTGTGAGCACGGCGTCGGTCTACGGACCCACGCGCACCTTGATGGAGAAACACCTCTCGAGGTTCGGCGTCTCGGCCAGCTACGTGGACACGTCGGACCTCGGCCTCGTGCGCAAGGCACTCCGGCCGGAAACGAAGATGATCTACGTCGAGACCCCGTCGAACCCGCTGATGCAGATCACCGACCTCAAGGCCATCGCCGCCCTGGCCCACGAGCGCGGCGCGATGCTCGTGGTGGACAGCACCTTCGCCTCTCCGTTCCTCCAGAAGCCGATCGCGCTGGGCGCCGACGTCGTCTTGCACTCCGTGACGAAATTCATCAACGGCCATGCGGACGTCGTGGGCGGGGTGCTGATCGCGCGCACGGACACCGTCCACCGGCGCCTGCGCGAGATGATGATTCTCAGCGGCTGCAACATGGACCCGCACCAGGCCTTCCTCGTGCACCGCGGGATCAAGACGCTCGCGGTTCGCATCGAGCGGGCGCAGGCCAGCGCCCTGGAAATCGCGCGATGGCTCGAGCGGCGCGACGACGTTCGATGGGTCCGTTACCCCGGCCTGCCGTCGCACCCCCAGCACGCCCTGGCGCGCGAGCAGATGAGCGGCCCCGGCGCCATCATCAGCTTCGAACTGGTCGGCGGGTTCGAGGCCGGCAAGCGGCTCATGGACCGGGTCAAGCTCGCGCTCCTGGCGGTGTCCCTGGGAGGCGTCGAGTCGCTGATCGAGCATCCCGCCTCGATGACTCATACCGGAGTCCCGAAAGGTGAACGGGAGGCCGCCGGGATCACGGACGGTCTCGTGCGGTATTCCGTAGGCATCGAAGACGTCCGCGACCTCATCGAGGATCTGCGGCAGGCGCTCGAGGAGCGGTAGCTGGCAGGGGCGCGGATGGACGTCGCGACGCAGGCCGAGAACAGTCGCGTATCCGGCCTCCCGAGGATTGCATCCTTGCAATGGGGGGCGGGCGGCATGGGTCGACGCGGCAGCAGTCCCGCCGCGTGTGGAGGAACGGCCGTGAAACTTCTGGTGATCTTCTGCTCCGGGGCGAGGATCGACGAGGTGCGCCGGCTCGTGGAGACCCACGGTGTCCAAGGGTTTACCGAGATTCCCGAGGCCCTCGGCGCCGGCGCGACCGGACGGCACCTGGGCACCCGAGCCTATCCTGGGACCTCCGCGACGATTCTCACCGCCGTCGAGGCGGGTAAGGCGGACGAGCTGGTGGAAGCGCTCCTGGAGTGGTCCAAGACCTGCACCGCCGACGAGGGGATCCGCGTGCTCGTCCTGCCGGTGGAACGGATGATCTAGATGAACGGCAAGGCATTCCAGGACTGCTACCCGGACGACGTCAGTCACTGTTACGGCTGCGGCCGCCTCAACCCCGAGGGGCTCCAGATCAAGAGCCGGTGGGACGGGGACGAGACCGTCTGCACCTTCGAGCCCCGGAGTTGCCACACGGCGATTCCCGGCTACGTCTACGGAGGTCTGATCGCATCGCTGATCGACTGCCACGGCACCGGGACGGCGGCGGCGGCAGCGTATCGCGCCCAGGGGCGTGCGATGGACTCTCAGCCGTCACTACGTTTCCTGACCGCGTCGCTTCAGGTCGACTACCTTCGCCCGACGCCGCTCGGCGTGCCGCTCGAGGTCCGCGCGCGCGTCGAGGAGATCAAGGGACGCAGGGTCACGGTGACCGCCAGCTTGTCGGCGAACGACGAAGTCTGCGCTCGTGGCCGCGTCGTGGCCGTAGAGATGCCCGAACGGATGCTGGGAAGCTGAGACCCACCCGTCCGCCCACGGCGAGCCCGACGGCCCCGCAGCGCGTTGTGGTACTCGCCGTGCTCAGAGTGCGATCCGCTAGGAATCATGCTCCGGAGCGTCTCCACTTCCAAGGGCGCCATCCTCTCGGGAATTCTCAGCGTCGCCGGATTACCGTGGGAGAGCCGGTCGCCATGAAGCCGCCTGGAGGATGACGTCACGGGCAGGCGATTGTCCTCTCGGCGCCCGCGGAGTTCCAGCCCCAGCTTCCGGCGTTGGGGGGCAGAGCGCGGACGAGATTGTAGAACGGGGTCCCTCCGACGGGCAGGGTTGGATCGCTCAGGTGCGGGGCGGCGGTGCGGAGCGGGACGCGGCCGGAGCTGAAGTTCGATTTGGTGGACCGCGCGACCTCGTGGCCGGCCGAAGACGTCGGTCATACTTGTCGGAGCCTCCGCTCCCGGACCACTGGTCGGGCTGTCCAAGAAGAAACCCGAGCGGGAAGTGGGCTTCTGCGCTTGGATCTTGGGTCGCTTCGACCCGCTCCCTGCCAACGCGGACCTCCGGGGATGGACGGGAACCACCGAGAGGAGACACAATGCCGCCCCACGGGTTCTCCCCCTTGAGAGAGCTGTCGATGGCCGGACGGCCCCGGGCGTTCGCGCCGATCGCCGCCGCGGGCCGCGCAGGAGGGCTTCGAGTGAAGAAGGCTGGACGGGTGCTGTCCCTGGCCCTCCTCGCCGCGCTGGCGGCGGCATGCACGAGCAGCGGGAACCCCGCGGGTAGGAGCGGCCGGACCGGCGAGAAAGCCCTCAAGGTCCGTGTGGCCCCCGTGGCGGCGCGGGACGTGGTCTACAAGGTCCAGGCCCTGGGATCCCTCGAGGCCGAGGAGCTGGTGCAGATCACCGCCGAGGTGAGCGGGGCCGTCTCGGAGGTGCACTTCCACGAGGGCGACCGCGTGACGCCGGAGACCGTCCTGCTGCGGATCGACCCCGAGCGGTACCGCCTGGAAGCGGCGCGCGCGGAGGCCGCGTACCGCCGGTCGCTGGCCGACTGGCGTCGGGCGGAATCCGACATGAAGCGCCGCGAGGCGCTGGAGAAGGACCAGCTCGTGGCCGCCGAGGAGCTGAACCGTGTCCGCCAGGAGACCGAGAGACTGGCGGCGGACACCGCGGCGGCGAAGGCGGCGATGGACATCGCGCTGCAGAACCAGAAGCGCTCCGACGTGCGCCCGCCGCGCGCCGGAGTCGTCAACACGCGCAGCGTGGACACCGGGCAGTTCGTGCAGGCCGGGACCATCCTCGCGACGCTCGTGGACATCGGCCGCCTCCGCCTGCGCTTCAAGGTCTCCGAGAGCGAGTCGCTCAAGGCGAGCGAGGGGCAGACGGTGTCGTTCCGCGTCGCGTCCCTGGGGAACAGGGAGTTCGCCGCGCAGGTCTACCACGTCGGGGACGTCGCCGACACGGCGACGCGGCAGGTCGAGGTCCTGGCGTGGGTGCGGAACCCCGGCGTGCTGAAGCCGGGCTTTTTCGCGGAGGTCGCCCTCGAGACCGAAGCCCACAGGGGCGCGGTGGTCGTTCCGGAGGGGGCGGTGCAGGCCAGCGAGCGCGGTTTCGTGGCCTACGTGGTGGACGGCGGCAAGGCCCGCCAGAAGCCGGTGCAGATCGGCCTCAGGACCGGGGACGGGTCGGTCGAGATCGTGTCGGGCCTCAAGGCCGGCGAGGTGATCGTGACGGAGGGCTCGGACCGCCTGGCCGACGGAGTCGCCGTCGAGGCGGTGGGTGCCACGCCGTCCCGAACGGATGCGGCGGAGCGGAAATGACCGAGACGAGAAACGGCCGCGCTCCCGAGCCGGCCGAGGATCCGAAGACGATCGCCACCGGAATGACGCTGGCGGATATCTCGATCCGCAACCACGTCTTCGCCTGGGTCCTGATGTTCGCGCTGATCGGTTTCGGCGTGATCTGCTACACCGGCTTCGGCGACGTCTTCCGGGGCCTCGGGATCAGCCAGAACCCGGACGTGGACTTCCCGATCGTGAGCGTGTCCGTCTCGTGGGAGGGCGCGTCCCCTGAGATCATGGAGACGGACGTCGTGGACGTCCTCGAGGACGCGGTGACCACCGTCGAGGGGATCCAGCAGATCTCCTCCACCGCGCGCCAGGGGCAGGCCAGCATCACGATCGAGTTCGACCTCGGCCGCAACATCGACGCCGCGCTGCAGGACGTCCAGACGAAGGTCTCGGAGGCCGCCCGCCACCTTCCGCGCGAGATCGACCCGCCGACGATCACCAAGACCAACCCCGAGGACCAGCCGATCATCCGGCTCTCTCTCTCGGGCGACCGTCCCCCGACGTTCCTCGCGGACTACGTCCGGAACGTGATCCGCCCGCAGCTCCAGACGATCGAGGGGGTGGGCGACATCCACGTCATGGGGTTCCGCGACCGCGCGGTGAGGGTCTGGTACGACGCGCCGCGGCTCGAGGCGCACGGCCTGACGGTCATCGACGTCAATCGCGCCATCGCGCGCGAGCACCAGGAGGTGCCCGCCGGCCGCATCGAGGGGTCCGAGCGCGAGATGAACGTGCGCGCGCAGGGCGAGGCGATCGACGTCGCCTCGTTTCGCGAGCTGGTGGTCGAATACCGGAGCGGCGCGCCGGTGCGGCTCAAGGACGTGGCGGTCGTCGAGGACGGGCTCGAGGACCGGCGGCGGGTCGGGCGCGCCATGGGCGAGCCCGCCGTCGGCTTCGGCATCACGAAGTTGCGCGGCGCGAACGCGGTCCAGGTCGGCCGGGACGTCAAGGCGAAGATGGAGCTGATGAGGAAGCAGATGCCCGAGGGGCTGCGCCTCGAGGTCAACTGGGACACGACGACGTTCATCGAGCGAAGCATCCGCGAGATCCTGTTCACGCTGATGCTGGCCGCGCTTCTGACGGGATTCGTGTGCTGGCTGTTCCTGGGATCCTGGTCCACCACCGTCAACATCCTGCTGGCGATCCCGACGTCGATCCTGGGGACGTTCATCGTCATCTACTTCCTCGGCTTCACGCTCAACACCTACACCGTTCTCGGCCTGACACTCGTGGTCGGTATCGTGGTGGACGACGCGATCATGGTGCTGGAGAACATCTACCGGCACCGCGAGATGGGCGAGGGAAAGGTCAAGGCCGCGTCGGTCGGCGCGCGCGAGATCACCTTCGCGGCCGCGGCCACGACCCTGGCCATCGTGGCGATCTTCCTGCCGGTGGCCTTCATGAAGGGGATCATCGGCAAGTTCTTCTTCCAGTTCGGGGTCACGATCTCGGTGGCCGTGCTGCTGTCGCTGCTCGAGGCGCTGACGCTGGCCCCGATGCGCTGCTCGCGCTTCCTCGAGGTGGAGCACCGCGGCCGGCTCGGTCGCGCGATGGACGCCCTGTTCAAGCGCCTGTCGGCGACCTACCTCGAGGCGCTCGAGCCGGCGCTCCGTCACAGGTCGTGGGTCCTCCTGGGAGCCTGCGTCTTCTTCGCGCTGTCGCTCTTCATCATCCGGGTGCTGCCGCAGGAGTTCGTCCCCAGCCAGGACATGAGCCGGTTCACCCTCCGCTTCACGACACCGGTCGGCTCGAGCCTCGACGCGACGGACCGCTACTTCAGCCAGGTCGAGAAGTTCCTGATCTCGCGGCCCGAGGTGACGCTCTTCTCCGGCGCGATCGGCGGCTCCGGCGGCAGCGACGTCAACACCGGCAACGCGTTCGTGAACATGAAGGACCCGCGCGACCGGCCGCGCGACCCGAAGCTCGGGCGGCCCCTGACGCAGACCGAGTTCATGGGCGTCGTCCGGAACTACGCGAACTCGATCCCCGGCGGGCGCGTCGTGCTCCAAGACATCTCCCTGGGCGGATTCAGCCCGTCGCGGGGAGGGGGATTCCCGATCGAGTTCAACATCCGCGGTCCGGACTGGAACCGGCTCGCGGGCGCCGCGCGAGAGATCATGGAGCAGATGCGTCAGTCCGGGCTCGTCACCGACGTGGACAGCGATTACCAGGTGGGAATGCCCGAGGTGCAGGTCGTCCCCGACCGCAACAGGGCCGCGGACCTCGGCGTGAGCATGGCCACGATCGGCGAGACGGTCAACGCGGCGATCGGCGGAATGCGCGTCGGCAGGTTCAAGGACAAGGGGCGCCGCTTCGACATCCGCGCCCGGCTCCTGGCACCGCAACGGGACCGGCCCGAGGACATCTCGCGCCTCCTCGTGCGGACCGCCGGCGGCGGGCTCGTGCGCCTCGGGGACCTGATTCGCCTCGACCAGGAGCCGACGCTGCAGACGATCACGCGCCGCGACCGGGAGCGGGCGATCACCATCTTCGCGAACATGGCGGCGGGCGCCTCGCAGGAAGAGGCGGTGAACCGCTCGCTCTCCGTCGCGCGTAAGGTCCTGCCCGACGGCTACCGCGCGGTGCTCTCGGGGAGCACGCGCGCCTACCGCGAGTCGTTCCAGTCGCTCTGGTTCGCGTTCGCCCTCGGCCTCGCGGTCGCCTACATGGTCCTGGCGTCGCAGTTCAACGCCTTCTCGCACCCGTTCACGGTCCTGCTCGCGCTCCCCTTCAGCATCAGCGGGGCGCTCATCGCCCTCTGGATCGCCGGCCAGAGCCTCAACGTCTACAGCATGCTGGGGCTGATCCTCCTGATGGGGATCGCGAAGAAGAACTCGATCATGCTGGTGGACTTCACCAACCAGATCCGGGAGCGCGGCGTCGAGCGGCGCCGCGCGCTGCTCCAGGCTTGCCCGATCCGCCTGAGGCCGATTCTCATGACGTCGGTCGCGACCATCGCCGGCGCGCTCCCGCCGGCGCTGGCCATCGGCCCGGGAGCGGAAGTCCAGAGGCCGATGGCGCTGGCGCTGGTCGGCGGCATGGCCGTCTCGACGCTGCTCACGCTCTTCGTCGTGCCCGCGGCGTACAGCGTGCTCGACGACGCGCTCGAGTGGAACGCGCGGCGCCGGGGGGAAGGCGCGGGGCTGCTCGCCGCGCTGGGCCGGTCGAGGCGGTAGCGCTCACGGAGCGCCGAGGAAGACGAGCCGACCGTCGCCCTCGCCCACAGCCCCGGCCTGGGTTAAGATGAAATGTGTTTCGTTAGCAAAGCCCGGGCTTGCGGACTGCGAGGAGGAGAAGGCATGAGGAGATCGGTTTCGTTCGTGGTGTTCGCGGCGCTGGCCGTCCTCGTCATGGTCTCGGTGGTTGCAGCCGAGGGTGGCAAGGAGATGTTCGAGAAGAAATGCGCCATGTGCCACGGGAAGGACGGCGTCGCGAAGCCGATAGCCAAGGGCGCCGGCAACTTCAACGACACGAAGTGGCAGGTGGCCAACACTGCCGAGGCGATCACTCAGACCATCACGAACGGCAGGGGAAAGATGTTGTCCTACAAGGACAAGCTGAAGCCCGAGGAGATCAAGGCCCTGGCCGAGTACATCAAGACGCTGGGTCCCGCGAAGTAAGCTCCTCCGTTCAGAGGGCGGGGCCGTCCAACGATCGTGGCCCGAGACGCCGTCCGGGGCCGCTCGGCTGATCCCCGGCTCCACGCCGACGCGGTGCCGGTCGGCCCGGGAGCACTTGCGAGCCCCTCCAGGCTCGTCGGACGGAGTTCTCGCCGCTCGCTCCTCGCTGCCGTATCCTTGAACGCCCGGGAACGGCCGCCTTGCGGCGCAGGGAGGGAAGCGGCGTGGATGGACCCCTTTCAGTGTCGGCGGTACCGGTCCGCGGACCGGGTTCCGTGCGGGTCCTGGGGCTCACCTTCGATCGGTTGACGTTCCGCCTGTCCGTCGGCATCGCCCTTCTCATCGTCGTTCCCCTCGCCGCGGGCTTCTACGTGCTCTCCCGGGCGCAGTTCGAGCGCGGCATCGAAATGCGCCGGCGGGCCGCGGAGTCCGAGAACCGCATTCTCGAGATCGCACTTCGCCACAGGATGGTGGAGCGCGACCCCTCGCTCATGACCGCCGTCCTGCGCGAGGTGGCGGCCCGCCCGGGCGTCCAGAACGTCATGATCGTCAACCACGAGGGGAACGTCCGGATCGCGAGCCAGCCGTCGCGCGTCGGCGAGCGGCTCGATCGGGACTCGCCCACGTGTCGGGTCTGCCACTCGAAGGACCCGACGGAGAGGCAGCGGTGGGTTCTCTTCAAGGAGCGGCAGGGAGAGGTCCTGCGCACGGTCCAACCGATCGAGAACCGGCCCGAGTGCTACGGGTGTCACGACCCGAAGGTGCGCTTCAACGGGATGCTGATCCTCGACACCTCCCTCGTCGAGCTGGAAGGGCAATCGCGCCGCGATCTGGCTGGAATCGGCGTCGGCGCCGGACTGCTGGCGTTGCTGCTCTTCGCCAGCGTCGGCCTCCTCGTCCGGTTCCTCATCCTGAGGCGCCTCGCCCGCGTGGGTCGCGCGGCGCGATCCATCGCCGCCGGCAACCTGTCGGAGCGGGTGCCGACCGAGGGCGACGACATCATCACGACCCTGGCCATGGACTTCAACGAGATGGGCCGTTCGGTCACCGCGCTCATCGCGGAGGTCAAGCAGCGGGAGGACCAGCTCTCGAGCGTGATGAACAGCCTGGACGACGGCCTGGTGGTTCTGGATCGGGAAGGGCGCGTGGTGGCCTGTAACCGCTCCTTCTCCCGGAGGGTGAACGTACCGCCCGAGCGGCTGCAGACCGCCAGATGCTCCGAGGCCGTCGCGGGCGCCCTGCCCTGCTGCCAGGAAGGCAACAGCTGCCCGGTGGCGCGCTGCGTGTCGACCGGGGAGGTGCAGCGCGCGGTGTTCCGCGTCGCTTCCTCGGCCGGAGAGGCGGAGCGCGTGGAGGAGGTTTACGCCTCGCCTGTCCTCGACCACAACGGCCGGGTCGTGCAGGTGGTCGAGCTGTGGCGGGACATCACGGAGCGGGTGAAGGAAGAGGAGCGCCTCGCGGAGATCGAGCGTCTGGTCTCGCTGGGGGTGCTCGCCTCGGGCTTCTCGCACGAGGTGAACACTCCACTCAACTCCATGCTGACCTGTGCCGAGTCCGTCATCGCTCGCATCGACGAGACCGGCCGGGACGGTGCGGCGCCGGACCTCCTGCCCTCGGTCCGCGAAGCCGCGGAGATCATCTGCAGGCAGGTGCTGCGCTGTCGCCAGACGACGGAACAGTTCCTGAGGTTCTCGCGGGGAATCCCCCCGTCCATCGAGCCCCTCGACCTGGGGAAGCGCGTGGCCGACGTCGTCTCCCTCGTCGCGCCCACCGCCCGCGAGAGCCGCGTCACCCTGAGCTTCGAGCCGGGGAGGCAGGCTCCGATCGTTCGTGCGAACGCGGAGGTCGTCCAGCACGTCGTGCTGAACCTCCTCGTGAACGCCATCCAGTCCTGCGCACCGGACGGAGGCACCGTCGACGTGAGCATCCAGCCGGGAGAGGACGTGCGGATCCTCGTGCGCGATTCCGGCTGCGGCATCCCCCCCGAGGACCGTAGACACCTGTTCGAGCCCTTCCGCAGTCGCAAGCCTCAAGGCACCGGACTGGGCCTCTTCCTCTCCCGCAACTTCGCGCGGCGCTTCGGAGGCGACGTCCGTCTCGTGGACAGCGAGCTCGGTGTGGGCTCGTGCTTCGAGATCATCTTCCGTCGCGCCGCGGAGGCAAGCCCATGAGTGAGGAGTCGGCCGGCCGGCGCGTGCTCGTCGTCGACGACGACGACACCTTTCGTCAGGTCCTCTCTTCCGAGCTGACGCGGCGGGGTCACGACGTGAGCGTGGCCGCGACCGGCCGGGACGCCGTCGAGGCCGCGTGCCGCCTCGGCCCGGACGTCGTCCTTCTCGATCTCCGCCTCCCGGACCTGGACGGCCTGGAGGTCTTGAGACAGATCCGCGAGCGGCAGCTGCCGCTCGGGGTCATCGTGCTCACGGGGCACGGGACCATCGACACCGCGATCCAGGCGATTCGTCTGGGTGCCCACGACTACCTGGAGAAGCCCTGCCAGATCGAGAAAGTGGAGTTGGCGATCCGGAAGACGCGAGAGCACCTCGCGCTCGTGGAACGCCAGCGCGTGCTCCAGGACGGCTACTCGCCCCCCGACGTGCGGACCGGGCTCGTGGGAGCGAGCGCCGTCTTCCAGGAGCTCTGTCAGAGGGTCCAGCGCATCGGCCGCTCGGACTCCACGACGTTGATCCTCGGCGAGACCGGGGTCGGAAAGGAGATGGTCGCGGTTCTCCTCCATGCGGAGAGTCCCCGCAAGGAAGCTCCTTTCGTCGTAGTGGATTGCGCGTCGCTGGACGAGGAGCTCCTCCGGAGCGAGCTCTTCGGCCACGAGCGCGGTGCGTTCACCGGGGCGACGCGGCAGCGACACGGTCTCCTCGAGGTCGCGCACGGCGGCACGCTCTTCCTCGACGAGGTGGGGGACGCGAGCCCGGAGATCCAGTCCAAGCTCCTGCGGGTGCTGGAGACCGGGCGTTTCCGCCGCCTCGGCGGAAACCTCGAGATCCGCGTCGACGTCCGGATCCTGGCCGCGACGAACCGCGACCTCGAGACCGACATTCGCAAGGGGCGGTTCCGGGAAGATCTCTACTTCCGCCTCGCCACGCTGACCCTCAGGGTACCGCCCCTGCGCGAGCGCCTCCAGGACGTGCCGGTCCTCGTGGAGCACTACACGAGGCTGCTCAATCGCCGCTTCTCCCGGTCGGCCCGCTTCGACGAGGACGCGGTGAGAGCCCTTCAGGGCTATTCCTGGCCCGGGAACGTCCGCGAGTTGATCCACGTGATGGAGCAGGCCATGGTGCTCGCGGACGGCGACGTCATTCGGCCGGCGGACCTGCCGTCGATGGTCCGCGGCGGCGCGGGGGCGGCGCCCGCCGCTTCGCCGGAGGCCACTCCCCTCTCCCTGAGGGAGGTCCAGCGTCAGCACGTCCTCGCGGTCGTCGAGCGCGCCGGAGGCAACCGGACCCGGGCGGCGGAAATGCTCGAGGTCAGCGAGCGGAATCTCCGCCGCCTGCTGAAGCGGTACGGTTGGCCTCCCGGGACCTGGGACCCGGCCGGCGACGGCGGCGGCGACGCCTGAACCGGGGACGTTGCCGGCCGCGGCCTTCCGCGCCCCCGGACAACCCGTCCTGCGATCCGGACTTTTCGTCCGGGCTCCGCCGCGGTGAAACCCGCCGATCGGCGCTCGTCCACCCGTCCCCGCCCCTCCTTCGCTCGCACCTTGCGCACCTCTAGGGCCCTGCTGACGCAACTCGCGGAGTGGCACTCCCCTTGCTCCTCGGATGACCGGCAGATCCGAGGGAGGAGGTGGGTGATGGCTGGGGTTGCGGTGTTCCTGTTCTTCGCGTTTCTCTTCGTCGCGATGTTCCTGGCCCTCCTCTTCGCCTACCAGAGCGAGGAAGAGCGTAGGGCGCTCGGGAAGGGGGACACCGAGCAACGGCGGGTGATCGACGGCCCGCGCTTCTTCGCGAGCCTCGAGCCCGCGGCGCCGGGCGCCGGAGCGCTGGATCCCTCGCACGCGCTCCTCGTCCAGCAACTGCAGGAGCACGTCCGGCGCGAGGAGCTCGTGGTCGCCGCCTTCGCGGACGAGCCGTCGACCGACCGGCTCTCGCTGGGTTACGCCGGCTACGTGGCCGCGGTGGTCAAGGAAATGGAGAGCCACATCCGGCGAGAGAGCTTAAAGGTCGAGGGCTTCGTCGCCGAGCCCTCCCTGGAGGGCCTCTTCCGGGACACGGGCAGGTCCGCCAAGGAAGCCGTGGCATGAAGGACATCCTGCGCCGGTGCCAGATCTTCGACGGCTTCAATGACGGGCATCTGTCGGAGATCACGACGCTCGCGGCGCGCCGGACGCTCCAAGCGGGCGAGCACCTCTTCCGGTTGGGAGACAAGGCAGACCGGCTGTTCGTGGTCCTGGAGGGGACGGTCGAGCTCTGCCTTCCCCTCTCGATCCAGGGGGTGCTGCAGGAGATCGTCGTACAATCCGAAGGGCCGGGCGGCGCGCTCGGGTGGTCGGCATTCGTGAAGCCCAACCGCTTCCAGCTGTCGGCGAGGACGGAGGGGCCGGGGGCGGTGGCGGAGTTCGAGCGCGCGGCCGTCCTCCGGCTCATCGAGGCGGATCCCGTGTTCGGATGCGCCTTCTTCGAGCGCATCGCGGAGATGATCGGCCGGCGCCACCTGACGATGGAGGCGCTCTGGGCCCGCGAGCTGCAGCGCTCGGTGGCAAGTGGCCTGCACGCATCGCGCGAGGGCTCGGCCGGCTGAGTCCATGCGCGCGCGGCGCCCCCCGAGCGGGGGGCGCGTTTCGTCATGGGGATCCTCGCGAAGGGACCCCATGACATAATGACAAAACGGGGGGAACGGGATGGCCGGTCTGGGCCCCGCCCGGAGAGTGGCCGCGGGAATCGCGCTGCTGGCGCTGGCGGCCACGGGCTTCGTGTCGGGCCGTGTGCTGCTGAGGCCCAGAACGAGCGTCGCGCAGCCGATCGCCTTCAACCACCGCCTGCACACGGCGTCCATCGAGTGCGAGACGTGTCACGAGTTCGTCCGGAAGGGGGCGCACTCGGGGCTGCCCGGCCTCTCGACGTGCCTCCAGTGCCATGAGCAGCCGCAGACGGACAAGGCCGAGGAGAAGAAGATCAACCAGCTGGCCGCCGCGGGCCAGGAGCAGGTCTTCCGCAAGTTGTTCCACCTTCCCGACAACGTCTTCTACTCGCATCGGCGGCACGTAGCAATCGCCAAGCTGGAGTGCGCGACCTGCCACGGCGCCATCGCGCGGACCGAAACGCCTCCCGCGGCTCCCCTCGTGAGGATCACGATGGACTTCTGCCGCGACTGTCACAGGAAAAGCGGCGTCTCGGTGGGCTGCACGCGCTGTCATCGGTGAGAGGGATCGCGAATGGCGATGAAACGGAGGGCGTTTCTGGCCGGCCTGGGCAGCGTGGGCTTCGGGTTCGGTCTCGGCGGCTTCTCCCATCTTTTTCCCCTCGCGTCGCCACGCGTGGCCCCCGACTGGAGCCCGGGCGCCGAGGGCTTCGTTCCTTCCACCTGTCTCCTCTGCCCGTCCCACTGCGGGATCCTGGGGCGGGTCGTCGACGGACGGCTGGTGCGCATCGACGGAAACCCGCTGCACCCGGTGAGCCGCGGTGGACTCTGCCCGAAGGGAAGGGCGAGCTTGCAGATGCTCTATCACCCGGCGAGGCTCAAGGGTCCCCTGGAACGCAGGGGGGAAGCGGGCTCGGAGAGCTTCGCGCCCATCTCCTGGGACGCCGCTCTCGAGAAGGTCGGGGCCGCGCTCCGCTCCCTGCGGGCCGCGGGGCGCTCCGACGCGATGGCATGGGTCGTCGGAGACGTGCAGGGAAGCATGGACGAGCTGATCGCGCGGTTCCTCCGGGTTTACGGATCGCCACACCTCATCGCGGAAACCTACGCCGACGGCTCGGACCGGGTCATGGCCTGGACTCACGGGATTCAGGCGCAGCCCGCCTTCGACCTCGACCGCGCGGATCTGGTCCTTTCCTTCGGCGCCCCACTCTCCGAGGCGTGGTGGGGCTTGCTTCAGGCGGCCCGGGCGAGGGATTACCCACCGCAGCAACGCCGGCGCTGGGTACAGATCGACACCCGTCTTTCCCGCACGGCCGTCGGGGCGGACCAGTGGTTGGCGGTTCCGCCGGACACCTACGGCGACCTCGCGCTGGTCATCGCGTACGTCCTGCTGAAGGAGGGTCTCTACGACGCCGGCTGGATCACCGACGAGGTGGCCGGATTCGAAGATTGGACCGATCGCGAAGGCCGGCAGGTGCCGGGATATCGCAGCCTGGTTCTCCGGCACGGGCGGCCGGAGGACGTCGCGGCGCGCACCGGCCTGGACGTGCAGGAGATCGTGGCGCTTGCCAAGAGCTTCGGAAGGGCGCAGCGCGCGCTCGCGGTCTGGGACCACACCGTCACCTGGCACGCTGGCGGTATGGCGACCGCGCTTGCGATCCACTCGCTCAACGTGCTGACGGGCTCGCTACAGCGTGCGGGCGGCGTCTACCTTCCGCAGTCGTACCCCGTCCGCCCCCTCGACGAGATGGCTCCCGCGCCGTCGCCCGAAGCGAAGCCGTCGGGCCCGCCGCTGCGCGACGTCGACTGGATCGACCGCACGCTGGAGGACGCGGCGCCTCCCGTCGAAGTGCTCTTCCTCTACCTTTCCAATCCGGTCGCCTCCTCGGCCAATCCCGACAAGGTCCGCAAGGCGCTCGCGCGCATCCCGCTGGTGATCTCCTTTTCGCCGTTCCTCGACGAGAGCGCACGATACGCGCACCTCGTGCTGCCGGACCACACGTTCCTGGAAAGATGGCAGGACGCGCCGGCACCGCACACGGTTCCGTATCCGGTGTGGGGCGTCGTACAGCCGGTGGTTCCCCCGCTCCACGCCACCCGGGCGACCGGCGACGTCCTCCTGGACCTCGCCTTTCGGGTCGGTGGGACCGTGGCCTCCGCCTTGCCATGGCCAACGATGGAGAACCTCGTCAAAGCCAGAGGAACGACGCTCTCAGAGATCCAGCGCGGGAGCGCATTCGTCCCCGGGTTGCGCCTCGACGAACTCCGCGAGATGGAGGCGCGAGGGTGGTGGATCCCGCACGGTCAGGACCCCGCCGGTTTCTGGACCAGCCTGACGAAGAGCGGCGGCTGGTTCGATCCCTACTACGACGATGTTGGCCGCCTCGCCGCCTCCCGGCGGCCCGACGGCCGGGTCGCGCTGTTCCCCGAGGAGGCGCGCGCCGCCATCTCCCGCACCGCGCCGGGGCTCGCCGAGGGGTTCCTCCCGACTCCCGCCGGCGGCGGGGGGAGAGAGGCCGATGCCTCGCGCGCGGGCGATGCGCGCACTGTGCTGCTCATGCCCTACCGCGTGCTGACGCTGGCCTCGGGAACGACACCGCTCATGCCGTGGCTGCTCGAGGATCTCGGCCCCCTCGGAGCCTGGGAGCCCTGGGTGGAGATGAACCCACGGACCGCGCGGGAACTGGGCGTGGCTTCCGCCCGGAAGGTCCGCGTCACCTCCGACCACGGAGGGTTCACGGCCCGGCTCCACCTCTTCGAGGGCGCCCAGCCCGGCATCCTGAACGCGCCTTACGGCCTCCACTCCAAGGTGGACGGCTGGGGGCGATTCGAGCCCTTCAACCCGCTGACCGCGGTCGGCCCGATGCGCGACCCGGTCACCGGCTTGCCCGACTGGTATTCGACGCGAGTACGGGTCGAGGCCGCGTAGGAGTGTGCATGGCGCGCTGGGGAATGGTCATCGATCTCAACCGCTGCAACGGTTGTCAGGCCTGCGAAGCGGCGTGCCGGACGGAGAACAACGTCGCCGTTGGAGGCCTGCAGCTCGCGGCGGAGGGTCGGACGATTTCCTGGATGAAGGTCCGCACCGAGGTTCGCGGGACCTGGCCCAAGCTGCAGTCCCGCGCCGTGCCCACGCCGTGCATGCAGTGCGAGCGGCCGCCGTGCGTTCTG
>JBGQAU010000052.1:0-21880 GCA_041494445.1 Acidobacteriota bacterium | reverse complement strand
CTCGGCCTCCTCGAGGCCCAGCACGTTCGCCGCATAGTTCAGGCTCTTGAGCCCGGAGAGCGCGTCGGCCGGACTGCGTCGCCAGCGGAGCAGGACCGCGCGCACGCTCTCGCCATCCTCCGAGGGGTCCATGGGCCCGCCGAACACCGCGCACCGGCCCGACCGGCTCGCGATCACCCGGAGCCAGCCGCAACCGCCCTCGACACCCGCCGCCGCCCGCTCCACGGCCGCCTCGAGATCGGCTCGCCCCGGCAAGGGGACGCCTAGCCTAGCCGCGCACCCCGACAGCCGTTCGAGGTGCGCCGCGCGCTCGAGCGGGCGCCCCTCCCGCACGGCGATCGTCTCGAAGATCCCCAGACCGAACTGAACGGCGGGATCGGTCACGAGAACCGTGGCCTCCGACGGATCCATGAGGCGTCCGTCGAGCCAGACGGATCCCCCGGGGTGCTCGAACCTCGACCGCGCTTTCTCCCGGCTCACGGCTTCGAGTACCGGCGCACGAGTCCGAGCACCACGCACCGGACCTCGACGCGCGCCGACGAGAGTGGCGTCGGCTCGTCCTCGTGGCCTTCGAGCCACGACGTGTCCCCGTCGCGCCGGAGGGTCGCCACCGCCGCCCCGCCTTCGTCCAGAATCGCGACCACCGTCTCGCCGTCGCAGGCCTCCGTCCGTTCCTCGACGATCACGAGGTCGCCATCCCGCATCCCCGCGGAGAGGAGCGAGTCGCCGGCGACCCGGAGCGCATGGACCCTCTTCCCGTCCGGCGCAAGGTCCGCGGAGACCAGGGTCGTCCCCCCGTCCGGCACGGCCCCGATCGGCGCCCCCGCCGCCAGCAGCCCCGCGACCGGCACGACGGCCGCCCGGGGAGACTCGGGTCCGATGGTCGGCTCGATCGACCGGTTCTGGTTCCAGACGCGGCGCGCGTACCCTTTCGCGACGAGGTGCGTGACGTGCTTGTGGACCGTCGCCACGGAGGAGAGACCGAGAGACTTGCCGATTTCCTCGAGGCTCGGCGAGTACCCGTTCCTGGCGATGAAGTCGCGGATCACGTCGAGGACTTCCCGCTGCCGGCGCGTCAGAGCCATGTTCGACCTCCTACCTTAGTTAATAGCGAAAAACGGACGAAAATCAAGCCTCCGTCTCGAGCCGGCCTCGCCCCTACCCGAAACGCCCCGACGACTTGGCGGCGCCTCGGAGCGCGGGATATATTCGGAGGCCCCGCTCCTGGGACAGGAGGACCTGCCGTGCACCGACCTCTCCGCGTCATCCTGCTGCTGGCCATCCTGATCGAAGCCTCCGCGAGCCTGACGCTGGCCGGAGAACCAACCCCGACGGAGCCGTCTCCTTTGACCCAGGAGACGATCGAGCGCGAGAAGACTCGGGCGGCGGTCGAGGGAATCCTCAACGACGCCGCGGAGCGTGCGGCCGACCGCTGGACGATCGAGGATCGGCTGGTGGCTCTCGGCGCGCCCGTGGTCGAATTCATCGTGCCCGAGCTGTCCGCGCCGAGAACGCCGAACTACCCCCTGGCATGCAGGGTGCTCGGCCGCGTGAAGTCCGAGGAGGCGCGGCGGGCGCTCCGCGCAGCGGTCGCCGAGGCGGACCAGGACATCGGGGGGCTGAACCGGAAGAAGAAGCTTTGGGCCTGTTACGGGCTCGCGATCCTCGGCGAGGCGGATGCGGTGGACCTCCTGAACACGGGGCAACTGAAGTCCGCGAGGATCGAGCTGTTCGAGCAGATGACCGGGATCGAGGTCGTCGGCGCCCTCACCGCCCCCGCGAGCATTCCGCGTCTCCTCGCCCAGGCGCAGAACTACGCGGAGGGTCCCGAGACGGCGCGCGACCTCGCCGCCGTCCTGGACGCGCTCGGGAGAATCGCGGATCCGTCCACCCTCCCCAAGATCCTTCCCTACCTCAAGCATTCGACGGCGGAGGTCCGCGCCGCGGTCGCGCGGGCGATCGGACGCCTCGGGGACGCCGCCGGCATCGTTCCGCTCCTGGGCGTGCTCTCGGACGCCGACATGCTCCCGCGTGCCGCAGCCGCCAACGCGCTCGAGGATCTCAGGCCAGCCGGGAAGGCGAGGAAGATCGAGGCCCGGCTCGATGTCGAAACCGACACGTCCGTGCGGATGCCGCTGTACCGTACGCTCGGCGAGATTTCGGGGGTGGCGGCGATCGAGGCGCTGGGCGGGTACTGGGGCCGACGCGACTACCTCGATCGCATGTGGATCGCGAACGTCCTCGGCACCATCGGAAGCCCGAAGGGGCTCAACCTCCTCCGGACGGCGTTACGCGATCCGGACGTCTCCGTGGCGATCCACGCCGCGAACGCCATCGGCGCGATCGGCGGACCCGGCGCGACGGAGACGCTGCTCGCGCGTCTTTCGGACCCGCGCTGGCCGCTGTTCGAAAGCGCCGTCGGACCGCTCGTGGCCCAGAGGGAGCGCCGGGCAGGGCCGCGCATCGCCGACCGCCTTCTCAAGGGGTACCTCGGCTCCCAGCTCTCGGACGCCAGCCGGTGGAACGACGTGTACTTCATGGGGGACGCGCTCGTCGGACTCCGGTACGCGGACGCGCTGGACGAGATCCGCGCTGCGGTCAAGGTCCAGACCGACCCGACCGTCGTCTCGTACCTCGACGGCCTGGTTCGGCGCCTCGCGGCCATCCGGGAGAACCAGGGCGACGTCAAGAAGTGGCTCGCCGCAGCGGTCGCGGTGGACGATCCGGGCCTTCGGCGCCTCGCCTATTCGCGGCTCGGCGAGATCGGAGGAGACGACGCGGCCCGGGGTTTGGCGGACGCGTTCCCCGGAGCGACCCTTGACGACCAGGTCGAGATTCTGCGCGCGCTCGCGGCGGCGCCCTCCCCCGTGGCCGCTCCCCTGATCGAGCGCGTCCTCCTCGACGGCGCCTACGACCCTCTCATGAAGCAGCCCCTGCGGGGCATGGCGTCGTACGCCGCCCGTCGCCTCGGCGGGGCCGAAATGACCGAAGCGCTGCGCAAGTCGGCCGAGCGGCGCGAGGGGCAGGACCTGGACGTGCTGACCTACCTCGCGGTGGCCTCGGGGAAGGACGCGATCCCGACGCTCAAGGCGGTGCGGATCCCGCGCCTCCGGCACTTCCACATGATGAGGGGCCGCGAGCAGGTCCGCCTGGACTGGCTGATCCGGGAGCTGAGCGCCGACAGGTCGGTCAAGTCGCGGGACGTCCCCCCCGAGCAGAACAGGATCGAGTAGGGGCGTCAGGCCGTCGCGGCCTCGATGGCATGGGGGGCGTGCTCCTCCGGCCGAATTTCTCCCGCCTGGTAGGCGCGGTTGAACGCCTCCACGACCTTATCCTCGAGTGTCGCTCCCTTGAGCTCGTTCAAGCGCCTGACCGCGTCATCGAACGTGCACGCATCGTGATAGGGGCGGTTGGTGGTCATCGCGTCGAAGGTGTCGGCCACCGCAATGATCCGGGCCATGAGTGGGATTCTATCGCCGTCGAGCCCATCCGGGTAGCCGCCGCCGCGCCAGCGCTCGTGGTGGCTCCTCAGTCCGGGCACGATGTTCTTCATCTGGCGGATCTGCGACATGATGCCCTCGCCCTTCTCGGCATGGGTCTTCATCACTTCGAACTCGTCGGCGGTCAGGGGGCCGGGTTTCTTGAGGATCGCGTCGTCGATCCCGATCTTGCCCACGTCGTGCAGCAGCGAGGCGACCTGGATGTTCCCGATCTCGTCCCGGCTGAGACCGAGGTTGCGCGCGATGACCAACGAGTACTTGTTGACGCGCACGGAGTGGCCCCGGGTGTAGGGGTCCTTGGCGTCGATCGCCTGCGCCAGGGCACGGATCGTTCCGAGGAACAGCTGGTTGTTTTCCTCGGCCGCCCGCTTCAGGCGGCGGATCGAATCCTCGATCTGCGTCGCCATCCGGTTGAAGGCATCGGCGAGTTCGCCGATCTCGTTCCGCGACCGAACCTGCACCCGGTGGGTGAGGTCCCCGGCCGCGAACGCCCGCGCCGCGGCGGCAAGCCGGTCGATCGGATTGGACAGCGTACCGGCGAACACGACGGCCGCGATGATCGCGAGGGAGAGGGCCGCGAGCGCCCAGCGGAGGGTGCTCTTCACCATGTCCATCACCGGGAGGTAGACCTGGCGCTCCTTCGCCTGAACGAAGATTCCCCACCGCTCCCGCGTGACCTCGTACGAGCCGAGGTACTGCTCCGGCTTCCCATTCCGCTGAAGCGTGAAGGGCATCGTCTGCCGGGCGCGGCCGGGGTCGCTCAGGAACCTCCGGACGATCTCCGACTGCGCGAAGTGGCGGTCGGGCGCCTCGCCGCTTCGAGCGCTCGTGGCGAATACCCGTCCCCTCGAGTCGACGGCGAACATCGTGTGGCCGGTCCGGTTCCCGCGGTCCACCGCCTCCCACACCGCCTGGAGATCGACCAGAGCGGAGAGCACCCCTCGGAACATTCCGCCCGAGACCACGGGGGCGGAGAGGATCGCCGTCGCGCGGAGGGGCGCGCCTGCGAGGAGGATCGGTGCGGAGACCGTCGCGACGGGACTTCCGCCGTGGCCTTCCGACATGGACTCCGCCGCTCTCCTGAACCCCGCGAGGAAGAGCGCGTCGAAATCCGGAGGAAGCGTCGTGGTCGAGCGCGTGTCCACCTTCCCCCCGCGCAAGTCCATGTAACGAACGTAGAGCATCCGCTCGTCGGCGATGTCGGCGAGCGCTCTCCCGATTGTCCGCCCATCGACCGCGCCGGGGCGCCCCAGGAGGCCGCCCAGTCCTCTCGCCGCCGAGGAGAGCTGGGATCGGAGGGCGTCCACCTGACCGTCCACGTCCCGCGCCACGGAGGACGCCAGCAGGAGCTGGTACTCCTGTTGGGACGTCTTGAGAGCCTCGCGGTTGATGTCGATCAGCTTCCAGGCGACGGTGCCGAGCGGGACGAGCCCCACGATGACGAAAACGCCGAGCAAGGAGAACAGGATCCTCCCTCGGCGCCGGAACGTCGATTTCCCGGCGGACACGTTGGCCGGCTCCTCGCCCGCCGGGGGCAGCTCCTGCCGTTCCACGACCATGCGGGGAATATAGGTTCCTGCCCGTCGACGAGACAAACTCCTGCCAAGTGCCGAAGAATGGGCCACATATCGTCTTCGGTGGAAAGGCTAGGCGGGGGACAGCGAGCGGAGAACCGCCACCCCGCGGTCCAGCAGGTCGACCACATGGTCGATGTCGTCCGCGGTGCTGTCACGTCCCAGGCCGAAACGGAGCGACGCGTCGGCGAGAGCATCGCTCAGCCCGATCGCCCGCAGGACGTGGGACGGCTCGGGATTGGACGCCGAGCAGGCCGACCCGCTCGAGACCGACACCGTTCGGAGCGCCTGGATGAGCGCTTGCGCGTAGACCCCCTCGAACGTGACGTTCAGGTTGTGAGGCAAGGCGTGGATCGGATCCCCGTTCCGCCGGACGGAAGGGATCCTGTGCGAGATCGCCTCCCACAGCCGGTCCCGGAGCCCTGCCAGCCGGGCTGCCAGGGCATCGAGGTCCCGGGTGGCCGCCTCGCAGGCCGCCCCCATCCCGACGGCGCCGGCGACGTGCACGGTTCCCGAGCGCCGGCCCCGCTCCTGCCCGCCGCCGTGGAGGAGCGGCTCGATCCGGACGCCGCGCCGGACGAAGAGCGCTCCCGTTCCCTTCGGCCCGTGAATCTTGTGGGCCGAAAGCGACAGCAGGTCGGCCTCGATCCCGCCGACCGACACGGGGATCTTCCCCACCGCCTGCGCCGCGTCCACGTGGAACAGCACGCCGCGCTCCCGGCAAACCCTTCCGATGGCAGCGACGGGCTCCACCGTGCCGATCTCGCCGTTCGCCATCTGGATCGAGACGAGAAACGTGCCGCGGCCGATGGCTCGGCGCACGGCTTCGGGATCCACCCGTCCCAGGGGGTCCACCCCCAACACCGTCACACGGATCCCTCGCCGTCCGAGCCACGCCGCCGGCTCCAGCACGGCCTTGTGCTCGACGGCGCAAGTGATCAAGTGGTCCTTTCCCGGCCGCCGCGCCCAGGCCGCCCCCTTGAGCGCCCAGTTGTCGGACTCGGTGGCCCCCGAGGTGACGACGATCTCCGACGACCGGGCCCCGAGGAGCGCCGCCACCCTCGCGCGAGCCTCTTCCACGGCCTCCTGCGCCTGCCGACCCTCGGGGTACACCGAGGCCGCGGCCGGGTTGCCGAACCGGTCCGCGAGGTACGGCTCCATCGCAGCCCGGACTTCCGGGAGGAGCGGTGTCGTCGCATGGTGGTCTAGATAGATCCGGTCCACGGCTGCCATTATAGTGGCGCCGGATGGACCGCCGTCCGTTGTCGGGACCGGAGGACGCCGTCGATGCTCTGGGCGTACAACGCGCTGGTTTTTCCTCTCCGGGCGCTTCCCCCTTTGCTCGAGGCCGCGTCGGGGCGACGCCCCGACGCCGTTCGGGAGTGGGAGGAGCGCCGCGCGCGGCGGCTTCCCGAGGCACCGCCGGGAGGAGTCTGGATCCACGGCGCATCCGTCGGCGAGGCCCGGATCGTAAGTCTGCTCGCCGGCGCCCTACGCGCCCGCCGGCCGGGGGTGCCGCTCGTGGCGTCCGCGATCACGCGGCTCGGCCGCGGCCAGCTTCCCTCGCCCCCGGCGGTGGACACGGCGTTTTTCGCCCCGCTGGATTTCGCGGGATTGCCCGGCCGCGTGCTCGACGGTCTCCGCCCCAAGGCGCTCGTCCTCGTCGAGACCGAGCTGTGGCCGAACCTCCTGCACGAGGCGTTCGACCGCGACATCCCGGTCGCGGTGATCAACGGTCGCCTCGCGCCGGAGCGGATGGCCCGTTATCGCAGGTTTCGCCGGCTGTTCGGCCCGCTCCTCGCCGGCCTCGCCAAGGTCGGAGTTGAAAGCCCGGACGAAGCGGAGCGGTTCGTCGAGCTGGGTGTGAGGCGAGAGACGCTCACGGTCACGGGGAACGTCAAGTACGACCTCCCGGTCCCCTCCGTGTCGGAGGCTTCCCTGCGCCGCCGCTTCGGGATCGACGACGTCCGTCCCGTGGTCCTCGCCGGCTCCACCGGGGCGGGCGAGGAGGCGATGGTGCTCGATGCGTTCGTCGCCGCGAGGAGAGAGGAGCCGTCGCTCTACCTGGTGCTCGCGCCGCGCCACCCGGAGCGCGCCGGCGGGGTCGAGTCCGACATCACGGACCGCGGCCTCTCGCTCCACAGGCTTTCCGCGGGGGCCGACGCCAAGGCGGGCGGCGCGGATGTCCTGCTCGTGGACCGGGTGGGCGAGTTGGCCTCGCTCTACTCGATGGCCGCTGCGGCGTTCGTCGGCGGGACCCTGGTGCCGATCGGCGGGCACAACGTCCTCGAGCCCGCGGCCGCGGGGGCGCCGGTGCTCGTCGGTCCGCACACGGATCACGTGACCGAGCCGGTCGAGACCCTCCTCCGCGCCGGCGGGGCGATCCGCGTCCTGAGCCCCGCCGCCCTCGCGGAGGCCTTCAAGCTCCTGGCTCGCGACCGCGAGGAGCGAGAGCGGATCGCCCGCGCCGCAGGGGGCGTGGTCCGAACCAACCGGGGCGCCCTCGAGCGAACGGTCGACCTCGTCCTTTCCCTCCTGGAGCCCCGGTGAGGCCCCCGCGGAGCGCGCTTCTCTCGGCTCTTCTCGTGCCGCTCGCGCTCGCTTACGGACGCGCGGTCCGCGCGAGGAACCGTCGGTACGACCGGCCGGGCGCTTCGCGGGGGATCCCGATCCCCGTGCTCTCGGTGGGCAACCTCGCGGCGGGAGGAACGGGAAAGACGCCGATGGTGGTCTGGCTCGTCCGGCACCTCGAGGCCGAAGGGCGGAAACCGACGGTGGTGACCCGGGGCTACGGCGGGCGCGCCGGGAAGGGCCCGCTCCTCGTTTCCTCGGGTGGCGGGCCGCTGGCGGGCCCCGAGGTTTGCGGCGACGAGCCGGTGTTGCTCGCCCGCGCGCTCCCCGGCATTCCCGTGCTGGCCGGATCGGACCGCGTCGCCGGCGCGGAAGCCGCCGTGGTGGAGGGAGCGGACATCGTCGTGCTCGACGACGGGTTCCAGCACCGCCGCCTCGCGCGGGACCTCGATCTCGTGCTCCTCGACGGGACGGACCCGTTCGGCAACGGCCGGCTCCTTCCCGCGGGACCGCTCCGCGAGCCGACGGAGGCGCTGGCACGCGCCTCGGCGGTCATCGTGACGCGCTCCCGCCCGGATGCCGACGTCTCCGCCATCGCCGCTGTCGTGGCTCGCTGCGCCCCCGGAGTTCCGGTCCTCCGTGCCGGACATCGACGCACGGGGTTCGCCTCCGCGTCGGGAGCGCCGGTCGCGCGGCCGACGCGCGCCGTGGCGTTCTGCGGGATCGGCAACCCGGTGCCCTTTCTCCGCGACCTCGAGGAAGAAGGGGTCGAAATCGCCGCGGCCCGGGTCTTCCCCGACCATCACCCGTACCTGCGCCGAGAGATCCAAGGACTCGCGAAGCTCGCCGGGAGGCACGGCGGCGCTCTCGTGACCACCGAGAAGGACCTCGTGCGCGTTCCCGCGGCCGTGGCCGATCCCGTCCTCGCCCTGCGGATCGAGACCGTGGTGCACGACGCGGAGCCCCTCCTGGCGCTGGTACGGAAGGCGATCGAAGGGAGCTTTTCGTGAGAAAGCCGCGGTTCCTGCTGGAGGCCGCGGCGTTTGCTGTGACCCTCGGCGTGGCGCGCCTTCTCCCGCGGCGGGCGCTCGCGGCGCTCGGCTCGGGTGCCGGCTGGCTCGGCTACGTGCTCGACGGGCCGCACCGGCGCATCGCGCTCTGCAACCTCCGAGCGGTCTACGGCCCCTCGCTCTCCCAGCGCGAGGCGCGCCGCATCGCGAAGGCCTGTTGGCGGCACTTCGGGAGGATCCTGTTCGACGCGCTCGCGTTCCCGAGGCTCTCCGCCGAGTCCGTCGGCTCCGCGGTTCAGTACGAGGGGCTCGAGCACATCCGCGCCGCCTACGCGCGCGGCCGCGGGGTCATCCTGTTCTCCGCGCATTACGGCCACTGGGAGCTGGTGGCGCTGATGCAGGGATACCTCGGCATGCGGCTGGCGCTCGTGGCCCGCCCCCTCGACAACCGCTTCCTCGAGCGCACGCTCGCCAGGCTCCGCGGCGGCTCGGGAAATGTCATAATCCACAAGCGGAACGCCGTGCGCGAGATGCTGAGGGCGATCCGCGGCGGGATCGGGGTCGCGATCGTGATCGACCAGGACGCGCGGGACCAGGGCGTGTTCGTCCCTTTCCTGGGACTCCCGGCGTCGACGACGCCGACACTAGCGCTGCTCGCCCTGAGGACCGGGGCGGCGGTGGTGCCGGTCTTCTCGGTCCCGCTCGGAGGCGGCTCGTGGAAGGTCGTGTACGAACCCGAGGTCATGGTTCGCGACACGGGCGACCACGAGGCGGACGTGCTGCGACTGACGGCGGCCGCGACGGCGATCGTCGAGAAGTGGGTCCGCCGCCGCCCGGAGCTGTGGCTCTGGATGCACCGGCGCTGGAAGACCGCGCCGCGGGGAGGAAACCCGTGAACGCCGCTCCCGTCCGCGCCGTCCTGATGGACCGCGACGGCACCGTTTGCGACGAGGTCGGCTACGTCAACCACGTGAGCCGGGTCCGGCTCCTTCCGAGGAGTGCCGCCGCGATCCGCCGCGCCCGCGAGGCGGGATTCAAGATCGTCGTGATGACCAACCAGGCCGGCGTCGCCCGCGGCTACTTCACCGAAGACCTCGTCCACCAGGTGCACGACCGGCTGCGGGAGATGCTCGCGGCGGAGGGCACCGCGGTGGACGCGATCTACTACTGCCCGCACCATCCCGACACCGGCGATGAGCCGTACCGCAAGGACTGCGATTGCCGGAAACCCCGCCCCGGCATGCTACTCCGCGCGCGGGACGAGATGGGAATCGACCCGACGCGGTCCTACGTGGTCGGCGACTCGATGCGGGACATCGAGGCCGGGCGCCGTTTCGGCGCCACGACGATCCTGGTGATGACGGGTTACGGGCGGGGCGAGTACGAGCACCGGACGGCCGGCTGGACCTCCGGGCCCGACCACATCGCGGAGGATCTCATGGACGCGGTCGACTGGATTCTCTCGCGGGACGAGGCTGCCCGCGCCTCCGGAGCGACACGGTGAGCGCGGCGCCGCGCATGGACGCGTCGCGGCTTCTGGCGGCCGTGGATCGATTCGCCGAGCGCCGCGTCGCGGTGCTCGGCGACCTGGTCGCGGACGAGTTCGTCCACGGTGACATCGCGCGGATCTCCCGAGAGGCCCCGGTCCTGATCCTCGAGCACCGCCGGACCGTGTCGGTGCCCGGAGGCGCCGGGAACGCCGTCGCGAACCTTCGCGCTCTCGACGCCAGACCGGTCCCGGTGGGGATCGTCGGGCGGGACGATTCCGGAGCGAGGCTCCTCGCGCACTTCAGGAAGATCGGGGTGCCGACCTCCGGGATCGCCGTGGCGCGGGATTACGAGACGCCGTCCAAGAGCCGGATCCTCGCCGGAGGCGTCCACACGCGCCGGCAACAGATCGTGCGTCTCGACCGTGGAGCCCCTCACGGCGAGCTTTCATCTCCGGTGGCCGCGGGGATCGCCGCGCGCTTGACGCGAGCCCTTGCCGCGGCCGAGGGACTCCTCGTCGGCGACTACGGCTATGGGGCAGCCCCTCCCTCGCTCGTTCGCTCGGCCGCCGCCCGAAAAGGGCTGCCAACGACGGTGGACTCCCGCGCCCGCGTCCTGCGATTCCGCTCGGCCACCGCGTGCACGCCGAACCAGGAGGAGGTCGAGCGCGCCCTCGATCTCGGCGCGCTCCGCGGCGAGCGGGCGGTGGAGAAGGCCGGGCGCGAGCTCCTGCGCCGCAGCGGGAACCGCGCCGTGCTGGTGACGCGGGGAGCCAAGGGCATGTGCCTCCTCGAGCGGGGCGTTCCGGCGCTCCACATCCCCGCGTTCGGCGCGGGCGAGGTCGCCGACGTCACCGGCGCCGGAGACACCGTGATCGCCACGTTCACCCTCGCGCTCCTCGCCGGGGCCGCGTTCGCGGAGGCCGCGTTTCTCGCCAACCTCGCGGCGGGGCTCGTGGTCATGAAGTACGGGACGGCCACCCTGACCCGCGGCGAGCTTCGAGCGGCGATCCGCCAAGCGTGCCGGCCGTGAGCGCCAGCTCGAAGATCGTTCCCCTGCCCCGCCTCCTCGATGTCCTCGCGCCGCTCCGCGCCGAGGGGAGGACCATCGCGCTCGCCAACGGACTGTTCGACATCCTCCACGTGGGCCACCTCCGGTACCTCGAGGGGGCCAGGACGGAGGCCGAAGTCCTGATCGTCGCGATCAACTCCGACGCCTCGGCACGCGGTCTCAAGGGGCCATCGCGGCCCATCGTGTCCGAGGACGAGCGGGCCGAGCTGGTGGCGGGGTTCGGGTGCGTGGACTTCGTCACGGTGTTCGGCGAGCCGAGCGTCGAGGCGGTGTTGCGCGCGATCCGGCCCGACGTTCACTGCAAGGGGACCGACTACACGTCCGACACGGTCCCCGAGCGCGAAGTCTCCCGAGAGCTCGGGATCCGGATCGCCATCGTGGGCGACCCGAAGAGCCACGCGACGAGGGACCTGATCCGGGCCATCCGTGTCCCGGCCGCCGGGACGGAAACGGGGGGGTCATCTTGAGCCGACGCACGCTCGTTCTCTCGATCTGCCTTTCGCTCCTGCTCGTGGGGGTTTCCGCGGCGAAGGAGCGGCGAGCTCGCCCGAGCAAGAAGGACTCCGCGACGGTCACCGCGCAGGCGTGGCGCGGCGGCGAGTACTCATGGGTGCGTCTCGTCTCCGTCGATGGCCAGCCTCTGGACGAGGAGCCGGGACCGCGCCCTCTCGCCGGGACGAACGACGAGGTGCGGGTCCCGAACGGCGTCGCCGCCGCGCGGGTCGTGCCCGGACGGCACGAGATCGTCGTTCGATTCGCCCCCGTCACGGTTCGCAGATTGGACGGCCCGAGACAGGTGCTGCCCGCGTCGCTCGACGCGCCGACAAAATTGCACTCGATCACGTTCGATGCGCAGGCGGGGAGGACGTACGTGGTCAGGTCAAGGGCGTGGGTTCGACCGGACCCGGACGTCCCTTTCGGGACGTATCCGCCGGAGATCCTCCGGGTACACCTTGCCGTCGTTCCCGTGGCGGCGCGATGCGACGTGGTCTGGGTCGTCGAGCGGAAGTCGGGGGAGCGCGTCGCGTGCTCGACCTATCCCGACGGCTGCATGAGCTGTGACGGCGTCGTGCCGGCCCCGTGAGGGAGCGACCCCCGGCCGCGGCTCGCTCCCCGCGGGTTCACGGCGCCCCGTAGATCTCTTGCAGGCTCCGGACCTCGAGGGGTCCCTCCCGCATCGCCCGGATCGCCTCCACCACCGCGTGGCCGGCGGACAGGGTGGTGATCAGCGGGATCCCGCGCCGCGTGGCGTTGGTGCGGAGTGCCTTCTCGTCGAAGTAGGACTCCCGCCCGAGCGGGGTGTTCACCACGAGGTGGATCTCGCCGTTCTTCATCAGGTCCACGACGTTGGGGCGCCCCTCCAGCACCTTGTAGACCTCCCGGCAGGGAAGTCCGACGCCCCTCAGGTGCGCTGCCGTCCCTTCGGTCGCGATCAGATCGAAGCCGAGATCCGCGAGGCCTCGCGCGATCGGGACCAGGTGGGTCTTGTCGTTGTCGTTGACGGAGAGGAATGCGGTCCCGCTGAGCGGCAGGCGGCAGCCGGCGGCGAGCTGAGCTTTCGCGAAGGCCACGCCGAACTCCGGCGCGACGCCCATCACCTCTCCCGTGGAGCGCATCTCGGGGCCCAGCACGGGATCCTCGCCGGGGAACTTCACGAACGGGAACACCGACTGCTTCACGAAGGTGCCGCGTACCGCCGGCTCCGCGGTCAGCCCCAGCTCGTCCAGCGTCCGCCCCACCATCACCTTCGCCGCGATCCGAGCCAGGGGGAGCCCGGTCGCCTTGGACACGAACGGGACGGTTCGGCTCGCCCGAGGGTTGACCTCGAGCACGTAGACGACGCCGTCCTTGATCGCGTACTGGACGTTCATCAGCCCCTTGACCCGGAGCGCGCGGCCCAGGCGCACCGTGTAGTCCCGTAGGACGTCCATTCTCCCCGCGACCACCGGATGGAAAGGCGGGATCACCGAGGTCGAGTCCCCGGAGTGGATCCCCGCCTCCTCGATGTGCTGCATGATGCCGGCGACGACGACGCGGCTCCCATCGGCGACCGCGTCCACGTCCACCTCGAACGCGTCCTCGAGGAACCGGTCGATCAGGACCGGGTGCTCCGGCGAAGCCTCCACCGCGCGGCGCATGGTCAGGGAGAGCGTCTCCTCCTCGTGGGTGACGAACATCGCCCGTCCCCCCAGCACGTACGAGGGACGCACCAGGACCGGATAGCCGATCCGCGAGGCAGTCGCCCGGGCCTCCTCGAGCGACCTCGCCGTCCCCCATTCCGGCGCGGGAATCCCCAGCTCCACCAGCAGCCCGCCGAACCTCTGCCGGTCCTCTGCGAGGTCGATGGAGTCCGGCGTCGTGCCGAGGATCGGCACCCCGTGCGCCTGGAGCGAAAGCGCGAGGCCCAGCGGCGTCTGGCCGCCGAACTGCACCATCACCCCTTCGGGCTTCTCGGCCTCGACGATCCGGAGGACGTCCTCGAGGGTCAGGGGCTCGAAGTAGAGTCGGTCGGAGGTGTCGTAGTCGGTGGAGACCGTCTCGGGGTTGCAGTTGACCATGATGCTCTCGATCCCCTCCTCGCGGAGGGCGAACGAGGCGTGGCAGCAGCAGTAGTCGAATTCGATTCCCTGCCCGATCCGGTTCGGACCGCCGCCGAGGATCATCACCTTCCGCCGGGTCGTGGGCTCGGACTCGTCCTCCTCGTCGTAGGTCGAGTAGAGATAGGGGGTCTCCGCGTCGAACTCGGCGGCGCACGTATCCACGCGTTTGAATACCGCTTCGAGCCCTTCGGCTTTCCGGCGCGCGCGGACGTCTCCCTCGCTGGAGTCCAAGAGGTGCGCGAGCTGCCGGTCCGAGAAACCGGCGCGCTTCGCCGTCCGCAGGAGCGGCTCGGGCACGGAGGGGAGGTCGAACGACCGGAGGCGCCCCTCGAGGCGGACGATCTCGTCGATCTGCGCCAGGAACCAGGGGTCGATCCGAGTCAGCTCGGCGATCGCCTCGACGGACATCCCGCCCTGCAGGGCGTGGCGGATGTAGAAGATCCGCTCCCAGTTCGGCGTCAGAAGCCGCTCCCTGAGACGCGACCCGTCGAACCGGTCGCGCCCGTCGGCGCCGAGGCCGGCGCGGCCCACCTCGAGGGAGCGGATCGCCTTCTGGAGCGCCTCCTTGAACGTGCGGGCGATGGCCATGGCCTCGCCGACCGACTTCATCTGGGTGCCGAGCACCGGGCTCGTGGACGGGAACTTCTCGAACGCCCAGCGCGGGATCTTGACCACCACGTAGTCGAGCGCCGGCTCGAAGGAAGAAGGGGTCGAGCGGGTAATGTCGTTCGGGATCTCGTCGAGGGTGTACCCGACGGCGAGCTTCGCGGCGATCTTGGCGATCGGGAACCCGGTGGCCTTGGACGCCAGGGCCGACGAGCGGGAGACCCTGGGGTTCATCTCGATCACCACCATCCGTCCCGACCCCGGGTCCACCGCGAACTGGATGTTCGAGCCGCCGGTCGCCACGCCGACCTCGCGGATCACCGCGGCGGCGGCATCCCGCATCAGCTGGAACTCCTTGTCCGTGAGGGTCTGCGCCGGGGCCACGGTGATCGAGTCGCCTGTGTGCACGCCCATCGCGTCGAAGTTCTCGATGGAGCAGATCACCACGACGTTGTCGTTGAGGTCGCGCATCACTTCCAGCTCGTACTCCTTCCAGCCCAGCACGGACTCTTCGACGAGGACCTGGCGCACCGGGCTCGCGTCAAGCCCGTCGAAGACGATCTCCTCGAACTCCTCCAGGTTGTAGGCGATGCCCCCGCCGGTCCCTCCCAGCGTGAACGAGGGACGGACGATGTTCGGGAAGCCGATGTCCCGGATCAGCGCGCGCGCCTCGTCGAGGCACCCCGCGGTGCCGCTCTTCGGCGTCTCGAGGCCGACCCGCGCCGCCGCCTCCTTGAACGCCAGCCGGTCCTCGGCCATGCGGATCGCCGCGAGGCTCGCCCCGATGAGCTCCACACCGAGCCGGTCCAGGACCCCGGCCTCGCCGAGCTCCACCGCGAGGTTGAGGCCGGTCTGCCCGCCCACCGTCGGCAGGAACGCGTCCGGGCGCTCGCGCTCGAGGATCTTCTCGAGGATTTCCGGGACCAGCGGCTCGACGTACGTCCGGTCGGCGGTCAAGGGGTCGGTCATGATCGTGGCGGGGTTCGAGTTGACCAGGACCGTCGTGTATCCCTCCTGGCGGAGGGCCTTCACGGCCTGCGTTCCCGAGTAGTCGAACTCGCACGCCTGCCCGATCACGATCGGCCCCGACCCGACGATCAGGATCTTCCGGAGGTCGCGGCGCTTCGGCACATCACCTCCCCGCCGCTGCGGGCGCGGAGTGCGCTCTGACAAAAGAGGGAGCCCGGTGGGCTCCCTCGTGGTCGTTCAGAGCGAGTCGGCAACCCTGGCGGAAGGCTTCACTCCTCCGAACCCTTGCCCCGCTTCCGGGCGGCCTTCTTCGCGGCCTTGGGCTTCTCCTCCGCCTTCCCCCTGCCCTTGCCCTCGGCGGCCTTCTTCGCCTTCGGCTTCCCGCCCTTGCCGGAATCCTTCGCCTTCTTCGCCGGCGCCTTCCTCCGCGCAGCCTTCTCCCTCTGCGTCGCCTCCGCCGCGGTATCCTCCGCGCCCGACGGGGCCTCGATCTCCGGAGCCTCTTGGGCGCCCTTCGCCTTCGCGCCGCCCTTCTTCTTCTTCGAGGTCGGCGCCTCCGACCCGACCAGCTCGATGATCGCCATCTCGGCCGCGTCCCCGCGGCGCGGACCCAGCTTGAGGATGCGCGTGTAGCCTCCCGGGCGCTGCGCGAAGCGGGCGGAGAGCGTCTCGAACAGCTTCGCCACGACCTCGCGATCGTGAATGTGCCGAAGCACCTGCCTCCGGGCGTGGAGGGTCTCCTTCTTGGCCGTCGTCACGAGCTTCTCGGCGAAAGGCCGGAGCTCCTTGGCCTTCATGAGCGTCGTCCGGATCCGCTCTCTCTCGAAAAGGGCCGTGGCGAGGTTGCGAAGCAGCGCCAGGCGGTGGGCCGACGTCCGCCCGAGCTTCCGTCCGGCTACCCGGTGTTTCATGTTCGGTTCTCCGGAGCCCGGCCCCCGGTTAGGTAGAGCGGGCCTTGAGTTTCTTGAGGTCGATGTTCATGCCGAGGGCGAGACCCATCTCGGTCAGAATGTCCTTGATCTCGTTCAGGGACTTCCGGCCGAAGTTCTTCGTCTTGAGCATCTCGACCTCGGACTTGGTGACCAGGTCGCCGATGGACTTGATGTTGGCGTTCTTCAGGCAGTTGTAGGAGCGAACCGACAGCTCCAGCTCCTCGACGGATCGGTTCAGGGTTTCGAGGAGTCGCTCGTCTTCGGTGACCGGGAACTCCATGTCCTCCTCGGCCGACTCCTCGAAATTGATGAAGATCGCCATGTGGTCCTTGAGGAGCTTCGCGGCCAGCGCCACCGCGTCCTGCGGGGTCACGGCACCGTTGGTCCAGACCTCGAGGGTCAGCTTGTCGTAGTCGGTCTGCTGCCCGAGCCGCGCGTCCTCGACGATGTAGTTCACCTTCCGGACGGGAGAGTGGGCCGAGTCCACCGGAATGTACCCGATCCCAAGGTCGTCGTCGAAGTTCTGGTCGGCCGGGACGTAGCCGCGACCTCGTTTCAGGCGCATCTCCATCGAGATCTTGCCTTCCTCGGACAGCGTCGCGATCGGGATGTCGCGGTCCAGGATCTCGACGTTCGACCCGGCTTCCACGTCCCCGGATTTCACCGCCTTCGGCCCCTCGGCGACGAGGGTCAGGACCTCGGAATGGTCGCTGTGGATCCGGAACGGAATCTGCTTGAGGTTGAGGATGATGTCGGTCGTGTCCTCGACCACCCCGGGAACGGACGAGAACTCGTGCAGGACCCCTTCGATCTTCACCGCCGTGATGCCCGCCCCCTCGATGGAGGACAAGAGAATCCGCCTCATGGCGTTTCCGATGGTCGTTCCGAACCCCCGCTCGAACGGCTGCGCCGAGAATCGGCCGAATGTCGCCGTCAGCGTCTGCCGGTCGACTTCGAGCCGTTTCGGCTTCTGAAAACCCTTCCAGAGCATCCGCGTCCTCCCGCGGGACGGAAACCCGCCCGCCCCGGCCGACTACTTCGAGTACAACTCGACGATGAGCTGCTCCTGAATCGGCAGCGCGATCTCCTCCCGGGACGGCGCCTGCTTCACCGTGCCCCGGAAACCGTCCGCGTCGAGATCGAGCCACGACGGAACGCCGCGCCCCTTCGCCGTGTCCAAGCAGATCTTGATCGCCTCGTTCCTTCGGCTGGCCTCCTTGAGGGAGACCACCGCGCCGGCCCCGACCAGGCTCGCCGGGATGTCCACCTTCTTCCCGTTCACCAGGATGTGCCCGTGGGCGACGAGCTGGCGGGCCATGGCGCGCGACGAGGCGAAACCCAGGCGGTACACGACGTTGTCGAGCCGCCGCTCGAGCATCTGGAGCAGGTTGGCGCCGGTGATCCCCTTCTTCCGCGACGCCTTCGCGAAGTAGTTCCTGAACTGCCGCTCCAGCACCCCGTACATCCGCTTGACCTTCTGCTTCTCGCGGAGCTGGATCCCGTACCCCTGCACCTTCGAGCGCCGCCGGCCGTGCTGGCCCGGCGCATAACCTCGCCTCTCGAAAGCGCATTTCTCCTTGAAGCAGCGGTCGCCCTTCAGGAAGAGCTTCATCCCTTCCCGCCGACACATCCTGCAGACCGCTCCGGTCATCCTTGCCACTGGCGAACCTCCTAGACCCGGCTAGACCCGCCGCCGCTTGGGCGGTCGGCACCCGTTGTGCGGGATCGGCGTCACGTCCTTGATGGACTTGATCTCGATCCCTGCGGCCTGCAGCGCCCTGATGGACGACTCGCGCCCGGCGCCCGGCCCCTTGACCCGGACATCCACCGTCCGGACCCCGTGCTCCTTCGCCATGTTCCCCGCCGCCTGCGCCGCGGTCTGCGCCGCGAAGGGGGTCCCTTTGCGAGAGCCCTTGAAGCCCTGGACGCCCGCCGAGGACCAGCTCAGCACGTTCCCCTTCGGATCGGTGACGGTCACGATCGTGTTGTTGAACGACGCGTGGACGTGCACCGTCGCGTGGGGAACGTTCTTCTTCTCCTTCTTGCCGCCCTTCTTCCCGGCGGCTTTCGCTGCTTTCGCCATGCTCTTTCCTCAGCGCCGGGCGGCGCGGACCGGGGACCGAGGCCCACCTCGGATCCGCGACGCGCGACCGTCGACGCGCTCCGTCAGCCCTTCTTCCCCACGGTGCGCTTCTTGCCCGCGATGGCCCTGCGCGGCCCGCGGCGGGTCCGCGCGTTGGTGTGCGTCCTCTGCCCCCGACACGGCAGGTTCCGGCGGTGCCGCATGCCGCGATACGACCCGATCTCGATGAGCCTCTTGATGTCCAGCGAGACGCTCTTCCTGAGGTCGCCCTCGACGCGCCCTTCCTGGTTGATCACCCGCTGAATCCGGACGACCTCGTCCTCGGAGAGGTCCCGGACCTTCGTCGCCGGGTCCACCTGGGCCCTGCCCAGGATCGTCAGGGAACGGGAACGCCCGATCCCGAAGATGTAGGTCAGACCGATCTCCACCCGCTTGCTCGGGGGGAGGTCAACTCCCGCGATACGTGCCACGGCTCAAGCCTCCTTAAACGCCCGCCCGCGTCAACCCTGACGCTGCTTGTGCTTCGGGTTCTCGCAGATCACCCGGACGACGCCTTTTCTCTTCACGATCTTGCACTTCTCGCAGATCTTCTTCACCGATGCTCGGACCTTCATGACCGCCTCCGTCCGCGAGCGACCGCCGTCACTTATAGCGGTACACGATCCGCCCGCGCGTCAGATCGTAGGGCGAAAGCTCCACCAGCACCTTGTCGCCGGGCAGGATCCGGATGAAGTGCTTCCGCATCTTCCCCGATATGTGCGCCAGCACCCGGTGCTTGTTATCGAGCTCCACCCGGAACATCGCGTTGGGCAGCGGCTCGACGACCGTGGCCTCGACCTGGATCGCCTCTTCCTTGGGCATATATACCGGTCTTACCTCTCCGAGGCCGGGCCCCGCCCGCCGTTCCAGGAACGGTGCGTCCCGCCTCCGATCTTCATCGAACCCTTCACCGTCACGGGCCGACCGGCTCCCCGAGCACCCTCGGTCCGTCCTCCGTGATCGCCACGGACAGCTCGAAATGGGCCGACAGGCTCCCGTCCCGGGTCCTGGCGGTCCACCCGTCAGACGCGCTCACCACGACCTCCGGCGCGCCCGCGTTCACCATCGGCTCGACGGCGAGCACCATGCCGGGGAGGAGACGCGCCCCGCGCCCCGGCTGCCCGAAGTTGGGCACCTGCGGCTCCTCGTGGAGGTGGGAGCCGATCCCGTGCCCCACGAACTCCCTCACCACGGAAAACCCGTGAGCCTCCACGTGCTCCTGCACCGCGTGTCCGATGTCCGACACCCGGTTTCCGGGCCGGGCCTTGTCGAGGCCGAACCCGAGCGATTCGCTCGTCACGTCGAGCAGCTTCCTCGCCTCGCCGGACACCCCGCCCACCGCGAAGGTCTCCGCGGCGTCCCCGTAGTATCCGCGAAAAAGCACGCCGAGGTCCACGGAGACGATGTCGCCCTCCCTGAGCACCACCTCGGCCGAGGGGATCCCGTGGACCACCTCGTCGTTCACCGACGCGCAGACCGTCCCGGGAAAGCCGGGCCCGCCCGCCGGTCCCCGGTACCCCTTGAACGCGGGGGTGCCTCCCGCCGCAACGATCCTCTCCTCCGCGAACCGGTCGATGTCCAGCGTCGTCACTCCCGGACGGATCCTGCTCCTCAACTCGACCAGGATCCCCCTGATGATCCGGTTCGCCTGGTCCAGGATCTCGATCTCGGCCGGCGACTTCAAGATCGTACGGTTCACGGCGCCGCCAGCCCCGACTTGAGCGCGGCGAACACCGCGTCGGGATCTCCCGACGCGTCCACCTCCGTGAGCAGCCCGCGCTCGCGGTAAACCTCCAGGACGGGGAGCGTCTGCGCCTCGAAGACCGCGAGGCGCTCGCGGGCGACGTCCTCCTCGTCGTCGGGCCGCTGCACCAGCGCCGACCCGCACCCGTCGCACACCCCCGGCGAAGCCGGCGGACGGCTTTCGATGTGGAAAACGCTGCCGCACTGCGGGCAGCTCCTCCGGCCCGACAGCCGGCGCACGATCTCCGCCGCCGGGGCGGAGAGCGCCAGCACGCGGTCGAGCCGCGCCCCGAGCCTCGCGAGCACTCCGTCGAGGATCGCGACCTGCCCGCCGGTCCGTGGGAAGCCGTCGAGGACGAACCCCGCCCCGGCATCCGGCTGCCCTAAGCGCTCCGCGATCAGCTCGCCCATGAGGTCGTCCGGGGCCAGCCTCCCCGATTCCAGGAAGGACCTCACCCGCCGGCCGAGCGGTGTACCCTTCTGCACGGCCTCGCGAAGGCTGTCGCCGGTGGACACGTGCGGCACCCCGAGCTCTTGCTTGAGCCGGAGCGCCTGGGTCCCCTTGCCGACCCCGGGAGGTCCCACCAGGACGACTCTCATCGCGACCATCCCGCCTTCCTACCCTCGCCGCCCGCGGATCCGGGCCCCTTTCATGAACCCCTCGTAGTGCCGCATGATCAGCTGGGACTCGATCTGCTGCACCGTGTCCATGGCCACGCCGACCACGATCAGGAGCGAGGTCCCGCCGAAATAGAACTTCACGTTGAGTCCCTGCGTGATCATCTTGGGAAGATACGGCTCCATCGCCGGGCCGATCCACGGGAGCACCTGGAGCCTCAGGCCGCTGATGAGGAACACCGGCAAGATGCTCACCAGCCCGAGGTAGATCGCGCCCCCGAACGTCAGGCGTGTCAGGATCCGGTCGATGTACTCGGCGGTCTTTCTCCCCGGTCGGATGCCGGGGATGAACCCGCCGTACTTCTTCATGTTGTCCGCCTGGTCCATCGGGTTGAAGATGATGGACACGTAGAAGAAGCAAAAGAAGATGATCATGACGAAGTACAGGAGGTTGTACAGCGGAGCCGAGTACTCCAGCTGCCGTTGCAGGTCCTGCACCCATCGGATGTCCTTCAAGAACTGGAACTGAAGGAGCGTCTGCGGAATCGCGAGCATCGAGGAGGCGAAGATGACGGGGATCACGCCCCCGGTGTTCACGCGGAGCGGCAGGTACGTGGAGGCCCCGCCGTACACCCGGCGCCCGACGACCCTGCGCGCGTACTGGATCGGGATCTTCCTCTGGGCGCGCTCCACGAGCACGATGGCCGCCACCACCACCGCCATGAGCGCCAGGAGCATCACGACGGCCAGCGGGCCGAGCTGCCCGGTGCGCAGGTCTTCCCACGTTCTCACCACCGCGTTCGGGAAGCCGACGACGATGCCCGCGAAGATGATCAGCGAAATGCCGTTTCCGATGCCGCGCTCCGAGATCTGCTCGCCGAGCCACATGATGAAAGCGGTGCCGGTGGTCAGGGTGAGCATGGTCATCAGCTGGAAGCCGAAGCCGGGGTTGAGCACGATTCGCTCCGCCCCGCCGGCGCTGGCCGACTGGAGCCAGAGCGCGATCCCGTAGGACTGGATCACGGAGAGGGCCACCGTCCCGTACCGGGTCCACTGGGTGATCTTCTTCCGACCCG
>JBGQAU010000015.1:0-43586 GCA_041494445.1 Acidobacteriota bacterium | reverse complement strand
GTGCGGCTCGAGTCGCTCGCCGCGAGAGATCCCGGCGAGCCCGAGATCTGGCCCGAGGTCCGCCTTCGCGACGTGCCGCGCGGGCCGGTGGTGCCCGGGCCGGCCCTGCTCGCGGCCGCGGCCCGCCGGGTCGCTTCGGGAGAGGACCCGGCCCGGGTGGCCTCGGGCTTTCATGCTACCTTTTGCGCGATGGCCGCGGAGACGGCGCTTCGAGTGTTCCCGCACGGAACCCGGATCGTCGCCCTGGGCGGCGGATGCCTCGTGAACCGGCGGCTGCTTAGCGGGCTCGCCGCGCGGCTTGGCGACGCCGGCTTCTCCGTGCAGACGCCGAGGTCGCTTCCTCCGGGAGACGGGGGACTTTCCCACGGCCAGGCGGTGCTGGCCGCCCTCTCGCTCTCGCTGGGAAGGGAGCCGGAGCTGAAAGGAGCCCTCTGATGTGCCTGGCGATACCGATGGAGCTGGTCGAGCGGAGCGATCTCGAGGGGGACGTGGAGATCGACGGCGTGCGCCGGAAGGTCTCACTGATGCTCCTTCCCGAAGCGGAGATCGGGGATTACCTCCTTATCCACGCCGGCTACGCGATCGGGAAGCTCAACGCGGAGGAAGCGCGGGAGACGCTGGCCCTGCTCGAGGAGCTGTCCCGGGCCGCGGAGGACCCGTCGTGACGTCCGGCGACGCCTTCTTCGATCCACGGGCGATCGCGACTCTCGCGGGACGGATCCGCGAAGCGAGCGAGGGACTCGATCGGCAGGTGGTGCTGATGGAAGTGTGCGGCACGCATACCCACGCGATCGCCGCCGCGGGACTGCGGCGCATGCTTCCCCCGCAGGTCCGGCTGATCTCGGGTCCGGGCTGCCCGGTCTGCGTCACACCCGTGGACTACCTGGACCGGGCGGAGGCACTCGCGGCGCTGCCGGGCACGATCGTGTGCACCTTCGGCGATCTCGTGCGCGTCCCGTCGAGCCGCGGCAGCCTCGAGCAAGCCCGGGCGCGCGGGGCGCGAATCCGGGTGGTCTACTCGCCGCGCGACGCGCTGGAAGCGGCGCGCGCCGAGCCCGGGGCGCGCGTGGTCTTCCTGGCCGTGGGGTTCGAGACCACGGCGCCGACGATCGTCGCGGCGGTGGAGGAGGCGGAGCGCGAAAGAACCCGGAACTTCCTGATTCTTCCCGGCAACAAGACGGTCCCGCCGCCCCTCCGGGCGCTCGCGCGGGACCCCCAGGTCAGGGTGAGCGGCGTTCTCCTCCCGGGGCACGTCTCGGTGGTGACCGGCTCCAGGGAGTTCGAGTTCCTCCCGGCGGAGTTCGGCATCCCGGCCGTCGTGGTCGGGTTCACGCCGGCCGACGTGCTGCGCGGGGTGCTGGAGCTGGTGGAGCAGCTGCGGGAAGGCCGGGCCGAAGTCGCGAACCTCTACGGCCGCGTCGTGACAGCCGAGGGGAACCCCCATGCGCGGGCGCTCCTCGAGAAGTTCTTCGAGCCGGCGGATACGGCCTGGCGGGGCCTGGGGACGATCCCCGCATCGGGCCTCGCGCTGCGCAGGCCTTGGGCGCACCGGGACGCCTCGCGGATCGCGGTCGAGCTGCCGGAGCCGGTGGAGCCCCCGGGGTGTCGATGCGGCGAGGTTCTGAAGGGAGCCATCGACCCCCCGGAGTGCCCGCTGTTCGCCGCCGAGTGCACCCCGGAGACCCCCGTCGGGGCCTGCATGGTGTCCAGCGAGGGGACGTGCGCGGCCTGGCACCGGCACGACCGTTGGGCCGCGGGGGCGGCGTCGTGAGCCGGCCCGACAGGATCCTGCTCGCCCACGGCTCGGGAGGGAGGCTGACCCACTCGCTCGTGCGGGACGCGTTCCTGCCGGCGCTCGACAACCCGTTCCTCGCGACGATGGCGGACAGCGCGGTCCTGCCCGAGCTGCCGCCCGGCCGGCCGGCCCTGACCACCGACGCGTTCGTCGTCGACCCGCCGGTGTTTCCCGGCGGCGACCTCGGGTACCTGTCGGTATGCGGCACCGTGAACGACCTCGCGGTGGCCGGTGCCCGGCCCCTCTGGCTGACCTTCGCGGTGATCCTCGAGGAAGGGCTCCAGGGCGATCTACTTCTGACCTTCGTCCGCGGAGCGGCCCGCGCCGCGGCGGAAGCGGGCGTTCAGGTCGTGGCGGGCGACACCAAGGTGGTCCCCCGAGGGAAAGGCGACCGGATGTACGCGGTGACGGCCGGCCTGGGAGTGGTCCCCGATGGCCGCGACGTCGGCGATCACCGGATCCGGCCCGGCGACGCGGTGTTGATCTCGGGAAGCCTCGGCGACCACGGCGCGACCATCATGGCGTCGCGCCATGCGATCGGCGGGCCCGGCCTCCGTTCCGACTGCGCGCCTCTCGCGGCGCTGGCCGAGGCGCTCCTCTCGTCGGGCGCTGAGGTGCACTCCATGCACGACCCGACCCGCGGCGGCGTCGCGGTGACCTGCAACGAGGTGGCCGAGCGGGCGACCGCGCGGATCGTCCTCGACGAATCCCGTCTGCCGGTCCGTCCGGAGGTCGCCGCGGTTTCCGAGATGCTCGGTCTCGATCCTCTGTACCTCGCATCCGAAGGACGGATCCTCGTCTGGGTGGCGGGCGGCGACGCGGACCGCGCGATCGAGGCCCTCCGTTCCCACCCGCTCGGGTGCGACGCGACGCGAATCGGATGGGTGGAGGAGAACCGTCGAGGCGCCGTCCCGGTGCTTCTCCGGACGAAGGTGGGCGGCGAGCGCCCCGTGGACTTTCTTTCTGGAATGGATCTCCCCCGGATCTGCTGATGCTCGGCTAGAGGGACGGATGCCGATCTACGAGTTCTACTGCCGCGACTGTCACACGGTGTTCAGCTTCCTGGCACGGAGCGTGAGCACGCGGAAGCGGCCGGCATGCCCCCGGTGCGCGAGGCCGGACCTCCCGCGCCGCCCGTCCGCGTTCGCGATCTCCTCGGGGCGCAAGGAAAGCGAGGGCGATTCCGGAGAAGGGCTCCCCGACTTCGACGAGTCGAGGCTCGAGCGGGCGATGGCGTCCATGGCCGGTGAGATGGAGAGTCTGGACGACAACGACCCCCGCCATGCGGCTCGTCTCGCCCGGCGGCTCTACGAGGCGGCGGGAATCCCGGTGACGGGCGGTATGGAAGAGGCGATCCGGCGCATGGAGGCAGGCGAGGATCCGGAGTCGATCGAGGCCGAGATGGGCGACGTCCTGGAGGAAGATCCGTTCGCGGGCGCGCCCGAGAGGCGTCTCGCCCGCCTCCGCAGGAAGGTGCTCCCTCCCGCCGTGGACGCGACGCTCCACGAGCTGTGAATCGCGCGCTACGGCTTTCCGGCGACGAGGGCGGACTGCCCCGCTTCGAAGGCCTTGAGGTTGATCTCCCGGACCTTCGCCGGGACCAGCGCGGCGATCGCTTCCCGCCAGACCGTCTCGCCCACCTCGAGGTGACGCGACAGGGCGCCGATCATCACGAGGTTGACGACGCGAACGTTGCCCAGACCCGTGGCGATCCCGAGGGCGGGGATCAGGTCCAGGCGAGGGAACGCGGCGCGCAGCTTCCCGTCGAGGTCCGCCGGCCAAACGGACTGTCCCGTGGTGACCGTGATCGGGCGGATCTCCTGATCGTTCACCACCGCGACCCCGCCCGGCTTGAGCTCGTGAGCGAACCGAAGCGCCTCGACCTTTTCGAACGCGACGAGGAAGTCCGACGCCCCCGTGGCGATCAGGGGGGAGTGGACGCGCTCGCCGATCCGGACCTGGCCGACGACGCTCCCCCCGCGCTGGGCCATCCCGTGGACCTCGCTCTTCTTCACGTCCTTTCCCGAGAGGAGCGCGACCCGGCAGAGGATCTCCCCGGCCAGCAGGATGCCCTGCCCGCCCACGCCCACCAGGGACACGTTCAAGATCGCGCTCATGGCCGCACCTTCTCGTGGACCGCGTCGAGCCGGCAGACCTGCACGCAGAGGCCGCAACCCACGCAGAGAACCTCGTTGATCCGCACCTTGTCCTTGCCGGTCGCCTCGGCGACCTCTTCGGTCTTCTCCATCGCCGGGCAGCCGAGGCGGAGGCACACGCCGCACCCCGTGCACTTGTCCGGCCCGATCTCGTAGCGGTTTTCGACCTTGGCCCTCGCCCCGAGGATGCAAGGCCGGCGGCAGACGATGACGGAGGGCTCGGGAGAGTCCAGCTCCTCCTTGAGGGCCTCATAGGTCGCCTCGAGGTCGTACGGGTCCACGACCCGGACCCGCCGCACGCCGAGCCCCCGCGCCACGTCCTCGATCCGGGTCTCGGCGGTCTCGTCCCCCATGAGCGTCTTACCCGTGCCCGGGTGCTGCTGGTGGCCGGTCATCGCGGTGGTGTGGTTGTCGAGGACGACCACCGTCCCGCGGCTCCGGTTGTAGACCATGTTGAGCAGGCCCGTGATCCCCGAGTGGAAGAACGTGCTGTCGCCGATCACCGCCGCGATCCGTCCCGGCTGGCCGGCCTTCTCCAGCCCGTGGGCGTTCGTGACGCTCGCGCCCATGCACACGATGGTGTCCATGGCGTCGAGGGGCGCGAAAGCGCCGAGCGAGTAGCAGCCGATGTCTCCCGTCACGAGCGCCCGCAGGCGGTGGAGCGCGTGGAACACTCCCCGGTGCGAGCAGCCGGGGCAGAGGACCGGCGGCCTCGCCGGGAGGCCGGGCATCGGGGCCGGCCGGGTCCGTGGCTCCCGGCCCGCGATCTCGGCGGCCAGGTCGGCGAGCCGGTCCGGGCTGAGCTCGCCGATCCGGAGCGACGCCCGGGGCGTCTCCACCCGGATTCCCAGCGCGAGGAGCTGCTCCTCCAGGAACGCGTCTCCCTCTTCAACGACGTACAGCCGCTCCACCGTCGAGGCGAATTCCCGCACGATGCGCTCGGGGAGGGGATGGGTCATCCCGAGCTTCAGGATGGACGCGTCCGGGAAGGCTTCCCTCGCGTACGCGTAGCCGATGCCCGAGGTCACGATCCCCACTCCGTCGCCGCGCTCGATCCTCTGGAACGGGCTTCGCTCCGCGTGCTCCGCGAGGCGGCGGAGCTTGTCCTCGAGCCGGGCTCGCATCCCCCTCGCGAACATCGGGACCGGGATGTTCCTCGTGATGTCCTTCTTGTACCGGCGGTCGCCGTGGGGCCGTCGCTCGATCGGCCCGAGATCCACCACGCCGGAAGAGTGGGAGACGCGGGTCGTCGTCCTCACCAGCACCGGGACCTCGAATTCCTCGGAAAGATCGAGCGCCGCCCGGACCATGTCGTAGCAGTCCTGGCTGTCGGACGGCTCGAGCAAGGGCATCTTGCCGAACCGGGCGATGTTGCGGTTGTCCTGCTCGTTCTGCGAGCTGTGCATGCCGGGATCGTCCGCCGAGACCACCACCATCCCCCCGTTCGCGCCGATGTACGCGAAGGTCATCAGCGGGTCGAGGGCCACGTTGAGACCCACGTGCTTCATGGCCGTGAGGCAACGGGCGCCGGCGAAGGAGGCCCCGATGGCCACCTCCATGCCGACCTTCTCGTTGACCGCCCACTCGCAGTAGATCTCGGGGAACTTCGCGACGTTCTCGAGGATCTCGGTGCTGGGGGTGCCGGGGTAGGCCGAGGCCACCTCGACTCCGCCGACGTAGGCCGCGTGAGCTATCGCCTCGTTGCCGGAGAGGACTTTCCTGCTCTCGCCGACGTTCGCCATGAGGGTCCCTTCAACGGTGGGTCCGGCGGGTTCCGGACGGGGTGAGGCTCATCCTAGCACCGCGGGCGGGACACCGGACAGGGCAGGGGAGCTACGAGTCGGCCATCGGGACCTCCTCGGCGTGCCGGGCCTCACGGGGTGGGATGAGGAGATCTCCGGACGCCGGCACGAGCCGGCGCCCGGAGGGCCCGTGACCGGTGGGAATCAGAGCGGCTCGCTGCTGGACTTGTGGTGGCCCTTCTTCTTGCCCTTGGTCGATGGATCCGTGCCGTCGATGTCGGGCCGTGATCCCGCGCGGCTGCCGAGGTCGCGACCGAAGGTCCCCAGGAACGCGGCCACCTGGCCGGAGCCGAACGCCGCGTCGGGGCTTTGGGTCGTGACCCTGAGCCCGAGCGCGTTCGCGATCACGGCGACCGTCCCTTCGGTCAGCGGCTTGTCGGGATCGAGCTTGGGCAGCGGGTAGCCCGCGGAGCGGAGCGCCTCCGCTGCCGCGACAGGGTCGGCGGCACCGACGTTGGCCTCTTTGGCGATGGCCACGAGGAACTGGCCGGTGGTCACGTCGCTGTTTCCCGCGAGGGCGGCGGACAGGGCGAGGAGCGCCACCATCGCGGCCAGCATGATCGAGGTGAGGGTTCTTGAGGTTCGGGGCATCGGCTTTCTCCACTCCCTTGGGCGCGCCAGCGCCGAATACGTTGACCGGGATCGTCACGCCGACGGTCGGAAGCGGGTCGGCGAATGTATCCCTCCCACCCCCCAGTCGAAGGCGAACCGCGTCTCATATACGGTCACGGCTCGTGGGCTGCAAGGGGGAGAAGGAGAGGAGTTTCCGGCGAGGCGTCACTCCGCCCTCAACGCCTCCACCGGATCCAGCGCCGCGGCGGCGGCGAGGACGGCGAAGACGAGGATCCTGCGCGGCCAGCGTGGTTTCATGCCCGGGATGTTACAGGAAAACGCGAACCTGTCCCTCGTCCCGCGGAGAGCCCGCGCGGGGTCCGGCGGGGTACCCCGCTCCCCCTAGCGGCGGTTGCCGCCTGCCGGCTTCTTCGCGGCCTTGCGACCGCCGCAGGCCTTGTAGAGGACCACCTCGCGCCCGCCCTTCCGGTGCTCGGCGTGGTCCATCAGCTCGTGCATGAGGAAGATGCCGCGGCCGTGGGGGAGCTCCAGTCGCTCGGCGGAGCGGGGATCGGGCACGGCCGATGGATCGAACCCCTTGCCCTGGTCGCGGATGGCGAGCAGGATCCCGTCATCGGGGTCGCCGTAGCATCGGAGTAGGACCTTCTTGTCGGGCCGGCCCTCGTTGCCGTGGATGATCGCGTTGGCGAGGGCTTCGCGGACGGCGATCTCGACGTCGGCGACCTCCGACGCGATGCAGCCTGCCTCACGGGCGACCTTCATGACCTTCGCGACGGCGATGTTGATGGCCTCGCGCGTGCTCGGGAGCAACGTGCGGAAGCGAAGGACGAGCCGCCGCCGGTCGAGCTTCGGGGGAAGCTTCCCGCGCCTCGATCCGGCCACCGCGCCGGGCGGCTTCGCCAAAGGTCCTCCGCGGGAGGGGGCGCCGCGGCGCCCGGCACTCCACGCCATAAGATATCTTCGGGTACGGCGGATGACGAGGCCGGGTTTCATCCGCGCTGGAACCGCCCCCTTTCCCGCTACGGCTCCCGCAACAGGCCGTCCACCTTGGCGGCGCAGATGAAGTCGTTCTCCGACAGGCCGCCGATGGCGTGGGTGCTGTAGCGGACTCGGCAGAGGTTGTACCCCACCTCGAGATCCGGGTGGTGGTCCTCCCTATGGGAGATCCATGCAAGGGCGTTCACGAACGCCATGGTCTCGTGGTAGTTCCGGAAGTTGAACAGCTTCGAGATCTCCTTGCCGGACGGCTCGACCGACCAGTGGTCGAGGCTCTTCAGCAGCGTGCGGACGGCGTCGAGGCCCAGCGGCTCGGCGCCTCCTTCGCAGGGCTTGCAGTGCTTGGTCGCCAGGTCGCTCATGGCTCACCTCTTCCCGGGGCGAACTCCCACTCCAAGCGTCGATTATCGCCGGAGCGGCTCTCGAGCGCGAGTCGGTGGGCGACGTAAAAGGGGCGGCGGGCGCCACCCCTCGGGACCTAGCGGCGTGCCGGCGCGACGACGGGCCGGCGCCCCTTCCTCACCGCCTCCTTGAGCCGCTGGATGTGCCCGCGGCCCATGCCCTTCACCTCGCACCCCAGCTCGAAATAGCGCCGGATCCGGTCGTCGTCCAGGACGCAGAAGCAGTCCACGATCGCGCAGGGCTTTCCGACGGCGGCGACGACCTTGTCGGGGGAGAGGTCGAGGTACGGCGCGTGCCTCACCGCGAGAATGATCGCGTCCGTCCCCTTCATCGCCTTCTGGAGGTCCTTCTCGACCCGGAGCTCGCGCAGCCTGTCCTGCCTGTGGAAGAAGCGCGCGCGGCTCTGCCCCGGGCCCGGGTAGGTGTCCTGCGACTCGAACTCCCACCAGTGTTCCACGTACGGGTCGTGGACCCGGATCTCGGCGCCCATCTCCACGAGCCGGCGGGCGATGATCTCCGAGCCGCTGTAGCGGGTGTCGCCGACGTCCTCGCGGTAGGCGGCGCCCAGGAGCAGCACGTTCGCGGAGGCGATGGGACGGCCGAGATTCCGGAGGGCGTCCCGGACGAGCTGGGCCGCGTGCAGCGCGCGGGTGTCGTTGACGTCGATGGCGAGCGGGGTCAGCCGGAAGATGTCGTCCTCCCACCCGTGAATGTGCCGATAGGCCCAGACGCCGAGGCCGCCGTCCTTGGGCAGGCAGTACCCCCCGATGCCCGGTCCCGGGAAGATGATGTTGGAGTGGGTCGGCCGCACCTTGATCGCCTCGATCACCTTCTTGAGGTCGACGCCGTTCCGCTCGGCGAAGAGCGACCACTCGTCGAGGAACGCCAGGATCGTCGCGCGGTAGCTGTTCTCCACGATCTTCGCCGTCTCCGACTCGATGGGGCGGTCGAGGACGGTCAGGGGGTAGCGATCGGTGTTCAGGACTTCGGACAGGAACTTCCGCACCTTGCGCTTCGCCCGGTCGTTGACGCCGCTGCAAACCCGCCAGAAGTCCCGGATGGAACGGACGTAGTCCCGGCCCGGCATGACCCGCTCGTAGCTGTGCGCGAGGAGCGGGTCCCTCCTGATCCCGCGCCGCTCGAAGACCTTCTTCATGATCGGGTAGGCGATCTGCTCCGTCGTGCCGGGGGCCACCGTGGTCTCGATGAGCACGAGGGCGTCGGGACGGATCTTCTCCGCGATGACCGCCATCGACTCCTCGAGCGCCTCCATGTCCGCGACCCCCTCGCGGCAGTTGCCCAGGGAGGTCTTGAGATAGTCGCACTGCACGTCCACGACCACGACGTCGGCCAGGGCCAGGGCGTCGTAGGTGAAGGTCGCGACCAGCGTCTTCTTCTCGTGGACGCAGCGGGCGATGAGCTCGTCCACCTCCGGGTCCTCGGACTTCACGGGAGAGACCCCGCGATTCAAGAGGGGGATCTTCCAGTAGCTGCGGGGGCTCGGTCTCTGCATGCCGATCACGAACTTCCCCGGTTTCCCCTTGCGGTCGGTCGAATCGGCGATCACGGCGGCCATGACCGCACCGACGAACCCGACACCGACCACGACCACGATCTCCTTGCCGCCTTTCCGGTGCGCGGCCGCGAGACGCTTAAGACGGTCGAGCTCGGCCTTGTAATCGGCGGGGGAGGGCAGGGCGAACTTCTCGCCGCTCGGGCTCACGGAGCACTGCTGCGTCGCCATGGGGGCTCCTGTCCGCCTCGCGAACGTGCCGGCAGGGGAACTTCCCCCCTGCGGTCCCGCGACGGAGGCCGAATATACCCCGAATCGCCGAAGTCACGGATTCCGGGGCCCCGGTCCGGCGGAGGCTCCCCGGCCGCCCTTCTCCTCTCCGGGAGGTATCGACGGCGCGAAGCGCGCTCCGACCAGGAGGATCGCGGCGGAGAGCGCGACGGCGACGAGCGCCGGGGCGAACGCGGTCTTGAGGTCGCTCCGGTCCGAGATCCAACCGATGAGCGTCGGGGAGAACGCGTCGCCGAGAAGATGGATGACGAACATGTTGACGGCGACGGCGGTCGCGCGAACGGAGGCTCCGACCGAGTTCACGAGAGCGGCATTCAGCGGCGCCGTGTTGATCAGCAGGAAGAACTCCGCGAGGAGGATCCCAGGGTACATCGCCGTCCCCGTGCCGTGGATCGCGACGGCCATGGCGGGCAGCGCGACCGCCATGCCGATCGCCGACACGAGGTAATGTGCGCCGGGGGTCCGCCGCAGCAGCCGGTCTCCCATCCAGCCGCCGGCGAGCGTGGCGACGAGTCCCGTGACGAGCGTCATGGAGCCGAAGATCTTGTTGGCGGAGGCCAGGGGAACGCCCCGCACCCGCGAGAGGAACGTGGGCATCCAGACCTGCAGGCCGCCCACCGCGAACGTCATCATCGCCATGCCGAGAGTGCACGTCCAGTACGCCTTGTTCCGGAAGAGGCCGAGCAGCGTGCCGCGCTCGAGCGTCTCGGCGATCCGGTCGCTGCTCCCGCGGACGGGCTCCGCGATCAGGAAGAGCCCGGCCGCCAACAGCAAGCCGGGTACCGCCGCGACGTAGAACGGGCTCCGCCAGCCGTAACGATGGCCGAGGTACCCGCCGAGCAGGTACCCGCACGCGGAGCCCACGGGAATCGCCAGGTAGAAGATCGACAGCACGCGGCCGCGACGGTGCTCCGGGAACATGTCGGAGAGGAACGCCGGCGCGATGGCCACGAAGGTCGCCTCGCCGATCCCCACGAGCATGTGGCGAATGAGCAACGTCCGGAAATCGAAGGTGACGGCGGTCAGGAGCGTGAAGAGGCTCCACGCGATCGCGCCGCCGGCCATGATGAGCTTCCGCGGGACGCGGTCCGCGACGATCCCGGCGAAGGGCGCCGTGACCACGTAGGCGAAGAAGAAAGCGGTGGTCAGGAAGCCGAGCTCGGTGTCGGAGCAGTGGAACTCGCCCTTCACCAGGTCCTGGATCGCGAAGAGCACATTTCGGTCGATGTAGTTGAAGAAGTTGAGCGCCGTGAGCAGGGCGAGCGCGACGCAGGGATGGCTCCTCGGCTGCATGGGAACGCGGAACATATCATGCTCTCCCGAGGCCCGCGCCCTCCATCGGCGAACGGCACGGAGCATAGCAAAGGAGGGACGCAGATACCGCCCTCCGACACGATGCCCTTCGGGATAACATGCGGGCATGCCCAAGGCGTCGCTGCTCATCGTCGGATCGGAGATGCTCGATCCGCAGAGGCCGGACGCGAACGGCCCGCTGGCGCGGGAACGGCTCGCGGAACTCGGGATCGCGCTGTCGCAGCTCGTCAGGGTCGAAGACCGCGAGGACGCCATAGCCGCGGCGCTTCGAGGGGCTCTCGAGACGTCCGACGTGGTGATCGCCTCGGGAGGGCTCGGGCCGACGGGGGACGATCTCACCCGGCAGGGGGTTGCCCGGGCGCTCGGCCGGGGCGTGACGCTCGACGAGCCGTGGCTCGCCGAGCTGACGCGGCGTGTCGAGGCGCGCGGCCGGCCGCTCACCGAGGCAGAGCGGAGGCAGGCGCTGATCGTCGAGGGCGCGGAGCCGATTCCGAACCCTCGAGGCCTCGCCTGCGGCTCCTTCCTCGAGGCGGGCGGGAAGGTGATCGCGCTGCTCCCGGGGGTCGTTCCCGAGTTCGCGGGGATGCTGGAGGAATACGTCCTGCCGCGGCTCGCGGCCCGCTTTCCCGACCGGCCGGAGGTTCGCGTCGTGCGCGCCGTTGTGGCCGGACTCCCCGAGGTCCAAGCCGAGCCGGTGCTCGGGCCGTGGTACGAAAGGCCCGGGGTGGCCGTGTCCGTCCTGCCGGTCCTCGGTGTATTGCGTATCACGCTGGCGCTGACCGACCCTCCCGCCGGACCTCTTGACCCGCTCGAGGGCGAGGCGCGCCGGAATCTCTCCACGGGGCTCGCGGGGCACCTGGTGAGTCTCGACGGGACCTCCCTCGAGCAGCGGATCGGCCAGATGCTCCTCGCGAAGGGGTGGACCCTCGCCGCGGCGGAGTCTTGCAGCGGAGGGCGTGCCGCCCACAAGATCGTCTCGGTGCCCGGAGCTTCACGCTACTTCCTCGGCGGGGTCGAGGCGTATGCCGACGAGGCGAAGCGGGACCTGCTCGGCGTTCCCGCCGAGCTGATCGCGCGCCACGGGGCGGTGAGCGAGGAGGTCGTGCTCGCCATGGTCCGCGGGGCGAGGCGCCGCTTCGGCGCCTCGTGTGCGATCGCGATCACCGGGGTCGCGGGGCCCGACGGCGGGACGCCCGACAAGCCCGTCGGCCTCGTTCACGTCGCGGCGGCAACGCCGGAGGCGGAGAGTGCCCGCAGGATCCACTTCCCGCTCGACCGCGCGTCGGTGATGGAGCTTTCCGCGAACTACGCGCTCTACGCCCTCTGGCGGCTCCTGGGCGGTCCGACGGGCGCCTGACCGTCGCGCCGTTTCACCTCGCGCCGGGCGCGCGCCGCCGCGGGGTGGCCACCCAGCGGTAGCGGCCGAGGTCGAGCGTCCCGTTCGGGGAGAACAGGACGCCCTCGGCCTCGAGCATGGCCCGCTGGAGGCCCGCGGGAATGTCCGGGAGGCGCTCGGTCGAGCATCCCCCCATGGCGTTGACCACCCGCTGCCACGGGACGTCCGCCGGGCAGCCGTGGAGGGCCCAGCCCACCGCCCGTGGCGACAGGCGGTTCTCGATGAGCGTCGCGATCTGTCCGTAGGTCATCACGCGGCCGCGGGGGATGCGGCGCGCGACGGCGTAGACGGCCTCCCACGCGGTGGCCCGCCGGCCCCGGATGTCCCCGTGGACGCGCGCCGGGGAGGCGAGAAGAGCTCGGGGCGGTCGCGATCGGGCCATGGCTCGACCTCATGATAACCGCACCTCCTCCGTGGCTCCCTGCGGTATCCTCGCCCCATCGAGGAGGTTCCCATGGCGGATCACGGAGGCACGGGAGCGACGTCGCGCCGGTCCTGGCCGCGGCGCGCGGTGTTGAAGGCGATCTCGGCGGCCGGGATCGGCTCGGCGGTGTTCTCCCGCGCGCTGGTCGCGCTGGCGCAGGGGCCCGCCGGCCCCAAGGTCACCGCGGAGATGATCCAGCAGGCGGAGTGGATCTCGGGCGTCAAGCTGACCGACGACCAGCGGAAGCTGATGCTCGAGGGCGCCGAACAGCAGCTTGCGGACTTCGCGAAACTCCGCGCGGTGCCGCTCGACAACGGCGTGCCCCCCGCGATTCGGTTCGACCCCTCGCCCTTCGAGTCCGCAGGTGTGGCCGAGCCGCTCGACCTGCCCGAGCAGGAAGGACCGGACGAGCCGCCTTCCAGGGACGATCTGGCCTTCGCGTCGGTCACGGATCTCGCCGCGCACCTTCGTAGCCGGCAGGTGTCGTCGGTCGAGCTGACGCGGATGTACCTCGACCGGCTGGCCCGGTTCGGTCCGACGCTCTCCTGCACGGTGAGCGTGCTGGAGGAGTCCGCGCTCCGGCAGGCGGACCGTGCCGATCGGGAGATCGCGGCCGGGCGCTACCGCGGCCCGCTCCACGGCATCCCCTGGGGCGTCAAGGACCTCTTCTCGGTCCCCGGCACGAAGACCACGTGGGGCGCCAGCCCCTACAAGGATCAGGTCCGGCCCGAGAGGGCCACGGTGGTAGCCCGCCTTGACGACGCCGGCGCGGTGCTCGTCGCCAAGACGAGCGTCGGGGAGCTGGCGTGGGGCGACACCTGGTTCGGGGGCGTCACGAAGAACCCGTGGAAGCCCGACCAGGGATCGAGCGGCTCCTCGGCCGGCTCCGCCGCGGCCACGGCGGCGGGACTCGTCGGCTTCGCGATCGGTACGGAGACCTGGGGAAGCATCGTGTCCCCGTGCACGCGTTGTGGCGTTACCGGCCTCCGGCCGACCTTCGGCCGGGTCAGCCGGTACGGCGCCATGGCGCTCGCGTACAGCATGGACAAGGTCGGCACGATCGCACGTTCGGTGGAGGATTGCGCCGTCGCGTTCCACGCGATCCAGGGGTCGGACGGGCTCGATCCGACCGCCGTGGACCGGCCGTTCTCCTGGCGGCCGAGGCGCGACGTCAGGACGCTCAAGGTCGGGGTGGCCCGGTCGCTGTTCGACGAGGATTACGCGAAGTGGGCCGAGAAGGACGGCGAGAAGCCGGGTTTGAGAGAATGGAAGGAAATCGACCTCGGGACCCTCGCCACCCTCCGGGATCTGGGCCTCGACCTCACGCCGGTCAAATTCCCGGACGCGCTTCCGGTGGGATCCCTGTCCTTCATCCTGTCGGCGGAGGCGGCAGCCGCCTTCGACGAGCTGACCCGAACGGGGCGCGACGCCGAGCTCGTCCGGCAGATGGCCGACGCCTGGCCCACCGTCTTCCGCCTCGGCCAGGAGGTTCCGGCCGTGGAGTACCTCCGCGCCAACCGCGTCCGCACCCTGGTGATGCGCGAGATGGAGAAGCTCATGGCCGACGTGGACGTCATCGTCGCGCCGAGCTTCGGCGGGGACGTGCTGCTCCTGACGAACCTGACCGGGCACCCCGCGGTGGTCCTCCCCAACGGCTTCCGCCCGTCCGACGGGACGCCGACGAGCATCACGTTCATCGGGCGCCTGTGGGGCGAGGCCGACGCGCTGCACGTCGCGATGGCGTTCCAGGAGGCGACGGAATTCCACCTCAAGCGGCCGCCCCGCTTCGCGCCTGGAGAGGAGCCCGAGGAGCCGGAGGGGCACATCAGGAGCTGAGCCTGGCCGGGAGCTGCCGGGTCAAGCCTCGGCGCGCCCCCGGCCGCGAACCGCCGAGATCGCTCCGCAGATCAGGAGGAGGAGACCGAAGAAGCAGACGATGGTCGGGCCCGTCGGGAGGTCGAGCGTTTCTGCCTTCACGGAGGTCGTCAGCCCCGCGAGCCCCGCGACGAACGCGACGCTCCAGCCCACCAGGAGCCGCCCACGAATCGTCTCGCACAGGAGAGCGCCGCACACCGCCGGGACGATCAGGTACGAAAAGACGAGGTACACCCCGGCGATCTGGACGAAGCTCGTCACCACGACGCCGAACGTCCCGTAGAACAGGAAGTCCCAAAGCCGGAGCGGTATCCCGAGGCCCGGCACCTTGCGGTCACGGAACGTGATCCCGAGGAAGCGGGCCCGCAGGAAGTAGTGGAGGATTCCCACGGCGGCGAAGAGCGAGAAGGCCCGCAGCACCTCCGCTCGGTTGACCAGGAGGATGTTCCCCACCAGCAGGTTCTTGATCTCCTCGTCCCCCTCGGCGGAGTGGCTGAGCACGAGGGTCGCCGCCGCGGCCGCGACGACGTAGATGATCCCGATGAACGCCTCCTGGGGGACGCGGGAATGTCGGAAGCGGGTCAGCGCGAAAAGGGCCGCGCCGAGAAGCGTGAACACCAGCGACAGCGCGTACGGCAGGACGTCGTGCCCCGGGTGCGCGCCGAGGAAGATCGCGACGCAAATCCCCAGCGCGGCGACCTGCGCCAGCGCCAGGTCCACGAAGATGATCCCGCGCTCGACCACGTGGAGGCCGAAGTACACCAGGATCCCGGGCAGAAGGAGCAGCGCGAGAAACGGCCAGAGCCAGAGCGTGAAGAGTTCCATGAGGTTCCTCGATCGCCGTCAGGACGCGCTGCGCGGAGCGAGGGCCGACGCGACGGCGCTGACGTCGGCGTCCATGAGCGCGAAGTAATCCCCGTCCGTCCCGGGGAGCCCGCCCGGGAACTGGCACACGTTGACCACCGTCCCCCCGGTATGTTCGGCGACCACCTCCGCCTGCTTCCGGTTCTGGTACGGCTCGACGAGGATCACCCGGATCTTCTGGTCGTTCATCTTGGCGATCACCTCCGCGAGGTGCGGCGGCGACGGGGGGATCCCGGGCTTCGGCTCCAGGAACGTGTCGGAGACGAGGCCGAATCGGGCGGCGAAGTAGCGCCAGGTGGAGTGGTACGTGACGATGGGGGTTCCCTTGAAGGGGGCGAGCTTCGCGGCCCAGCTTCTCATCCTCTCGTCGAGCGTCTTCTCGAAGCGCTCGCGGTTAGCCTGGTAGGCCGTGCACGAGCCCGGGTCGAGCCGGCAGAAGACGTCGGCGAGGTGGTGCGCGACGATCCCGGCGTTCTCAGGGTCCATCATGAAGTGGGGATTCCCGGCGGCATGGAGGTCGCCCTTCGATCGGTCCAGTTGCGCCGGGACGTCGAGGAGCTGGATTCCTTCCGAGGCGGCGACCCGTCCCGAGCCCCCGGAGGCGATCCTCGGGTTCCTCGACTCCTGCACGAGCGGCGGAAGCCAGCCGACCTCGAGATCCGCGCCTCCCTCCACGAGCACGTCGGCCCGGTTCAGCGCGACGAGGTGGCTGGGTTTGGCGTCCACGAAGTGGGGGTCCTCGGTCGGCTTGGCGAGGAAGGTCACCGAGACCTTGTCCCCTCCCACGGCCGAGGCCACCGCGGCGTACTCGGGAGTGGTCGCGACCACGCGGAGGGCCGCGTGGGCGCCGCTGACGGCCAGCGACGAGGCTGCGATCGATATCCAGGAGAGTCTACGGAGCGTCATCGGAACTCCTTGGGGGCATTCAGAACTTGTGCGCCGCATGCGCCCCGAGCAGGAACTCGAATTGGAGCCAGAGCGAGTCGGCGTCCTTCGAAAACAGCCGCGCGTCGCGGTTGTACTGGAGGCGCAGCTTCGAGAACTCCGTCGGGTAGAAGGTCACGTCGGCCGAGGCGCGCCACCTCGACTCCTGCAGCGGGTTCGCCGGCAGGTTGCCGATGTCCCCCGCGACGCGATCGTAGCGGGCGCCGAGCACCCAGCGCGGCCGGAATCCCCAGACGGCCTGCGCGTAGGCGCCCCAATCCCCGAAGCGGGCGGCGGGAAGATCCCCGCTCGTCGCCGCGTCGTACGAGCGCCGCATCGCCTCGGCCTGGATCTTCACGAACGGGAACCCCCGATCGGCGTTCGGCGCCTTCCACTTCCAGAAGGCGTCGATCCCCCGGATCCGCGTCCGCCCGTCGGTCCCGGTCCCGTTCGGGCCCATAGCGGCGGACGCCCCGACCAGGAGGGTCTGGTTCGGCGTGAGGTCGAACGACGCCGCGTACCTCGGGACGTAGAGGAAGTCGCGAGGCGAACCGACGGCGCTTTCGCCGATGGGCCGGCCGAACACCATCTCCCCTGGAGCGCTCCCGAAGCTCGTGAGCGTTTCACCGTGCCCGTTCTGCACCGAGAGGAAAAGCTCGGAGTAGAAGGGCGCCGGCATGAGCCAGGAGAGACGCGCCCCGACGCTCCTGAGACCGTCGCCCCCGAACATTCGACCGTTGACCAGCGGCTGGTCCACGAAGTCCCACGTGTGCGGATGCGTGGGGTTCAAGCGTCCGAACTCCGAGAAGAACTGCCCGACTTTCACCTGGAGGTTGTGGGGCAGGGAGGTCGTGGTCGCGTAGACCTCCTCCAGCTCGACGGTCGTTCCTCCATCGGGCGCGAGCTGCAGGACGATGTTCGCCTGACCGCGGAAGTACGGGTCGACCGCCCCGTCCAGCACGGTCTCGACGTTCTGGACCGTGAAGCCGCGCTGGGACGGGTCGTGCCCGCCGCTCTCGAGGACGCCGAGGTCGCGGACGGACGAGGTCCCCCCGGCGAAGAGCGCGTCCAGCGAGAGGTTGACGTAGCTGCTTCCCGAGGGGCTCGACGCCAACGTCACCGGCGCCGCGGCCTGGGCCGCCGGCTTCGGGGGCGGATCCTGGGCGCTGGGTTCGGCTCGGGCGGCGACGCCGGTCAGGGCCAGCGCGCCGCAGAAGACCGCGACCGCGAAGCGCGGAGAGCGACAACGTTCTACTGTCCTCATGATTGCAGTCCCTCGCGGGCCTCGACGGCCCTCGCGCAGCGGGAGCACCGGCGCCCGGCGCGCTTCCTGGGTCAGACGGAAAACGGAGGGACGGAAGGCGGCGCCCGGGAGCCGCCTGCGTCGCAGCTCGGTGCGCTTAGCGGCGCCGCCTCGGGAACGACGGCGCGGCAGGGCTCGGGGAGGGCGGGGTTGGCCGTCGGCGGGGCCACGACGATCGAGACGTGCTCGTGAGAGCTGCGGCAGGCAAGGCACGGCCCGGAATCCGACTCGCGATGGTGGCGGTCGCCGTCGAAAACCGTCGACCCGTGAACGGGGCCCGGCAGGCCGTGGTGATGCACCACGCCGGCGACCGCGAAGAAAACGAGGGACACCGCGAGGACGACGGCACCCGGCCGGCGCCGTCGTGACGAGTTGCACGGTCCGTTCAAGATGGCGGCCTCCTGAATCCACGAAGCTACCCCCGGCCTCCCGGACTGTCAAACGGGGGTCTCCCGTACAATGGGCGACCCATGACGCAAGACACGGAACGACGCGCGATCCCTCGGCCGCCCGACGCGGTGCTGTTCGACATGGATGGCGTGCTGGCCGACACCTTCGACGCGTGGGTGGCCGTGCTGGACGAGTGCCGAAGCCGGCGGGGCATGGCGCCGCTCGGGCCGGGACCGGTGCGGGCCTGCTGGGGCCAGGGGCTCAAGGCCGACTGCGAGACGCTGTTTCCGGGGGAATCGCCCCCTATCCTCGCCCGTGAGTACGACGAGGGGTTCGAACGTCACCTGGAGAAGGTGCGCGGTGAGGAAGGAGTCGCGGAGACCGTCCGCGCGCTCAAAGGCGCCGGGCTCGGGACCGCGGTCGTGACGAACAGCCCGGCCGCCCTCGCGCGCAGGATCCTGCGCCTGCTCGGGCTCGAGGACGCGTTCGACGCGGTCGCGGGAGGCGACGAGGTCCCGCGCGGCAAGCCCGACCCCGACCTCCTCGTCCTGGCCCTCGAGCGTGTGCGCTGCGCCGCCCCGCGCGCCGTGCTCGTGGGGGACACCGGCCTCGATCTCGAGGCCGCGCGCGCGGCGCGGGTCGCGTCCGTCGGGTACCGCCTGGACGGAGGCGACGCGCGGATCGACCGTCTGCCGGACCTCCTCCCGCTTCTCTTGACGGGCCCGCCCTAGTTCGCCTCCACCTCGGCGGGGACCGGCGCGGTGGGTCCCGCGGGGGTCGCGCCCACGCGCACTTTCTCGCGGATCCAGCTCGAGATCGTGTCGAGGAAGCCGGGGACGAACTCCTTCTTGAGGGCGGCGTATTCGGACACGCCTCCCGTCCGGGCCGCCTGGTAGAGGTGGTTGGCGCCTGGGAAGACCTTCACGGTGACGTCCGTGTTGCCCCCCTTCGCGAGCGCGGCCTCCATCGCCTTGCGGTTCGACTCCGCGGGGACCTCGAGATCCTTCTCGCCGAACAGCGCGAGCACCGGGCACTTCACCTTCTCGAGGGTCTTCGCGGGGTCGCAGTCGAGGAAGAACCTGAACCACGGGCTCCGCGCCATGGCCAGCTGGCCCTCGATCATCATGTCGGCGTACCTGTCGGGATCCGGGATGGTCTTCCGCATCTCCTCGGGCATCTTCGCGACCCGGGCGAGCGCCTCCTTCTTCGCGTCGGCGCGCACCTCGTCCCAGCCTTGCCCCGAGCGGACCGCCGCGAAGACCCGCTTCTGGATCCCGGCCTCCTTTCGGACGTCCTCCTCCGAAGATCCTTCCGCGCGCCCGATCAGCTCCGCCTGGTCGAAGAGGACTCTCTCGCCGGTCACGCCCATGCCGGACATCAGGACGACGAACGCGATCCCCTCGGTCTTCGTCGCGACCATCGGGGCGACGATCCCGCCCTCGCTGTGGCCGAGGAGCCCGATGCGCTTCGGGTCGATGTCCGGCCGGGTCCTGAGGAAGGCCACGGCGGCCGCGGCGTCCCCGGCGAAATCCTCGGTGGTGGCCTGCGCCATGCTTCCCGTGGACTCGCCGACCCCTCGATCGTCGCACCTGAGGACCGCGATCCCTTTGCGCGTCAAGTGATCGGCCAGGATGCGAAAGGGCTTGAAGCCGAAGATCTCCTCGTCGCGGTTCCGGGGGCCGCTGCCGGTGATCAGCACTACCGCCGGGTGCGGGGCGCCTGCCGCGGGAATCGTGAGCGTGCCGGCGAGCGTCGCCTCGTCGCCGTTCCGGAACTTGACCTCCTCCTGCCGGTAAGGCGGCGGGGGCTCCTTCGGGACTTCCGCCTTCGCGGCGGCGCCCCGCTTCAGACGGAAGGTCCCCTCCGCGCCGGCCTGGAGGAACCTCCCGGAGATCTCGTCCCCCTTGACCTCCCCGTCGAAGGTGGCGAGCCCGGGGCCCGCGACCAGCTCGAAGTGGATCTTCGGCGGCTCGTGCCGAACGCTTGAGAGCGGAAGGCCGCGGGCGCCCTGCACGGGAATGTCGATGGTCGCGGAGAGCGCCTTCTCCACCGTCTTGAAGTCCACCTTGATCTCGAGGTCCATCCCCATCACGGTGATGGCCCCTTCGAAGTGACCGTCGGGAGTGGGCTCCGCCGCCCGCAGGGACGCCGCGAGCAGCGCCGCCGCGGCCAGCAGCGGGAGCAGGGCCGGTCCTCGCGTCTTCATCGGCGGATCTCCTCCAAAGCCGGCGCCGCCGGCCTCAGCTCGTCAGGGCTGCCACGACCGCGAGGCCGAGCACGAGGGCGACGAAGCCCAGCACGACCGCCACGGCCTTCCAGTTGCCGAAGTTGAGAGTGTAACCGATGCCGAATCGCCGCTCGACGAGGAACGACGGGTCGTCGCGATTCACGTAGAACATCCCGAGCACCCAGCGCCGGTTGTCCGCGAGGCCGTCGGTCAGCGGCGTGTCGACGCGCGCCTTCTCGAGTCGAGCCCCTCCCTGCCCGTACCGCAGCGCGAGGTAGATGCCGCCGCCCACCGCGCCGACCGCGATCAGGATACCGAGGACGTCGATGCCGGGGGGCAGCCCGCGGCTCTGCCCGAGGGCGACGCGGACCGAAAAGACCGACATGAGCGTCAGCATGCCGACCGCCAGAAGCGAGACCACGCAGAGGTAGCGGGTCACGGCGGCGCGAAACCGGAGCTGCGCCTCGAGGGAGGTCCGCTCGGCGGAGCGCCTCAGCGCCCGCTTGGCGTGCGCCGTGAGCCACGCCATGCCGCCGAGAAACGCCCCGATCATGAGGACGAAGATCGGGAGCAGCATGACCGTGAAGAACGACTTCGGCCTGAACGCATCCGGCTCGCCCGACGCACCGAAGTGGGTCGGGACCGTGGCGGGCATCCGCGCGTAGTGGGCCCAGGAGTACGCGACGGCGAACGCGCCGCAGGCGACGCCCGCCGCGAGGGTCAGCGCAGGGAGCAGCGCGCTCGTGGCGCGGGTCGCGTCGAGGGGCGCCACGGCCGGGGGCGGGGGACCCGCAGGCGCCAGCGCCCGGGCCCGGAAGTACGCGCGGAGGTAGAGAACGAGAAACGCGACGATCTGCAAGTGCACCGGCACGACCGCGGCGTAGGGCTCGGGAGTCGCGAACGACAGGATCCCACCCAGGAGGACGCACACGGCGAGGGAGGCGACGATCCCGCGGTTCCATCCGCGGGTGATGGCCTCCGCCTCCTCGCTCTCGGACCTCGCCTCCCCGACGTACACCCCGAAGAGAAGACCCTTCCGGACGATCCGGGGGTAGAGGAGAGCGAACCCGCCGACCACGACGGTTTCGATCAACATGGTGGCCAGGAAGATCCAGGATTTCATCGGATGCCCCCACCTTCGACGTCCCGCGCCCGGGACAGCGCGGCGATCTCGCGCTCGGCGAGCCGCCGGATCTCCTCCGGGGAAAGGCCCCCTTGCCGCATCCTTGCCAGCACTTCCGCGAGCTCCGCGCGCAGCCGGTCGCGGGCCGACGCGTCGGCCCGCGGCGCGGGCGCCGCCACCTCCGCGCCGGAACGGTTCCGGATCCTGATGAACCCCTGCTCCTCGAGGAGTCGGTACGCTCTGGCCACCGTGTTGAGGTTCACGCCGAGATCGGAAGCCAACGTGCGCACCGCGGGCAGCGCCGCGCCCGGCGCCAGTTCCCCGGCGACCACCCGCATTCTGATCTGCCGTGCGATTTGCTCGTAGACCGGCTCGTCCAAGGACCAATCGACCGTCAGCACGGGGTTTCGCATCTCACCACCTGTATACTATTTCGTATACAATGTGTCAAGGGGCGAGGGCAAACGACGCACCGGTGACGACCTGGCACCGGAGGCCGAGCGACGGATGTCAAAGTTCTATAAGAATTCGGCGTTTCGATTTCAAAACCGGGTTGCCTAACGGCAACCCTATTTCGTGCCGATCGTTGCCGCGACGCCGCGTTGGACGTGTATTCATACCACCGTGATGGTCCGGTCGAAGACGGCGCGTAGGGGGCACGCGTTGGCATCGCCCCGCAGGCGGGGCGGCGCTACGAGGGAGCCGACGGAGCGCTGGCGGTCCCGGAGCCGGACGTCGAGCGTGGGGGCGCGGTGGAACGACAAGAACAGGACCTCGGGAACAGGAAATTCGGGGACTACCTCCGCAGGGTCCGGGAGAGCCGGCGTCTGTCGCTCGACGCCGTCGAGGAGATGTCGGTCGGTTTCCCGGAGCGCGTCACCAAGTCGCACCTCTCCCGGATCGAGAACGGTCTCGCGTATCCGACGTTCACGCGGCTGTTCGCGCTGAGCCGGATCTACGGCGTACCGATCGCCTCGATCGCCGAGCGGTTCGACCTGGCGCTTCAGCGCGAGATGGCGCCGCCGGAGGCGGCCGCCAGAACCGGGCCGGAGACGCTGGAAGGCGGGAGGAAGTTGATCGTTGCCGGTCGGTACGTGGAGGCGCTGTCCCTCTTCTCCCTCGCGCTCGATCGGCGCGAGGACGGCGTCAGGGGCGATCCCGAGCCCCGCGAGACCCTGGATCTCCGTCTGTTCTACGTGGACTGCCTCGTCCATCTCGCGCGCTACGAGTTCGCCAAGTCGGAGGCGGAAGAGATCCTGAGCCATCCGGTTCTCTCCGACGCCCAGCGGCTGATGGCGCTGCAGCTCTTCGTCATCTGCTGTTACCGGCTCGGGCGCTACACGGTCGCGATGATGGCTCTCGAGGAAGTGGAGCGCCGGAAGGCGTCCGCCGAGGCTCCGCCGGAGGTCTGGGCGGCGATGGAGGCGATTCGGGGGAACGTGCTCCAGGCACTGGGCCGCGTGCAGGAATCCCTGGCGGCGCACCGGAAGGCGCTGGACCTGTACGACAAGGCGTCGGTGCCTTTCGAGGCGTGTCGCGCACGCATCAACCTCGGCGGGGCTCTGATGGAGGCAGGCGACGCCGACGCCGCCCGCCGGTGCCTCGAGGATGGGCTCCAGGAGGCGGAGTCCGCGGGGTACGACCGCCTCCGGGCCGTGGCTCTCAGTCTTCTCGTGATCCTGGCCTTCTTGGCGGGTGATCATGTCGCCGCGGAGGCTTACGCTCTGCGCTCGAACGCGATCGCGCGCCCACGGGAATACCTCCCGATCGTTTTTCGTAACTGTTACTACTTGTGGAAGATCGCCCAATCGCGGAACGACGAGGCCGGCGTCAAGACGAACGAGCGGACGCTCCGTGCCTACGTGGGTCGAATCGAGGAGCAAATGCCCGAGGTCGAAGCGTTCCGTTCCCACGTGTCGGGAGGTGAGGCATGAACGCCAAGGGCCGCGCCGTCAGAGCGCAACTCCTGACCTATGCATTCCTCCTCGGGCTCCTGGCGTGGACCGGATCCTGGGCCCAGGAAAACTCCATCGCGGAGAACACAGCGACCGGTATTCGCGTCGGGACGGCTCGGTTTTCTGCGATCGGCGACGATCCCGACCCGGTCCCGTGGAACCGGATCCACATGAACATGGACCTTTCCCAGAGATTCGTCGTCGACGCCATCGTCGCGTTCACGTGCCACCCGGGCCCGGCGTGGCACGGGCTTCCGTGTGCCGACGGGAGGCTCTGGCTGGGGCGAAGCGTCGCCGCAGGCGAAAGGGTCCTCATCCGCCTCGATGCGGGCGGGCGCCGGGAGCCCGTCCGCCGCGCGCCGATCGAAAAACGGTAGAGGAGAGACGACAGGCTCGCTTCCTCCACGCGTCACACGGTTTGTCGCGCGAGTTCGTGATCCCTCCGGGACCCGGACGACCCGTCGCGGGACCGGGGGCGCATCCGCACCGGCACCTCCTTCTTCCAACCCGCGCGGCGAGAGTGTAGGATCGCCCGAAGCGCGGGGGAACACCGCATGGAAGCACGCTGGTTCCGGTTCTACGACAAGGGCGTACCGAGGACGATCGACTATCCGGACTGGACGCTGCCGGACCTCGTGGACCGCTCGGCCGAGCGGTATCCCGACCGCGTCGCCCTCAAGTTCTTCGTGGACGCGAAGCTGCCGCCTTCGACCCTGAGCTACCGGCAGCTCCACGATCAGACCCTCCGCTTCGCGACGGCGCTGTTCCAGCTCGGCGTGCGGAAGGGGGACCGGGTCGCGATCATGCTCCCGAACTGCCCGCAGTTCGTGGTGGCGTTCTTCGGGACGCTCCGGCTCGGCGCGGTCGCGGTGAACACGAACCCCCTCTACGTCTCCCGGGAGATGCGGGAGCAGTTCGAGGATTCGGGCTGCGAGACGGTGATCCTGCTCGACCAGTTCTTCCCCAAGCTGCGGGAGATTCAGGCGGCGACGAGGATCCGGCGCGTGATCGTCGTGGACGTGGCGGGGACGCTGTCGTGGCCGGTCCGGAAGCTGGTGCACCTGGCGCAGCGCAAGCGCGGCGAGTACGTCAGGATCCATCGCCAGTCGGACATCTACCACTTCTCGCACCTGCTCGCCAAGTATCCGCCGACCCCCCCCGGCGCCTCGCTTCGTCCGACCGACACCGCCATCTTCCAGTACACGGGCGGGACTACCGGCGTTCCCAAGGCCGCGATGCTGACCCACGGGAATCTCTTGGCCAACACCCTGCAGCTCGAGTCCCTCTTCGTCGGCGTGGAGCCGGGGAGAGAGGTCTTCATGGCCGCCATCCCGTTCTTCCACGTTTACGGGATGACGACCTGCATGCTTCTCGGGGCGCACCTCGGCGCGGAGGTCGCGATGGTCCCGAAGCCGCGGCCGGTGGACCTCGTCATGCAGGTCGTGCAGAAGCGGCGGGCCACCGTCTTTCCCGGAGTTCCCACGCTTTACAACGCCATCAACAATCACCCGCGCGTGAAGGACTTCGATCTCAGTAGCGTGAAGTTCTGCGTGAGCGGCGCCGCGCCGCTGCCCGGCGACGTGCAGGAGACCTTCGAGAGGCTGACCGGGGGGAAGCTCGTGGAGGGGTACGGGCTTACCGAGGCGGCCCCGGTCACCCACGCGAACCCCCTTTACGGGATCCGCAAGAAGGGGAGCATCGGGATCCCGCTCCCCGACGTGGACGCCAGGATCGTCGGTCTCGACACGCGAGAGCCGCTACCGCCGGGCCAGGACGGGGAGCTGGCGATCCGGGGGCCCCAGGTCATGAGGGGCTACTGGAACCGCCCGGAGGACACCGCCGCGTCGCTCGTGGACGGCTGGCTCCTGACCGGCGACGTCGCCCGGATGGATGAGGACGGGTACTTCTACATCGTGGACCGCAAGAAGGAAATGATCGACGTATCCGGGTTCAAGGTCCTTCCGCGGGAGGTCGAGGAGGTCCTCTTCATGCACCCGAAGGTGCTGGAAGCCGTCGCGGCCGGAGTCCCCGACGCACACCGCGGCGAGACCGTCAAGGCGTGGCTGGTCCTCAAGGAGGGGCAGCAGGCAACGGCCGAGGAGATCATCGACTTCTGCAAGCTCCACCTGGCGTCGTTCAAGGTCCCGAGGCAGGTGGAATTCCGCGCCGAGCTTCCGAAGACGATCGTGGGGAAGTACCTCCGCCGCGTCCTCGTCGAAGAGGAGAAGGCGAAGCTCGCGGCCGAGACGAAGACGAAAACCGCCGGCTGACGCTCCGTCAGAACGCGAAATCCAGCCTCACGGTGAAGAACTTCTCCGTGGCGTCCGGGACGCCCGCCTCGCGGAGGCTCACCTTGCGGCTCGAGTACTCCGCGTGCAGCGCGACCTGGTCCTCGAAGTAGTAGCGGGCTCCCGCGGTGTAGCGGGAAAGCGACTCCTCCGGGGCCTCGTCGGGCGGGCTCACCCGGTCGTAGCGGGCGAAGGCGACGAGGTCGGTCCGCGGCTGGAACAACACCTCGGCGAACCCGCCGGAGTAGGTCGGGTCGCTCGTCGCGCCGGTCCAGAAACCCTTGTCGTCCTTGGCCGCCAGGTACTGCAACGCGAGGTTGACGCGCCCGAAGTTCAGGCTCGCGTCGAGACCGTACCGCGTATAGCTTTCCCGCAGCGTGGCAGGGGCCTCCACCGGGAGGTGCCGGGCCTTCCCCTGGTAACCGATCAGGCTGACCCTGTGGCCGGCGGTCTGCCCCTCGCCGGGCCCGAACACCATCGAGACGCGCGCGTAATAGTCGGCAGGCGAGTCGTCCGAAAGGTTGCTCTCCGCTCCCTCCAGGACCCCCGCGGCGTAGTGGAGCCCCTTCCCACCCAGGCCGAACACCTCGACGCCCGACTGGGTCTCGGAGAACGGTATCCCGTCCGGGAACGTGTAGTCGTAGATCTCGTACGGCGAGACGGTGAGGTGCCGCTTCACGCTGAAGGCCGCGTAGGCCGGCTCGAACCGGCCGGCGCGCACGTTGAGCCAGCTCGATCCCGCGAGGCGCGCGAACACGGCGCTCGCCATCTCCAGCGTGCCGTCCTGGCCGACGACGCCGCGCGATTCGGAGATCCGGGGCGGGTACACCATGAAGTAGCCGATCTTCGAGCCGAGGAGGCCGCCCGAAAGCAGGTCGAGGCCCTGAAGCCGGAACTGGCTCACATCCCCGACGGGCTCGGGGGCGTTTTTGAACTTGTCCGAGTCGTATCCCGCGCCGGTCCGGGCGGCGAAGGGAGCGGGACCCTGCAGGACCGTGCGCTCCTCGTTCTCGCGGCCCGGGAGCCGGTAGCCGTTCTCGCGGTAGCGCGACCCGAAGTCGTTGAGCCGCGGGAACGCCGAGTGGCACATCGTGCAATTGAAGCCGTACTTGCGGGCGAACACCGGAACGGCCCGGGACTCGCCGGGCCAGGCCGCGGCGAGGAAAATCAGGGCGAGGAGCGGGACGAAGAGGATCGCGCGCTTCATCGTGCACCTCCCTGCGGGGCGGCGTCGCCCGGTTTCGCATCTTCAGGCAGCGCCGGCTTGCCGATTGCGGGGAGGGTCCCCGTGAGCGCCTCCATGAACGCGACGAGGTCCGCCTTCTCCCGCGCCGTCAACCTCAGGGGGAGCAGGAGCGGATCGAGATCCGGGTTCGCCTCTCCACCGCGATCGTAGACTTCGATGACGTCCATGAGCGTCTTCGCCGAGCCATCGTGGAGGTACGGGTACGTGAGGGCGACGTTGCGCAGCCCCGGGGTCTTGAACCTGCCTCGGTCCTCGGCGTGCTTCGTGTGGTTCTCGCGGCCGAGGTCCGGGTTGGCCTTCTTCAAGCCCACCCCGAGATTATGGAAGGACTGGTCGGAGAACGCCGGGCCGCCGTGGCAGGACGTGCAGTGCGCTTTCCCGTTGAACACCTTCATCCCCCGGACCGCGGCGGCGCTCATCGCGTCTCGCTCCCCGGCGAGGTACCTGTCGTACGGCGATGGCCCCGACACGACCGTGCGCTCGAAAGCGGCGATCGCCTTGGCGATCCCTTCGGTGTTCACGCCGGTCCCGAAGACCTCCCTGAACTGCGCCCGGTAGCCTGGGATGGCGTCGAGCTTCCTCACGACGTTCTCGAGGGTCTCTCCCATCTCGATCGGGTTATGGATCGGTCCGAGCGCCTGCTCCTCGAGGGAGCCCGCCCGACCGTCCCAGAACTGGTACTTCATGTAAGCGGAATCGAGGATCGTCCCCGAGTTCCGGCCGCCGACCTGTCCCCGGATGCCGGTATCGGTGGGGTGGTGGTTCGCCCAGCCAGTGTCCGGGCTGTGGCAGGTGGCGCAGCTGATCGTGCCGTCCGCGGAGAGCCGCGTGTCGAAGTAGAGCTGTGCCCCGAGCCGCACCTTGGCGTCGGTCTGCGGGTTGTCCGGCGGGACCGGCACCGCGGGCAGCGCGCCGTTGGCAAGGAACCCTCCCTCGGCGCGAAGCCCCGGCTGCCCGGCTGCGGCGGCCAGCAGGAGCGCGGCGGACAGAGTGACGAGAATCTGCCGTCTCATTGCAGTCCCCCTTCCCTCGCGACCGGGGTCCGTCCGGGACCGGGCCGGCAGGAGAGATTCCACGAGCCTTCCATGGTCGCGCGGCTGCGCAGGAGGACAAGTCTAGCAGCGAGCCCAGCCGTTGCGAAGAGCCCGCGCCACCCCGAGCGGCTCACCCGGGGAGCGGGTGCGTCCCGAACGGCGCCTTGCTGTCGCGCATGCCGTGCCGATCTCCCGGACGCTCCGCCGAGCTCACTGCGAGCCGTGCCGCTCCTGGCCGGACTTGGACAAGATGTAGTTCCCCAGCACCAGCAAGTCCATGTCGGTGCGAAGGAAGCAAGCGACGGCCTGCTGCGGCGTGTCCACGATCGGCTCGTTCTCGTTGAAGCTGGTGTTGAGCACGACCGGGACGCCCGTGGCCCGCGCGAAGCGCTGGATCAGATCGTAGTACCGTGGGTTCTCCTCGCGCGACAGCGACTGGAGCCGACCCGTGTCGTCCACGTGACACACCGCAGGCAGCTTCGGTCGCCACGCCGGGCGTATCTTCACCACGTGCATCATGAACGGGCTGTCCACGTCCTGCTCGAAGATCTCGCCGACGTGCTCGCGGAGCACCGTGGGCGCGAACGGCCGGAACGACTCCCGCCGCTTGATCTTCGCGTTGATCGTGTCCTTCATCTGCGGCAGGCTCGGATCGGCCAGGATCGACCGATTGCCCAGCGCCCGCGGGCCCCATTCGCTGCGGCCCTGGTACCACCCGATGACCTTTCCGGCCCTCAGGTGATCGACGACCGTGTCGAGCAGCCTGTCGTCGTCGTACCGGGCGAGCGGCGCCCGCGAGCTCTCCGCCGCGCGCCGAATTTCCGGCTCCGGATACTGGGGTCCCCAGAACGCGTGCTGCATGTGGAAGCGCCGGGTCTGCCCGAGGACCTGGTGGTAGCAGTAGTACGCCGCCCCGAGGCAGGTGCCGTCGTCCGACGAGGCGGACTGGAGGTAGTACCTGCGGAACGGGGTCTCGCGCAGGATCCGAGCATTGGCGACGCCGTTGAGCGCGCAACCGCCGGCCATGGCCAAATGGTCCGTCGGCACGAGCTCGTGCAACCGCCGCATGCAGTGGACGGCCGCTTCCTCGAATCGCACCTGGACCGACTTGGCGATGTCCTTCTCCCGCTGGCCGATGGGATCGGAGCGCTTGCGCGGCGGCCCGAGCATTCCGACCAACCGGTCGGTATAGAAGCGCCCAATGACCACGTGCCCCCGGTCGTCCACTTCCTCGCTCGGCATACCTTCGTGCATCCCGAAAATGCCCGCCTTCAGCCGGAACCAGCCGTCTTTCGGCAGCTCGACCAGGGTCCGCATGAGCTGGCCGTGAACATCCTGGCCGTAGGCCGACAACCCCATCACCTTGTACTCTTCACCGAACTCGTCGAACCCGATGAATTGGCAGAGGGCTGTGTAGTAGAAACCGAGACTGTGAGGCAAGCAGACTCTGGCCACGGGGACCAGCCGGTGTCCCTCGCATCTCACGGCCATCGCGCTCGCGAAGTCGCCGGAAGCGTCGTACGAGAATCCGGCCGTCAGCGTCTCGAACGGAGACAGGTAATACGCGCTGGCGACGTGCGCCAGATGATGCTCGACGAAAACGACCTTCGGCCTGAAGCTCGCCGGATCGAAGCCAAGGCCTTCGGCCAGCATGTGGGGAATGCCGCGCGTCTGCGCGTTGCGCCGGAGATGCTCGAGGACCGCGCCGGCGGATCGGACCGGGTGGGCCAGCGTGTACCGCACCTTGGCGCGGCGGTTGGCGTGGGAGTCGCGTGCCACCGCGACATGCGTGACGTCCTTCAGCTCGACGCCGGCGTCCTGGAGCACCCTGCGGGCCGCCTCGATCGGAAACGCCGGGTAGTGCTTGATCCGCTTGCCCAGCCGCTCCTCCGCGATGGCGGCCCTGAGCTGCCCGTCGACGACCACGCACGCGGCGGCGTCGGGGTGGAACGCGTTGATCCCAAGTATGACCGACATGAGATCCTCCCACGGAGACACGACAACCAGGCGCGTTAGAGTAGCATCATTCATTCTGCCCTGCGCCGTCGGCGTCCCCGCGCGGGACGATCGGAGCCGGGCCCTCGGGCGGCGGGGATGCGGCCCTCCCGCGGGCGAGCGCAGGAAGGGTCGACGCGATCTTCGGGAAGCACGGGATCTGGTACCGGCGGGCCGAATCGAACGGCCGACCTAGGGATTATGAGACCCTCGCTCTAACCGCTGAGCTACGCCGGCACGACATCCGAACGGCGTCCGCGTAATGTAGCCGGTGAAAGGCAAGACCGTCAAGGGACATCCCCATACGTCGGATACGGGCTTCCCGCCTCGCCCGGAGGGCGGGATCGGCTATAATCCCACGGTGACGATCCGTCCGGGTGGCGGGCGGAGAGGGAGCGCAAGCAGCTCATGGCCGACCACCAGTGCGTCCACTGCAAGAAGACCGACGACGAGACCTCGCTCCACAAGTGCCCCATCTGCTTCAAGTACTACTGCGGCGAGCACGCCTACCTCATGAGCGGTCGCACGTTCTGCAGCCAGCCGTGCGCCGAATTCTTCTTCTTCTCCGAGTCCGACGAGTAGGAGGATCCCCATGTATCCCGTGGTCCGCCCCCGGCGGCTTCGCAGGACTCCTGCCATCCGGGACATGGTCCGGGAGACCCGCCTCGATCCGTCGGACTTCATCTACCCGCTGTTCGTCCGCCCCGGCAAGGGGATAAGAAGCGAGATCTCCGCGATGCCGGGGAACTATCACTTCTCCGTGGACCGGCTCGTCGAGGAGGTGGGTGAGGCGCGCGGGGAGGGGATCCGCTCCGTGATCCTGTTCGGCATTCCCGAGAGGAAGGACGAGGTGGGCTCCGAGGCGCACGACGACGAGGCCGCGGTCCAAAGCGCGGTCCGGGCCCTCAAGAAGGAATACCCCGACCTCATCGTGGTCACCGACGTCTGCCTCTGCGAGTACACGAGCCACGGTCACTGCGGCGTCGTGAAGGACGGCGAGGTTCTGAACGACCCTACCCTCGAGATCCTGGCGAAGACGGCGGTCTCACACGCCAAGGCCGGCGCCGACATCGTGGCCCCGTCGGACATGATGGACGGTCGCGTCGCGGCGATCCGCGAGGGGCTGGACGAGGGCGGCTTCGAGAACGTCTCGATCCTGGCGTACTCCGCCAAGTACGCCTCCGCGTTCTACGGCCCGTTCCGGGAGGCCGCCGGCTCCGCCCCGCAATTCGGGGACCGGCGCGCGTACCAGATGGACCCGGGGAACTCCGACGAGGCGCTGCGCGAGATCGGGCTCGACCTCGACGAGGGCGCGGACATCGTCATGGTCAAGCCGGCGCTCCCCTATCTCGACGTGATCCGGCGGGTGAAGGACACCTACGGCGTTCCGCTAGCGGCCTACAACGTGAGCGGAGAGTTTTCGATGGTGATGGCCGCGGTCGCGAAGGGCTGGCTCGAGCGCGAGCGGACGATCCTCGAGGTCCTCACGTCGATCCGGCGGGCCGGCGCCGATCTCATCCTCACCTACCACGCGCGCGAGGCGGCGCGTCTGCTGAGGTAGCGGTGAGCCCGGCCGGGAGGAAGAGGGGGAAGGTCGGCCCGCCCCTCTCACTGTTCGGATCGGAGAATCCGGCGACCCTGCGGGCGCCGGGTCAGCCGCGGGCGCCGCGGCCGCCGGCGGCGGCCGTCGCCGCGGCTCGGGCCGCTCGCGCGGCCGAGGCCGGCACGACGATGGATCGGCTGCGGCGGATGGCGGCGGACCTCGCTCGGCGGTTCGGCCTGCGCTCCGCCGTGCTCGAGGCGGAACGGGACGGCGTCCGCGAGCATTACGGAATCTGTTACAAGGACGGGTTGATCCGGATCCGTCTCCGGCACGCGACCACCGGACGGCTCCTGAAGGAATCGAGCCTCGTGGATACGCTCTGCCACGAGCTGGCCCACCTGAGGCACTTCGACCACTCGCCGGCGTTCGAGGACCTGTACCTCAGGATTCTCGAGGAAGCGCGCCGGCGCGGGCTCTACCGGCCGGGGCCGGAGTGGCGGCACGGCCAGCCGTCCCTGTTCGCGGATCGGCCGCAAGGCACCGCGTTCGTCGCGGCGGACGCCCGGCCCGGGCGCATGCGGGGGAGGAGAGCATGAGTGGAGCGTCGGGCGGGAGCGACACGTCGATGGAACGCCTGTTCGCGGAAGCCCGGAAGTTCATTCCCGGCGGCGTCGACAGCCCGGTCCGGGCGTTCGGCGGCGTCGGAGGAACGCCGGTGTTCATGGAGAGCGGCCGCGGCTGCCGGGTCAGGGACGCCGCGGGACGGGAATACGTCGACTATCTCGGTTCCTGGGGTCCGCTTATCGTCGGGCACTCGCACCCGCGCGTCGTGGCGGCGTTGCGGGACCAGGCGGGCAAGGCTGTGTCCTTCGGCACCCCGTGCGAGCTCGAGACCGAGCTGGCCCGGCGGGTGTGCCACAGGGTCCCGGGGTGCGAGAGGGTTCGGTTCGTATCGTCCGGTACCGAGGCGACCATGTCGGCGGTCCGCCTGGCGAGGGCGGTGACCGGGCGCGACGGCGTGATCAAGGCGGACGGGTGCTACCACGGCCACGTGGACTCGCTCCTGGTCAAGGCGGGGTCCGGGATCCTCACCCTGGGCATCCCCGGGAGCCCCGGGGTGCCGGCGGCCCTCGCCGCGCTGACCCACGTCGTGCCGTTCAACGATGCGGCGGCGATCGAGAGGCTCCTCGAAGCGCGCCGCGGCGAGATCGCGTGCGTGATCCTGGAGCCGATCGCAGGGAACATGGGGGTCGTTCCGCCCGCCCGCGGCTATCTCGAGGCGGTTCGGGACCTGACCCGCCGCGACGGCGTCGTCCTGATCCTGGACGAGGTCATGACCGGCTTCAGGGTCCACCGGGGCGGGGCACAGGCGCTCTACGGCGTGGCGCCCGACCTTTCCTGCTTCGGGAAGGTGATCGGCGGCGGCCTGCCGGTCGGAGCCTACGGCGGCCGGGCGGATCTGATGGACCGGATCGCACCCTCGGGGCCGGTCTACCAGGCGGGGACGCTCTCCGGTAACCCGCTGGCCATGAGAGCCGGCATCGAGACCCTCGATCTCCTCGACGAGCCGGGTGCCTACGAGAAGCTCGATGCGGTGTCGGCGCGGCTTGCCGCCGGCCTCGAGGCAGCGGCCCGGGGCGCCGGGGTGCCGTCCACCGTGAACCGCGTCGGCTCGATGATGACTGCGTTCTTCACCGAGGGCCCGGTCACGGATTACGCGTCGGCGGCCCGCGCGGACACGAAGAGGTACGCGGCGTTCTTCCACGGGATGTTGCGCCGGGGTGTGTACCTGGCCCCGTCCCAGTTCGAGGCGGCGTTCGTGTCCGTAGCACACGGCGAGGCCGACGTGGACTTCACGGTAGAGGCGGCGCGCGAGACGCTCCGGGAGATCGCGGGGACCGCGGCGAGGTGAGATCGAAAGGAGGACGCGCGATGCTCAGGCTCCACTATCACGGTCACGACTGCTGGGAACTCGACGACGGCGAGCACCGGGTGCTGATCGATCCGTTCCTCACCGGAAACACTCAGGCCGACGTGGGGCCCGACGCTTTCCTGAAGCTCGACGCCGTCCTGATCACCCACGGTCACGGCGACCACGTCGGGGACGGGGTCGAGATCGCGAAGCGGACCGGCGCCCTCGTGGTCGCCAACTACGAGATCGTCAACTACTTCGCGACGAAGGGGTGCAACGGGCACCCGATGCACATCGGAGGCGGCCGCTCCTTCCCGTTCGGCCACGTGAAGCTCACGATCGCGCACCACGGCTCCACGGGGCCGAACGGCGAGGCGTTGGGGAACCCGGTGGGGTTCGTGGTCACGATGGGCGGGAAGAAGGTCTACCACGCCGGCGACACCGGGCTGTTCCTCGACATGAAGCTGATCGGCGAGGCCTGGGGGCCCCTGGACGCGGCGCTTCTCCCCATCGGCGACAACTTCACCATGGGGATCGACGACGCGGTCAGGGCGGCCGCGTTCCTCGACGCCCGGGTGAGCATCCCGATGCACTACGGCACGTTCGACGTCATCGCCGCCGATCCCGGAGAGTTCGTCCGAAAGGTCGAGGCGACCGGACGGAAGGCCGTGGTGGTGAAACCGGGGTCGAGCCACACGCTCTGAGGCTCATCGTGGGGGCGGCCCGGACCCCGCGCTACTTCGCGCGCTCGAGATAGCCGCCGTCGAGCGTGCTGATCCGGACGACCTCCCCCTCCTCGATGAACGAGGGGACCTGGACCGTGAGGCCGGTTTCGAGGGTCGCGGGCTTGCGCTGCGCGGAGGCGGTGGCTCCCTTGATCCCCGGCGCCGTCTCCACGACCTTCAGGTCCACGGCGGAGGGGAGATCGACCCCCACCGGCTTCCCCTCGACCCATTCCATCGTGATCATCGCGTCGGGGACGACGTAGGACATGGTGTCTCCCAGATCGTCGTCCGCCAGGGCCACCTGGTCGTAGGTCTCGGTGTCCATGAAGTGGTACCCGTGCTGGTCGTGGTAGAGGTACTGCATCTGCTTGGTGTCCAGCATCATCTTCTCCACCTCGTCCTCCGAGCGGAACCGAATCTCGGCGCTGGAGCCGCTCCGGAGGTTGCGGAGCTTGGTCTGGACCATCCCGCGCCAGTTGCCCGGCGTGATGTGCTGCATCGAGAGCACGCGGTAGGGATCGTTGTTCACTTTGAGGATGTTGCCCTTGCGGATTTCCGTCGCCTTCATGGTTCGACCTCGCCTAGGAGCGTGAGACGACCTCGAGGGTCGTGTAGGCCGGGAGGATCTTCTTCGACCCCTGCCCGGCGAAGTGGATCGTCAGCTTGAGCGCCTTGCCCGTTCCCTCCCTCCCCACGACCCGCCCGCTCCCGAACTTCGGATGGGCCACGAACGCCCCGACGCCGAACCCGTCCTCGGGCGGAGGACCGGACGGGCGCGAGGAAGCGGGCTCGGGCGAGAGGACGCGTGACGCGGCGCGCGCGGCGGAGGACCCGGAGACCGCGTGGCCGCGACGAGGGTCCCCCCGGGGAGCGTCCGCGAGGCGGTCCCAGGACCTCGGGAAGGCCTCCCGCACGAGCTCCGCGGGGATCTCGAAGAGGAAGCGGGAAGGGCCGGCGTGGACCGGCTCGCCTTGGATGCGGCGCACTTCGGCGCGGCTCACGAGGAGGCGCTCGCGGGCGCGGGTCATCGCCACGTAGCAGAGCCGCCGCTCCTCCTCGAGGTCTTCCTCGGACTCCCGCGACCGGACGTGCGGAAAGAGGTTTTCCTCGAGTCCTGCCAGGAACACCACCGGGAACTCGAGCCCTTTGGCGCAGTGAACGGTCAGGAGGGTGATTCCCGGTCGCGCGCCGACCTCGTCCGCGTCCGAGACCAGCGCCGACCGGTCCAGGAACCCCTGGAGCAGGCCTTCCCCGGTCTCCTCCTGGTATTCCGCCGCGGCGGAGACCAGGGCACGGACGTTGTCCATCCGGTCGGCTCCCTCGCCCGGGTGCGAGCGCGCCAGGTGGTCGGCGTAGCCGAGGTCGGCGACCAGCCGCTCGAGCAGAAGCACCGCCGGCTCGCGCGCGGCCTGCTCCCCGAGGTCGCCCACGAGATCGAGGAATCTCCCGAGCGGCCGAGCCGAGCGCGGCGACGCGAGTCCCTCGCCGAGGACTTGGGCGGCGGCGGTCCTGAGCGGAACACCGCGCGCTCGCGCGGCGTCCTCGACGATCTTCAAGGTCGCTTCCCCGATCCCCCGGGGAGGCGTGTTCACGATCCGGCGGAACGACACGTCGTCCGCGGGGTTGGCCGCCAGCTTGAGGTAGGCGAAGAGGTCCTTCACCTCCTTGCGTTCGTAAAAGCGCACCGAGCCCACCACCTGATAAGGGAGGCGGTCCGCCCGGAGGCATTCCTCGATCAGCCGCGACTGCGCGTTGGTCCGGTAGAGGACCGCGAAATCCTCGTGGGCCCGCCCCGGGAGAAGCTCGCCGATCCGCCGGGCGATCCAGCGCGCCTCGGCCCGGTCGTCCGCCGCGTGGAACAGCTCCAAGGGCTCCCCCCGTGCGTTCCGGGTCCAGAGGCTCTTCCCCTTGCGGCTCCGGTTCCTGGCCACGACGGCACCGGCGGCGTCGAGAATGGTCCCGGTGGAGCGGTAGTTCTCCTCGAGTTTGACGACCCGGGTGCCCGGGTGGTCCTTCTCGAAGTCGAGGATGTTCCGGATGTCCGCCCCGCGGAACCGGTAGATCGACTGGTCCTCGTCCCCGACGACGCAGACGTTGCCGTGGATCGCCGAGAGGGCGTTCACCAGGCCGTATTGCGGCCGGTTCGTGTCCTGGTACTCGTCCACCAGCAAGTGCTCGCAGCGCCCGGCGTACCGGGAAGCCGTCTCCCCGTCCGTCCCCAGCAGATCGAGGGTTCGCAGGAGGAGGTCGTCGAAGTCCACGGCGGCGGCGCGCCGCAGTCTCTCCTCGTAGAGGGCGTACGCGCGCGCGGCAAGCCTCGCTTCGGGCGAGAACGCGCGGTCGGCCATCTCCGCCGGCGAAACCAGGGCGTTCTTCGCCCGGCTGATCCGCGAGAGGACCGGGCGGGCCGCCGACGGGCCGTCGTCCGTCGCTTCCTCCCGGAGGATCCGTCGCAGCAGCGCGAGCTGGTCGTCCGCGTCGTAAACGACGAAGCCCGGATCGAGACCGATCCGTCGTCCGTCGCGGCGGAGGATCCTGAGGCACAGCGCGTGGAACGTGCCGATCCACGAGGGCAGCGCCGCGGCGCCGAGCAGCCGCTCGACCCGCGAACGCATCTCGCCGGCCGCCTTGTTCGTGAAGGTCACGGCGACGATCCGCGAGGGGTCGACACCGACTTCTAGGACGAGGTAGGCGATCCGGTGGGTGATGACGCGGGTCTTGCCCGAGCCGGCGCCCGCGAGGACCAGGATCGGTCCCGCGCCTGCGGTCACCGCCTCGATCTGGGCGGGGTTGAGGCCGTCGAGGAGAGCGTTCATGCGGACGAACGCCTCCGCGCTGGCCGCGGACGCTGGACGAACGGCTCCGGTGGATTCACGGGGACCCCCCACAAGCGCGGCCACCATTGTAGCAACGGCGCCGGGAGGTGTCAGGCGCGTCGCGCCGGCGGCGCGGCCTACTCGACGGTCACGCTCTTGGCCAGGTTCCTCGGCTGGTCCACGTCGCAACCCCTGAGGAGGGCGATGTGGTACGCGAGGAGCTGGAGCGGAAGGACCAGCAGGAGGGGAGCGAGCAGCTCGTGGGTGGCCGGCACGTGGATCGTGTAGTCGGCCTTCTCCTGGAGATCCCGGTCCTCGCGGTCGGTCACCGCGATCACGATGCCGGATCGGGCCTTCACCTCCTCGATGTTCGACAGCATCTTCTCGAACACGGGGTCGTGCGGAGCGAGCGCCACCACCGGCATCGACTCGTCGATGAGGGCGATCGGGCCGTGCTTCATCTCGCCGGCCGGGTATCCCTCGGCGTGGATGTACGAGATCTCCTTGAGCTTGAGGGCTCCCTCGAGCGCGATCGGGTAGTTGACGCCGCGTCCGAGGAACAGGAAGTCCCGGTGCTGGTGAAAGGTGCGCGCGATCTCCAGCACGCTCTCGCCCGAGCCCAGGAAGTGCTCCATCTGCACCGGCGCGTGGAAAAGGTGCCGGACGAACTCCGCCGCCTCCGCGTCGCCGAGGGTCCCGCGAGCGCGCCCGATCTTCAAGGCGAGAAGCGCGAGCGCGACGATCTGGCTCGTGAACGCCTTGGTCGAGGCGACGCCGATCTCGGGACCGGCGTGCGTGTAGATCGTTCCCGACGCCTCGCGGGTCAGCATGGATCCCCGGACGTTGCAGATGGCCAGCGTGAGGGCACCGCGTAGCTTCGCCTCCCTCTGCGCCGCCAGGGTGTCCGCGGTCTCGCCGGACTGGCTGATGAAGATCGGCAGCACCTTTCGACTCAGAATGGGGCTGCGGTAGCGGTACTCGGAAGCGTAGTCGACGGTCACGGGAAGGCGAGCGAACCGCTCGATCAGGAACTTTCCGATGAGCCCCGCGTGCCAGGAGGTCCCGCACGCCACGATGACCGCGCGCTCGGCCGCGCGGAGGTCGTCGTCCTTGATCCCGATCTCTTCGAGGAAGACCTCCGCGGACTCCATCGAGACCCGGCCGAGGAGCGTGTCCCGCACGGCCCTCGCCTGCTCGTGGATCTCCTTCAGCATGAAGTGCTTGTATCCGCCTTTCTCGGCCATAATCGGATCCCAGGGGATCCTCGTCGGCACCTTCTCGATGGGCGTCCCGTCCGACTTCGAGAACCGGAGCCCCTCGGGGGTGACCACCACCATCTCGTTGTCGTCGAGGAAGACGACGTCCTTGGTGTGCGCGAGGAACGCCGGGATGTCGGAAGCGACGAAGTACTCGCCGGCGCCGATCCCGGCGACGAGCGGCGGGCCGAGCCTTCCCGCCACCAGCATCTGAGGCGCGTCGGCGGACATGGCGACGATCGCGTAGATCCCGCGCAGTCGGGGGAGCACCGCGCGGAAAGCGGTCGGCAGGTCCGCCCCCGACGCCTTCATCTCCTGCTCGAGGGCGTGGGCGACGATCTCCGTGTCCGTCTCGGTGACGAACCGGTGGCCGAGAGCGGTCAGCTCGTGCTTGAGCTCGAGGTAGTTCTCGATGATCCCGTTGTGGATCACCACGAGCCGCCCGGTGCAGTCACGGTGCGGGTGGGCGTTCTCCTCGGTGGGGCGGCCATGGGTCGCCCAGCGGGTGTGCCCGATGCCGTACACGCCGTGGACCGGGCGCTCCGCGATCACCCTCTCGAGGTCCCGGAGCTTCCCGGGCGCGCGGCGGATGGACAGGACGCCCTCGGCGTCCACGACCGCGATCCCCGCCGAATCGTACCCGCGGTACTCGAGCCGCCGGAGTCCGTCCACCAGGACCTCGACCGGGTCCTTCGGGCCGATGTAGCCGACGATGCCGCACATGGATTCACCCCCAGCCGCAACGATCAGGGAGAATATAGCGCCGCCCCGCGATTCGCGCGGAGGGGCGCCCTGACGACGCCTATCGCCGGCCCCGCCCGGCCTGCCGCGACTTCTTCCGGCGACGCTCCACCCAGCCGAGGACGTTCGTCTGGCGGGCGCGACCGATGGCCAGCGCCCCCGCCGGCACGTTCTCGGTCACCGTGGTGCCGGCCGCGACGTACGCCCCCTTGCCCACCCTGACCGGAGCGACCAGCTGGGTGTCGCTCCCGATGAAGACGCCGGGTCCGAGGGTCGTGGGGTTCTTCCGCGTGCCGTCGTAGTTGCAGGTGATCGTGCCGGCGCCGATGTTGCAGCCCGCTCCGACGGTCGCGTCCCCCAGGTAAGTGAGGTGCAGGGCCTTGGTGCCGCGCCCGAGGCGCGACTTCTTCACCTCGACGAAGTTCCCGACCTTGGCGCCGGGCTCGAGGATCGCGCCGGGCCTCAGGTGCGCGAACGGCCCCGCGGACGCGCCGTCCCGGAGCCTGCTCTCCTCGATGACAGAGAGGTCCTTGATCTCGACGCCGCGGCCGAGGACCACGTCCACGAGCCGGCATCCGGAGCGGACGATGCACTCCTCGCCGATCACCGACGGGCCCTCGACGATGACGCCGGGGTAGATCACCGTGTCGCGGCCCACCCGCGCCCGCGGGTCCACCCACGTCCTCGAGGGATCGAGCAGGGTGACCCCGGACGCCTGGAGCGCTTCCGCCTTGCGTGCATAGAGGGTCAGCCCGGCCCGCGAGAGCTCCGCCCGGGTGTTGACGCCGAGCACCTCCTCGGCGTCGTCGTGGCGGGCGGCGACGACCTTCTCGCCCCGGGCCAGCAACCTGTGGACGGCGTCCGTCAGGTAGACCTCTCGCTGGGCGTTCGAGGGCTTGAGCGATCGCAGCACGGACAGCAGCTTCCTCCCGTCGGCGCAGTAGATCCCGCAGTTGATCTCCCGAATCGCCCGCACCGCCGGGGTCGCGTCGCGGTCCTCGACGATCCTCAGCACCCGGCCCGCGGGGTCCCGGACCACGCGACCGTAGCCGCGCGGGTCCCCGACCTCCGCTGTGACCAGCGTGAGCGCGGCGCCGGAGCGACGATGGCGCGCGAGGAGGGCGCGCAGCGTCGCGGGACGGAGCGTCGGCAGGTCGCCGTTGAGGATCAGGAGGGAAGAATCCCGCGCGCCCTTCAGGAGCGGAGCGGCCCGGAGCACGGCGTGCCCGGTGCCCCTCTGCTCCGCCTGGAGAACGAAGTCGGTGCACAGCTCGGACACCGCCTCGCGCACCTCATCCGCCTGGTGGCCGATCACCGTGATCAGCCGCGAAGGTCCGATCGCGCGCGCCGCCGCGAGCACGTGCGCCACCATCGGCCGCCCCGCGACGGCGTGCAGGAGCTTGATGCGCCCGGAACGCATCCGCTTTCCCAGGCCGGCGGCCAGGACGAGGACGATCGGGGAGGCCCCGGACGCTCCGCGGCTCATTTGTCGTCGGGAGTGGGCTCGATGACGTCGATGAAGACGGCCTCGTCCCGCACCTTGTCGAAATCGGGGTCGTTGGCGGCCTGGAAACGGCAGCGCGGGTCGAGCGCCACCGCGTGGCGGAGGTCGGAAGCGGCCGCTTCCGCCTGGCCGGAGAGGGCGCGCGCGGCGGCACGGGCATAGAGGTAGCTCGCCGAGGACGGGTCGAGCTGTGCGGCCCGGTCGAGGAACGCGATCGCCTGTGGCAGCCGGCCGTCGTTGGCGCTCACCACTCCGGCGAAGTAGAACTCGTCGGCGCTCTCGGGATCGCGCTGGGGAGGCGCGAGCTTGCGTGCGCAGATCGTCGCGTAGGTCTTCGCCCGCGCGGCCAAGACCGGCTCGTCCGAATTCCCTTTCCGGACCACCTCGAGCATCCCCAGGGCCTTGGCGTAGTTTCCCTGTCGCAGGAGGTCGATCGCCGCGGCGAACTCCCGGAGCGAGTCCTCGTACGCCTCGGTGTGCCTCGGTTTCGGGGGGATCTTCCTTGCCTTCGCGGCCGCCTCGGGCTTGACGACCTTCGCGGGCGCGGGAACCTTGGAAACCGGAGCCTTCTTCTTGGTCGGCATGACGGTGTTCTCCTCGGTGCCGGACGCGAGCCGAGCCCCGAACCGGGGCAGCGGGGCGCCAACGCGCCTCGCGCAATGCGATTCGACGCATGATAGCGGGCGGGTCCGCGGGATTCAACTGCATTGCGCCCGCGTCGGCCCCGGGGACGACTCGGGCGGTCCCCGTCCCACCGGCTACAATGCTCCCGTGAGGGCGGACGGTTACGTCGGTCTCGGCAGCAACCTCGGCGACCGCGAGGTCCACCTGCGCGCCGGGGTCGCGGGCATGGCCCGGCGCGGGCTTCGCCCTGAGGCGCTCTCCTCCGTGTGGGAGACGGAGGCCGTGGGGACCGAGGATCCGGCGCGGTTCCTGAACATGGTCGTCCGCATCGGAACGCCGATGTCCCCGGAGGAGGTGCTCGAGCGGCTCCTCGACGTCGAGGCCGAGGCGGGCCGCGTGCGGACCGTGAGGAACGCCCCGAGAGTGCTCGACCTCGACCTCCTCCTGTTGGGCGACCACCGGCGCGAGGAGGCGGGGCTCTTCCTGCCGCACCCGCGGATGTGGGAGCGGCGGTTCGTGCTGGCGCCGCTCGAGGAGATCGCGCCGGGCCTCGTCAATCCCGCGAGCGGCCGCACGGTGAAGGAAGAGCTCGCGGCCCTCCCCGATCCCCACGGCGTTCGAAAGGTGGGAACGCTTGCCTTGCCGGGAGCGCGCCCCGTATAATCACGCCCCCTCTGCAGGAGCATCATGAAGTTCAGGTCGATCGCGGTCGAAGGCCCCATCGGCGTCGGAAAGACCTCGTTCGTCGAGCTTCTCGCCAGGAAAACCGAAGCGCAGAAGCTCCTCGAGAAGATCGACAACCCGTTCCTTCGGGACTTCTACCAGGACAAGCAGGGGGCCGCGTTCCAGGCGCAGCTCTTCTTCCTGCTGTCCCGGTACCGGCAGCTGATGGAGCTGGGCCAGAGGGACCTCTTCCACCAAGTGTCGCTCTGCGATTACATCTTTCCGAAGGACAAGATCTTCGCCTACCTGAACCTCGACGACAGCGAGTTGCTGATCTACGACAAGCTCTACGCGATGCTCGAGCCCCAGGTGCCGAAGCCCGACCTCGTGATCTTCCTCCAGGCCGAGACCGCGCGCCTCGTGGAGCGGATCAAGCGACGCCGCCGCGACTACGAGGCCGAGATCAGCGAGGCGTACGTGAACGAGGTCAACAAGGCGTACAACTACTTCTTCTTCCACTACACTCAAACCCCGCTCCTGGTCATCGACACCACCGAGATCGACTTCGTTCACCATGAGGAGCATCTGGACGAGCTGATCGAGCAGATCCGCAAGATGGACCGGGGGGTGCAGTACTACCGGCCCCTCGGCTCCGCGCCCTGAGATTCCCCCGACCGCCCGCCATGGCGGCGGGGAGAACGGGAGGCCGCGTGAGCCCCGCCGAGTCCCGAATCGCCCGTGTGACCGTGCCCGCCTTCACGGCCCGGAAGGGGAAGGGGAGCCCCCTCGTCGTGCTGACGGCCTACGACGCCCCCTCGACGCTCGCCGCGGAGGAGGCAGGCGTGGACTGCCTCCTCGTCGGCGACTCCCTGGGCATGGTCGTGCTGGGGTACGACACCACGCTCAAGGTCACGATGGACGAGATGCTGCACCATGCCCGGGCCGTGGGCCGGGTTCGGCAGCGCGCGCTGCTGGTGGCGGACATGCCGTGGCTGTCGTTCCACCTGGGAGCGGAGGAGGCGGTGCGGAACGCCGCCCGCTTCGTGCGGGAGGCCGGCGCGGACGCGGTGAAGATCGAGGGAGGGCGCCGGCGGTTGCCGGTGGTCAGGGCCATCCTGGACGCGGAGATCCCGGTGATGGGGCATCTCGGCCTCACGCCGCAGTCGGTTCTCCGATTCGGCGGCTACAAGGTCCAGGCCAGGGAGGAGGCGGAGGCTCTGGCGCTCATCGAGGACGCGCGGGCGCTGGCCGAGGCGGGCGCGTTCTCGCTGGTGCTCGAGGGGATCCCGGCCGGCCTTGCCGCCAGGGTGACCGACGAAGTCCGCATTCCCACTATCGGCATCGGCGCCGGACGGCGTTGCGACGGGCAGGTCCTCGTGATCCACGACCTCCTCGGGATGCTGCCCGGTCCCGTGCCGAAGTTCGTCCGCCGCTACGCCGGCGTCCACGAGGTGGAGGTCGAGGCGATCCGGCGGTGGGCCGAGGACGTGCGCCGCGGAGCCTACCCGTCGGACGCCGAGACCTACGCCTGATACGAAGCGCCCGCCAGCGAGGGAAGCATGGATATCGTCCGCCGTGTCCACTCGATGAAGGAGATGTCCCGGCAGGCCCGGGCCAAGGGGAGGCGGATCGGGTTCGTGCCGACGATGGGCTACCTGCACGACGGACACGCGAGCCTCATCCGGCGGGTGAAGGAGATGTCGGACCTGACCGTCGTCTCCATCTTCGTCAACCCGACGCAATTCGGGCCTGGCGAGGACTACGCCAGTTACCCGAGGGACCTCGCGCGCGACGCCGATCGCTGCGCCCGCGAGGGGGTGGACGTGGTGTTCGCGCCCGAGGCCGAGGAGATCCACGCGGCGGACGCGTGCACCTCGGTGGAGGTCGAGGGGCTGTCCGCTCGCCTCGAGGGGGCG
>JBGQAU010000092.1:0-10699 GCA_041494445.1 Acidobacteriota bacterium | reverse complement strand
CTACGTCGCCGTGCTCTCGGTCTGCTGGTACGCGAGCCCGACCATCGTCGAGTTCCTGCTGCGGCCGATCAAGCGGCACCTGTTCGCCGGCGGCGACATCGTGTTCCTTCGCCTGACGGAGCCGTTCATGGTGTACATGAAGGCGTCGGCGGTCGCCGCTCTCTTCATAGCCGCGCCCTACATGCTGCACCAGCTCTGGGGATTCGTCGCCCCGGGCCTCTACCGGCACGAGCGGTTGATCGGCGTCGCCTTCCTCACGTTCGGCACCCTGTTCCTCGTCCTCGGCGGCCTCTTCGGCTACTACGTCGCCACGCCGATCGCGGCGAGATGGCTGATCCAGCTCGGCTCCGGCTTCAAGGCGTCGCTCACCCTCGAATCGGCGTTCGAGTTCGAAGCCTGGATGCTTCTCGGCATGGGGCTCGTGTTCGAGCTGCCCATCGTCCTGTTCTTCCTGGGCCGGATCGGCGTCGTGACGCCGCGGTTCCTGCTCCGCCACCTCCGCCTGGCCATCGTCGTCTGCTTCGTCGTCTCCGCGATCATCACCCCGACGGGCGACATGCTCACGATGAGCGTCTTCGCGCTGCCGATGGTGGCGCTGTACCTCCTGGGCGTGCTCGTCATCTGGTTCACGGGACGGCCGCGGAAGCCCTGATCGCCGTGCGGTCGATCGGAAGCGTCGCGCCTCGGGGGTTCCTCGCGAGAGGGCTGGGGCGACGGGTTCTCCTCGCGCGTCAAGACCTTCTCGATCGCGTCCTCGCGGCCGGCCTCGCCGAGCCCGGGGCGTGGGAAGCCGCCTTCGGCGCGGGGTCTTCCGCGCCCGGCCGAGGCGCAGGCGGCCGACTCGTCCTGCCGGGCGGCGTCCGCCTGTTCGTGAAAAGAATGCGGCGCGGGGGATGGACGGCGCGGCTCTGGCGGGACCGCTTCGCGGGGGCCGCGCGACTCCTCCGCAACCTCTCCGTGCCGATCGAGGCCGCGCGGCGCGGCGTGCTCACCGCCGCTCCCGCCGCGATGCTGATCGAGAAGGGACCGCTCCGGCTGTACCGCGCGTGGCTCGCCGCGGACGAGATCACCGGGGCGGAGGACCTTCTGACACGGCTGTCGGGCCCCCGGCCGCCGGGTCAGGCCGAGATCGCGGAGGTGCTCCGAGCGGTGCGGCGCATGCACGACGCGGGGGTGGAGCACCGCGACCTCAACCTGGGCAACCTCCTCCTCCGGGCCGGCGCAGGCGGCGCTCCCGAGGCGCACGTCGTGGACCTGGACCGCGCGCGCCTCCTCGACGGCCCGCTGGGGGTGAGGAGGCGGCGCGCGGCGCTTCTACGGATGGAGCGCTCGTACCTGAAGTGTTTCGGCGAGGGAGGACCGCTCCCGGGACCCCGCGGACGGCTGTGGATCGAGGCCTACGCGGAGGGCGACCCCGCGCTCGCGAGGGCCCTCGACGCGGGGAGTTGTGTCGCGCGCGCCTCGCTCGCGCTCCACCGGCTCGGGTGGAGAGGATAGGGACAGCGAAGGGCCTCAGCGGCGCGGCGCGGTCGTCGGGAACCGGGGCCCCGCGAAGGCGGCGAGAGAGGCGCGGACAAAAGGCGCCGCCGCCGTCGCGAGCGACAGCCAGAACAGCGCCGCGGGGAAGTCCCGGGGAACCCTGCCGTCGAGAACGTCGCGAGACCTCCAGCAGAACGACATCACGACCCCCGACGCGCCGAGGACGGCAACCAGCCAGCCGACCCGGGATGGAGCGATCGAACGTCCCGAGGCCTCCGCGGCCTCGTGAGCCACGAAGCCGGCGACGAGCAGGAGCGAGACCACGATCGGAAAGAGCACCGGCGCCAGCCAGGGGACCGGGATCAGGAAGAGGATGTCCCAGGTGCCGAGCGACTCGGGCCAGCCGAGGAAGCAGAGAAGCCCCCCGTAGTAAGCGAGGTCCCACACGCCGAAGAGGAACGCGAAGACGAAGAACCCGTCCGCGCGGTGGCGCTTCGCGAGTGCGGCCGCCGCGAGGAGGATGACGATCGTCGTCGCCTCGCGAACGACCTCCGCGAGCGCGACGCGGTCCGGCATGCGGACGATGGGGAACCGGAACCCGCCGGGATAGTAAAGCTCGCGGAGGTACACCACGACCACGGCCTCGAGGATCCCCATGGCGACCGCGAACGCGGTCAGCCACAGCCCCCTCTTCCACGACGGGATCACGGGGGTTGTCTCCGACCCGCCCGGTCGAGCACGTCGCGGACGGCATCCGCCACCGCCTCCGGCGTCACCCCTTCGAACCCTCCCGCCTCCCGGTCCGCTCGCTTGACCCCGGTGTAGGCACGCCCGGGAGGAAACACGGCCGCGTGCGGAACGCCCCAAGGCGCGTTGACCTGCGGATCGGTCGGGCCGTAGATCGCGACGACGGGGCAGCCGACGGCGCAGGCGAGGTGGAGTGGACCGGTGTCGCCGGCGACCAGGAGCCGCGCGCGCCGGACCACCGCCGCCAGCATTCGCAGGTCGGTGGGGGGCGCGAGCGCCGCCGCGCCGGCAGAAGCCCGGACCGCGTGGATCGCGTCCGCCTCCTCCGCCGGGCCGTGGACCACCAGCGGGACGATCCCTCGCGAGCGAAGGGCGCCGGCCGCCGCGGCCAGAAGCCCGGCCGGCGGCTTCTTGTAGGCCTGCTTCGCGCTCGCCCCGGGCACGATCACCGCGTACGGGCGCCCGCGGCCGATCCGGCCGGCGACGAGATCGCGCCCGGCTTTGAGGCACGGGACCGAGAAGGGGAGACCGCCGCCCGGCAGCGGTTCCGCCGGGATGCCGAGCGTTCGCACCAGCGCCAGATTCCGCTCCATCCGCGGCATGCGTTGCGGCCCCGCGGGAACGCGGTGCGTGGTGAAGAAGCGGTTTCCTTCCTTCTGCTGCGGCCCCGAGTATCCCAGGCGGACCGGAGCGCCCGACAGCCGGCCCAGGAAGCCGCTTCGGAGGTTTCCGTGGAAGTCGAGGACCAGGTCGGGAGTCGCGGCTCGCAACTCGCGGGCGAAGCGCGCAACGGAAACGACGAGCGCCGGCCAGAGGAGCGGCGACCGCGCGAGCCGCGACCACTCGCGCCGGGGTACGGCAAAGCACCGGTCCAGGTCGGGGTGATCCCTTAGGACCTCGACCCAACGGTCATCCGCCACCCAGTGGATCTTCGCCTCGGGGAGGGCAAATCTCACGAGGCGTACCGGCGGAAGCGTCCTGAGGATGTCCCCGAGAGCCCCCATTCGGAACGCGAGAACGGTCAACCCCTCGCCGTGGCCGAGGAACCGCCGGGCCAGCGTTTCGGGCAGGGGCTTCACGCCGCGAGTATATCCGACGGGTCGAGATCTCGATCTCTCCGCGTGCTCCTATGGGGGCCCCGCATCAGTGTAAGATCCGGCCGGCGGCGATGCCTTGCCGTGCGGAGAATCGATGCCGATCGACGGGAGATTGCTCGCGATCCTTGTTTGCCCCGCCTGTCGCGGGAGGGTCCACACGGGCCCTCCGGAGCAAGGAGTCGAGTGCGAGAATTGCGGCCGCGTCTACCCCGTCCGCGACGGCATCCCCGTCATGCTCGTCGAGGAGGCGACTCCGCCAAAAGCCGGAAGGTCTTGAAAACGCGGCAGTCTAAGGCGCCGCGCCGCAGGCCCGTCGGTGCTACGGTAAGGTGTTAAGCATCATGTACTTGACGCGGATGCGCCTCGGACTAAGTTAAACCAGGGAGCTTCCCGTCCCGGGACGGCCGGCGGCGGGGGGCACCCAGGGCAACCGAGAATCCGCCGCGCTGGCGCGGCCGCTTGATTACGGGGCGAGAGACATGCAAGAGACCAGCCTGCCGGAGGATTCCGTCGGCCTTGTGGCCGGGCGCCTCGAGGGGATGAGCGTCCCCGACCTCATGTGGCTGCTGTGCCGGAGGCGGGGAACCGGGGTGCTCCACCTGAGCCGCCGCGGCGTCGCCAAGAGAGTCTTCTTCCAGAACGGCCGCATCGTTTTCGCCGCATCGAGCGATCCGAACGACCGGCTTGGGGAGATGCTGCTTCGTGAAGGTATCATCGACCTCGAACAGTTCGAGGACGCGGTCTCCAAGCTCTGCCTCGGGAAGCGACTGGGGACGCTGCTGGTCGAGATGGGGCACCTCCGTCCGGAGGACCTCGTCCGCGGAGTCATCGCGCAGGTCCGCGAGATCGTCCTGGAGCCGTTCACCTGGGAGGAGGGCTCCTACCGGTTCGACGAGGGGCCGCTGCCCACTCAGGAAGTCGTCACGCTGGGCATGATGACCGGAGAGATCCTTCTGCAGGGGATTCGGCGGATCCGGTCGTTCACCCGGATCCGGCGGAGCGTCGGCGGGCCGCGGCAGCGTTTCGCGCTCGCCCCCGGCACGGCCGAGGTCGTGGAAGGGCTGGCGCTCACCGACGGCGAGCGGCTGGTCCTAAAGCGGCTCCAGCGCGGGAGCGCGTCCATCGAAGCTCTCTGCCGCGAGATCTACGCCTCGAACTTCGAGGTCCATCAGGCGCTCTGGGCGTTCCGCGTGCTCGGCCTGGTGACCGAGGCGGACGGGGCGGAGGAAGCGACGTCGGCCGGCGCATCGCTGGAAGGACGGCTCGGTCCCGAGGGGATCGTCGACGTGCTCGTGAAACTGTGCCGCGCCAGCGAGACCGGCGTGCTCTACGCGACGCGAGGATCGTTGGAGCGGACCTTCCATCTCCGCGAGGGGCGCTGCGTCTTCGCCACCAGCAACAGCATCGACGACGGTCTGGTCGCCCACCTTCTGCGGCGTGGGGTGATCTCGATCCAGGACCGCGAGGAGACCGCGCGGCGGCTCCTCAGCAACAAGAGGGTAGGCACCATCCTGCTCGAGATGGGCGTGCTGGACGAGCACGACCTGCGCGAGATGGTAAGAGAGCAGCTCACCGAGGTCGCCTGCGATACGTTCCGCTGGGAGGACGGGGAATTCACCTTCGTGCCGGGCAAGCTTCCCACCGTCGAGGACATCGTCCTGGAGATGAGCATCGAGGACCTGGTCTCCGAGGGGATTCGGCGGGTAGCCTCGTGGTCGAGAGTGCGCGCGGGCTGCGGGGGCTCCTCCAAGACCCTTCTCGCCCTGACCCCGGATTACCTCCACGTCCTCGACCGAATGAAGGTCGGCGCGGACGAGTGGGAGGTGGTGTCCTGCCTGGGCGCACCGAAGGCCGCGATCGAGATCTGCCGTCGGGTGTCGCTCCCCGACTTCCGGGTCTGCCAGATCGTTTGGGCGCTACGCCTCCTCGGCGCGGTGCGGGAGGTTCCTGCCTCCGAGGCATCGGAACTCGCTCGAGAGCCCGGTCCCGTGGATCGCCCGTCCGAGACCGAGCCGGCCTCGGATCTCGCGGCGGTGCCGGCCGACGAGCCGCGGTTCCCCGGTGCTCCCGAGGAAGCGCGAACGGCGGAGCCCGAGTCGATACCGGTCGCGCCGCAGCAGGAGGGTCCCGCGGAGTTCGTTTCCGAGATTTGGCGCCTTACCGCGGAACCGTTCGGCGCGCCGCCGCGGGAGGAGACTCCGCCGGCTCCGATGGAGCCGGCCTCCGGCGATTCCACGGCGGTCATTTCCCGGGGCGAGGTCGAGGCGGCCTTGGGACTTTCCCCCCCGGCCCGGGACGAGCACGAGTTCGAGCTGGCCGAGCCGGGAGCCGGTACGGACGCCCCCGTCGCGGGGTCCGGCTCGGAGGACGCGGCCGGCGGAAGAGACTTCGAAATCGGCAAACCCGTGCCGGAGCCGCAGGAGCCCGTGGCCGCGCCGTCCGGAGAGCCCGAACCGTCGTTCGAGTTGGCCGACGAACCCGGGCGGAGAGAGGCCGACGTCCCCGGCGAGGAAACGCCGGCGCCCGAGGGCCCGCCAGCCGAGCAGACAAACGCGATCCCGGCGGAGGAGGTCGCCAGGGCGATCGGCTCCGTCGCGGAGGAGGCGGTGGCGCCGACCGAGCCTCCTTCCGAACCGCAGGAGCCGGGACGCGAAGCATCCTGCTCGGAATCCGAGCCGGCCGACCCCGCGACCCTCGCGGTCGCTCCCGATGAGGTCTCCCAAACGGCGCCGGATCCCGCCGGCCCGATCGTGGAGCTCGACCGAGCGATCCTCCGGTTCAACCGGCTCCATCGTCTGCTCTACCGCGCGATCCGCTCCGAGGTGGGCGCCGGTACGGCGAACTTCATCCACGCCTGCCGCGGCCGGCTGGATGAGGACCACGGCGAGCTGTTCGCTGAGAGCCGTCTCCTGCCCGACGGCAGTTGGGACCCCGAGGGACTCAAGAAGATCCTGCGCGAGCGGCGCGTGGGCGAGCCGTGGCCCGGTCTCCAAGGGCTGCTCGACCGCGAGTTCGAGATGCTGAGGCCGCAAATCGATGAAGGGCGCGTCAAGGCGCTTCACGACCAGCTCTCGGAAATCCGCCGGTCGTCCTGAGCCGCGCGGCTACACCGCGCGGCCGCCGGAATAGGTATCGTCGCCTCGATCATCCTCCCAGGCGCCATCGGCGTCGTAGACCGGCGCGCTGGCGGGCGATGTTCCCGGCTCGTCGTTCTCCTCCGCGGCCGCCGACCGTTCCGGGCGATGGGGCTCATGGATCGCGTCGGGCTCGGCGCGGGGCGCGCCGGGGGGCTGCGTGCGGAGGTAGTTCAGCTCGGTCTCGAGCTTCTGGATCTCCCGCCGCAGCCGGTGGTTCGCGAGCCTTAGGTTCGCCCCCTCCGCCACGGCGATCCCTCCCGCGTAGACGATCCCGGCAAGGACCGAGAGAATGACGACGGCGAACAGGGGGACGTCGTGGTTCTGGCTCTTCCAGACGGTCACGTCGACCCGGGTCTCGAGGTTGGTGAGCACGAACCCCAGGAGGTTGACGAAGAGGAGGAGGGTCAACAGGATCACGATCAGCCGCATGTCCGCCTCAGCGCGTCTTGAAATAGGTCCCGGAAACCCCTTCCCACTTTCCCTGGGCCTTGAGGATCAGGGTGATCAGCTCCCGAACGGCGCCCTCTCCCCCGGCCCGCCCGGTGACCCAGTGCGCCGCGATCGTCGCCTCCTCGGACGCGCCGGCCGGGGCGACGCCGAGACCCACCCGGCGAAGCACGGGCACGTCCACCAGGTCGTCACCCATGTAGCATACCCTTTCGTCGGAAAGGTCGAGACGCTTCGAAATTTCCAGGTAGCACGCCTCCTTTTCGAGCACGCCGACGTGCGTCTCGGTGATGCCGAGCTCTCGAGCCCGCGCCTCCACCACCTTCGACGCTCGCCCGGAGAGGATGCCGAACTCGAGGCCGAGCCGCTGCCCCATCTTGATCCCGTACCCGTCCCGAACGTGGAACGCCCGCCCCTCGGTCCCGTCGGAGAACTGCAGGAGCCTTCCGTCGGTCAGCACACCGTCCACGTCGAGGAGGACGAGGCGAACTCTCGCCGCCCTCTCGAGGATCTCGCGGGGAACGTCCTTCATGGCGCCGCCGGCCTCCTCGCCGACCTCAGAAGAGTTGCGTTCTCCACAGGTCGTGGAGGTGGATGACGCCGAGCACGCGCCGCGAGGCGTCCACGATCGGAAGCGACGTGATCTTTCGCTCTTCCATGACGCGGAGCGCCGCCGTGGCCAGGCCGTCGGGGTCCAGCGTCACGGGCGACCGTGTCATCGCCTCGCCCGCGGTCGCCCGAAGGGGGCGCTCCGACCGGAGCATGAAGCGCCTCAGGTCGCCGTCGGTCACGATCCCGACGAGCCGCCCGTCGTCGTCCAGGACGCAGGTCATCCCGAGCTTCTTCTCGGACATCACGCGGATCGTCTCGGGCATCGGCGAGGACTCGCGGACGGCGGGAATCTCGGCTCCCGCGTGCATCAGCTCCGCAGCCGTCAGGACCTTCCGGCCCAGCCGGCCGCCGGGGTGGAATCGCGCGAAGTCCCTGAGGGAGAATCCCCGCGCCTCGTAGCACGCCACGGCCAGCGCGTCCCCCATGGCGAGAGCGGCGGTCGTGGAGGCCGTGGGGACGATCTCGAGGCTTCCCGCCTCCCGGTGGACGCCCACGTCCAGGTAAACGTCGGCGTGCCGGGCGAGCGTCGAGCGCGGCTCGCCGCAGAGGGCGACGAGCGAGGCGCCCAGCCTTCTGAGGATCTCGAGCAGCCGGACGATCTCCTCCGTCTCGCCGGAGTTCGACACGGCGAGCACCAGGTCGCCGGCGACGATCATCCCCAGGTCGCCGTGAATCGCCTCCGCGGGGTGCATGAAATAGGCCGGAGTGCCGGTGGACGCCAGGGTCGCGGCGATCTTCTGCGCGATGATCCCGGACTTGCCCATGCCGGTGACGACGACCCTCCCCCGGCACGCCACCAGCATGGTCACCGCCCGGTCGAAGCTCTCGTCGAGACGTTCGGCCAGGTCGGCGACGGCCTTCGCCTCGACCTCCAGGACGCGGCGCGCGGTCTCTCGAGCCACGGCTCCACCTCCCCGCTGCGGCATGATAGCCCAGGTGCTCGGGATCAACGGGGCGGGGACGAGGAGGTGAGCCCGTCGCCCGGTCCGGCCCGGTGCCGGGGCCACGAGCCGGACGGCGTCTCGAACCACGCCACGCGCCAGGTCCCGTCGGGGAGGCGGACGGCTTGGACCGAGCAGCGAAGCGTCCCGCCGCCCGGGAGCTGCGCCTCGATGTCCACCGCGGTTCTCCCGGCGACGGACAGAGGCTCGACCGCGATCACTCGGGGAGACTCCGCGGGACGGAGGGCGCGAAGCGCGGAAACGAGGCCGGGTCGATCCCAACCTTCCTCTCCGGCGGCCAGCACCCCCGATTCCCGGTCTTGCGTGGAAACCGGGGCTTGCGCGAGCGCGAACAACTCCACCGCCGCCGCCTCGGGTGAGGATGGCGGGCCCGCGGCCGGCCCCCCTCCGCCGCGGGGCCCGCACGCCAGGACGAGCACCGAAAGAGCCACCGCGGACGCGGCGGCCGTCCGACGCTCTCGGGTCCAGGGGCCCGGCAGCCGAGGCGCGCTCAGCGGCCGGCCTCGCCGGAAGAGACCGCCGCCGCCGTCGTCGCGCCGCGGCGGGCCCGGCGGTGGCGGTACGACGCCGCGATGAACTCGCGGAAGAGCGGGTGACAGTCGAGCGGCCGAGACTTGTACTCGGGGTGGAACTGGCAGGCCAGGAACCACGGGTGGTCCGCGTACTCGACGATCTCGACGAACTTCCCGTCGGGAGATCGGCCGGTCACCCGAAGGCCCGCGGCGGTGAGCCGCGGCACGTAGTCCTGATTGACCTCGTAGCGGTGGCGGTGCCGCTCGCCGATTCGCGCGGCACCGTAAGCCGCGCGGGCGAAGGAGCCCTCGGCGAGTTCCGCGGGATACGACCCGAGCCGCATGGTCCCGCCCATCTCTTCGACGCCGAGGAGGTCGCGGAGCTTGTAGATGACCCGGTGCGGAGTCCCCTCGTTGAACTCGGTGGAGTCCGCTCCCTCGAGGCCGCACTGGTTCCGGGCGCACTCGATGATCGCGCACTGGAGCCCGAGGCAGATCCCGAAGAAGGGGACCTTCCGCTCGCGCGCGTAGCGGATCGCCTCGACCATCCCGGCGACGCCGCGGACCCCGAACCCTCCGGGCACGAGAATCCCGTCCACCTGCGCGAGCTCCGACTCGAGCTTCCCGTCGAGCATGTCCTCGGCCTCGATCCACCGGAGCCGCACCCTGAGGTTCGAGGCGACCCCGCCGTGGAGCAGCGCCTCGTTCAGGGACTTGTACGAGTCCTCGTAAGCGACGTACTTGCCTACGATGCCGATGGTCACCTCGTCGGACGGGTGCCGGATCCGGTCCACGAGGTCCTCCCATGCCTTCAGGTTCCGCGGGCGGTAGGGGAGGTCCAGCAACTTCATGATGATCTCGTCGATCCCTTCGCCCGACAGCGTGAGCGGCACCTCGTAGATCGACTCCACGTCCCGCGCGGTGATCACCGCGTCCTCGGAAACGTTGCAGAACAGGGCGATCTTCCGCTTGAGCTCCGCGGGGACCGGCCGGTCGCAGCGGCAGAGGAGCAGGTCGGGCTGGATCCCGATCGCGCGGAGTTCCTTTACGGAATGCTGGGTCGGCTTCGTCTTCAGCTCGCCCGACGCGGCGATCCACGGGACCAGCGTGAGGTGGACGAAGGCCGCGTTGTTGCGCCCCACGTCGAGCCGGAACTGCCGGATCGCCTCGAGGAACGGGAGCGACTCGATGTCGCCCACGGTTCCGCCGATCTCCACCAGCTGGATTTCGTGCCCCTCGGAGACGGTCAGGATGGATTCCTTGATCTCGTCGGTGATGTGCGGGATCACCTGCACGGTCGCGCCGAGGTAGTCGCCCCGCCGCTCCTTCTCGATGACTTTCGCGTAGATCTTCCCGGTGGTGAAGTTGTTGTTCCGGTTGGCGACCATGGAGGTGAATCGCTCGTAATGCCCCAGGTCGAGGTCCGTCTCGGTGCCGTCGTCGGTGACGAAGACCTCGCCGTGCTGGAACGGGCTCATCGTGCCCGGATCGACGTTGATGTACGGATCGAGCTTTTGCATGCGGACCGAGAGCCCGCGTTGCTCCAGCAACATGCCGATCGAGGCGCTGGTCAATCCCTTTCCAAGCGAACTGACCACCCCGCCGGTCACGAAAATATGTTTGGTCATGAAACTACGGTTCCTCATACGCTTTCTACTTTGAAATAGCACGCCCCGATTGTGGAAAGCAACGCGATTTTCTGAACG
>JBGQAU010000042.1:0-24876 GCA_041494445.1 Acidobacteriota bacterium | reverse complement strand
GCGAGGAGCTTGAGCAGCGTGGACTTGCCCGCGCCGTTGGGCCCCACGAGGGCCACCCGGTCGCGGCGGCGCAGCAGGAGATCGGCCTCGCGGTAGACGACGATGTCGCCGAACGCCTTCGAGAACCGCTCGCCGCGGACCACGTCGTCCCCGGACCGGGGGGCCGGCGGGAAGTCGAACCGGATCCCCCGCATCCGGCTCGGCGCCTCGATCCGTTCGACCTTCTCGAGGGCGCGGAGCCGGGACTGGACCTGCCGTGCCTTCGTCGCCTTGTAGCGGAAGCGCTCGACGAACCGCTCCACCCGCGCGATCTCCCGGGCCTGCTGCCGCGCCGCCTCCTCGACCGCCGCTTCCCGCGCGTCGCGCTCGGCCAGGTAGTCGTCGTAGTTCCCCGGGTACACGGTGAGACGACCGCGGTCCAGCTCCACGATCCCCCCCACCATCCGGTTGAGGAAGTAACGGTCGTGGGAGACCACGACGAACGCCCCCTCGAACGACTCGAGGAACTCCTCGAGCCATCCGATCGCCTCGAGGTCGAGGTGGTTCGTCGGCTCGTCGAGGAGCAGAAGGTCCGGCGAGCCGAGAAGGAGCCGTGCCAGCACCACCCGCATCCGCCAACCGCCGGAGAGATCGGAGAGCGCTCCGTGGACGCGTTCCTCGGGAACGCCGAGGCCGGTCAGGATCGCCTTGGCGCGCGCCTCGACCCGGTCGCCGCCGAGCCCCTCGAATCGATGCCGCGCGGCGCCGTAAGCCGCGGCGATCGCTTCCCATTCGGGATGACCCTGCTCGAGGTCCGCCATGCGGCGCTCGAGCCGCTCGAGGTCCTCCTCGAGGCGCCGGAGCTCGCCGAACCCGTCGAGGACCACCGAGAGCACGCTCCCCTCCGCGACGGTCTCCACTTCCTGAGGCAGGTAGCCGACTCGGAGCGCGGACGGGCCGCTCACGTCCCCGGCGTCCGGCGCGTCGAGGCCGGCGAGGATGCGGAGGATGGTGGTCTTGCCGGCGCCGTTGGGGCCGACGAAGCCGAGGCGCGCCCCCCGCGGAATCATCCACGAGAGCCCTTCGAAGAGAACCCGGGCGCCGAACTGGCGGCGAATCCTGTCGAGTCGGATCATGCGGAAAGGGATCCTTCCCCGGCCGCGCGGGACCTGACAGCGCGGGGCCGGCCCGCTATTGTAGAGGAGTGGCGCTTGGCCTCTCCAGCAGGAGGCCGCCACGCACGGAGGATGCGACATGGGCCGAGCCCACGCGGGAGTCCGCCGTCCCCTCGCCCGCCTCGCCACCGCGGCCCTCCTCGCCGGGATCGCCGCCGGATGCGCGGGCCGCCGGGGTCCTCTGGCGGTCCCCACGTCTCCTCCCCCTCCGCAGCTCCGCCCCGTGAAGATCGCGCTGGTCCTGGGCGGCGGCGGCGCCCGGGGGTTCGCCCACGTCGGCGTGATCCGCGTGCTCGAGCAGGAGAGGATCCCGGTCGACATGATCGTCGGCGCGAGCGCCGGGAGCCTCATCGGGGCGATCTATGCCGACGTTCGCGACTCGTTCGAACTGGAATCGGTCGCCTGGCAGGTCGAGAAGGACGACATCTTCGACTGGTCCCTGCTCGGCTCGACTCGCGGCCCCGTGACCGGAAAGGCGCTCGAGGCCTTCGTCGGGCGGAGCATCAAGGCAACTTCCATCGAGCGGCTCGCGATCCCGTTCGTCGCGGTGGCGACCGACCTCAAGACCGGCGAGGAGGTCGTGCTCGATCGCGGCCCCATCGGCCCGGCGATCCACGCCTCGAGCGCGATGCCGGGGGTATTCCGCCCGGTCTCTCTCGACGGGCGCACCCTGGTGGACGCAGGCGTGGCGGATCCGATCCCGGTGTCGGTGGCCCGGGCGCGGGGCGCCGACGTCGTGATCGCGGTGGACATCGGCATGGAGCTCGCCGCGGAGGAGCCGGGCAACGTCGCCTCGATCTCGCTCCGCTGCATCGCACTCCTCGCGAGGGGAATGGCGCGGCTCAAGGCGAAGGACGCCGACGTGGTGATCGCGCCGAAGGTCGGGGAGGCGAGCTCGTTCGATTTCTCGCGGAAGAAGGAGCTGATGGCCGCCGGCGTCGCCGCCGCCCGCGAGGCGATCCCGGCGATCCGGGAGGCGATCGCGCGCGCGGCGGCCCGTCCCGCCCCCGTGCCGGCTCACAGCCAGTGACGCGATAGGCTCGCGAGGCGCCCGAGGAGCCGCTCCCGAACCGGACGGGGATCCGGCATCTCGCTCCTTTGGTCGGGGGACGCTCCGGGCATTATATTCGTCCCACGGGAACGGTCGGGGACCGGGAGGGGACGCTTCGCATGAAAGCATCCGGCAGGGTCGGGCTCGTTCTCGCCGGGCTCCTCGCCCTTGCGGGGAGCGCGGCGGAGGGCGCGACGCTCCGCTACCTGCTCGACGTGCAGGAGGGAAGCGACTCCGCGTTCGAGGTCGGGTTCGAGGCGCCCTACCCCGGGTCCCTCGTGGTCGCCGCGGAGTGGGAGGGCTCCCGCATCGTGTCGTTCCGCCTCGACGGGCCGGGGGAGCCATCCCTCAGGGACCGCCGCTCGGGCCCCTCGCCGCAACGAATGGAGGTACCCCTGACGCCGGAACTCCTCGTCGCGGGGAACGGGTTCAAGCTGTCGATCCGCACGCTGCCCGGACGCGGCTTCGCGAAGGGAACGCTGACGATCGAGCTGCCGGACGCCCCCGAAAAGGTGGAGGAGCGCCGGAAGGCCGCCGAGCCCCCTCCTCCGCCGCCGCCCGAACCGGATCCGTGGACGCTGCCGGCGACGGCGCCGCGGGGCTCGGCCCCCGCGGTCGAGGCTCTGTTCGCGGCGGTGGAGCGCTACCGGGCGCTCGTGATCGAGCGCGACGGGCAGCCGGTCGCGGACGCGTGCGGGTGGCGCTCCGATTTCCTGCGCCGCCTCGCCGGCTGGCGGGACGACGTCGCCGCGGCCCGCCCCGGCCCGTCCGCGTCCGACCTCCGCTTCTTGGAGCGGCTGGCGGCGGCCGCGAGAGACGTGGACGGGCTGCGGAATCCCAAGGATCCGATCCTCGCGGCGCCCGTCCCCGAGGACTCCTTGAGAAAGCGCGCCTGGCTCCAGGTCCGCAAGGAGCGGATCCGGCCTCTCGAGCGGGAGCTCGACGTGCTGTCGGAGATGCTGCGCGGCGGGCTCGCGCCCGACCTGAAGGAGGAGTCCTGGCCGTCGCGACTCGTCGCGTGCCTCACCGCCTGCGAGCGCCACTTCGAGCAGCGCGCCCGCCTCGGCAACGACGAGGCCTCGAACGCCGATCTCGCGGCGGCCCAGTGGGACTCGCTCCTCGCTGCCGCGGAGGCGCTGGAGAGCCTGGGGTCCTTCCCCCAAACGCCCTCCCCGGCGGCGGTCGACCCTAAGACGGGACGCTGAGCGCTGCACCGTCCTTCACCCTGCTACACTGGGTGCATGAAAGGACGGGTGGCGGCGCTCAGGGTCGAGCCATCGACCGTCCTCGACTCGGTCGAGCGTCTGACCGACCTCGCGGGGATGCGCGGCGCGCTCGCGGCCGGCTGCGCCACGATCCTCAAGGACAACATCTCCTGGCACTTCCCGTTCCCCGCGGCCAACACCACGCCCTGGCAGCTCGAGGGGACGATTCGCGCCCTTCGCGCCGCGGGCTTCTCCGAGCTCGTTTGCGTCCAGAACAAGACCGTGGTCACCGACGCGTTCAAGGGGGAGGACCTGAACCACTACCTTCCGATCCTCTCCGCGTACGGCGTGCCGGTCCTCTACAACTTCCGGGAGCGGGACATGGCGTGGGTCACGTACCGACCGAAGGCCCGGATGCGCGTCCTCGACCGGATCTACCCCGAGGGGATCAGGATCCCGGATTACTTCCCCGGGAAGAACATCGTTCATCTCCCGACCGTCAAGTGCCACATCTACACGACCACCACGGGCGCGATGAAGAACGCGTTCGGCGGCCTCCTCCACGACCACCGGCACTATACGCACTCGTGGATCCACCGGACGCTCGTGGACCTGCTCGCGATCCAGAGGGAGATCCACCCCGGGATCTTCGCGGTGACCGACGGGACGACCGCCGGGAACGGCCCGGGGCCGCGCACGATGCGTCCCGAGGTGAAGAGCTGGATGCTCGCCTCCGCGGACCAGGTGGCGGTCGACGCGGTGGCGGCGAAGATGATGGGATTCGATCCGCTCTCGATCGAGTACATCCGAGTCGCCCACGAGGACGGCCTCGGCGTCGGCGATCCCCGCGAGATCGAGGTGGTCGGCGAGGACGTCTCGGGCGAGTCGTGGGGGTTCCGCGTGGGCGACAACGGCGCGAGCCTCATCGGCGATCTGCTCTGGTTCTCTCCGCTGAAGCGATTCCAGAAGCTGTTCTTCAGAACGCCGCTGGTGCACGCGTTCATCTTCGGATCCGAGATCTACCACGACTACTATCGCTGGCCGCTCCGCGACCGGCCGGTCTTCGAGCGCTGGAAGCGTGGGACGGAATGGGGACGGCTGTTCGAGCGGTACGAGCGGGGCCCCCTCTCACCCCCTGCCCCCCCCGCGGCCGGGACGGAACGCTAGAAGCTCAGCGTCCCGTTCTCGGGCCGAAGGGTCGAGGCCTCGCTCGCGTGGAGAAAGCCGTCGATCGCGCGCCGGTCCTCGGGACCAAACCTCTCGAACTCGATGCCCATCCCGGTGGCATGGACCTCGCTGCCCGCGGTGGTCTCGGGCGGGACGGCGCGCACCACGCGCCCGATCACGTGCACGTTCCCCTGCACCGCCGGCAGCGGGAAGGACAGGGCGCATCGCATCCCGATCTCGATGGGCACCGGCGTCTCCACGAAGATCCCGCTGGGCGAGAGATCCCGCGTGAATCCCAGCAGCAGCGGCCGCTCTCCGTCGAAGTACACCGGGGCGCGCAGCGGGACACGCGGCCGTCTCAAGTAGCACCAGACCCGGTTCCGGCCGAGCAGGCGCGCCTCGTCGAGCGCCTCCCTGGAGCGAGCGAGCAGGTCGGACCCGCCGTCGGCGTCCGCGGGGAACGAGGCGGCACCGAGACTCAGCGTCACGCGTGCCTGCCGGTCGAGGTGCCCGAGGCCGCCGAACCGGAACCGCTCCACCGTCGAGCGCAGCCTCGCCGCGAACTGCCGGGCGTCACCCCGGCCCGCGCCGGGGAGCAGCACCGCGAAGTCGTCCTCGCCGAGGCGCGCCACGAAGGCGTCGTCGTCCAGGCTGGCCCTCAAGATCCCGGCGAGCTTGAGCAGGACCTCATCCCCGGCCGTACGCCCCATCCGGTCGTTCACCCGACGAAGGTGGTCCACGTCCGCCAGCACGAGGGCGAGCGGCCTCGCCTCGCGGGTCGCGTCCTCGACGGACAGGGCGAGCATTCGCTCGAAGAACGCACGATCGGCGAGCCCCGTCAACGGGTCGCGGCCGCCGACCGCCGTCTCGACCTGCGGCGAGCCGGATCGCGCCAGCACGCGCAGCACCGACACGGTGGTCCGCCCTCCCGATCCCGGGAGCCTCACAGCCTCAGCCTCGACCTCGAGGATCCGCCCGTCACGGCAGGCAAGCTTGAGGTCGAACCGCGCGGACTCGGCGTCGGGGCCGACCGGCACCGCTCCGTTCGCGCGGCCCGTCCCCGCCGGTTCGCCGGGATCCAGATTCTTGATCGTGAGGACCGGCGGCCGGCTCCGACCTACCACGTCGACGGCCGGCCAGCCCGTCAGGTCCTCCATCCCCTGGTCGAAGCCGAGGACGGTGTCGTTGCCGTCCACGATGAACGATCCGCCCCCCGCGCTCCGGTGACGCCATCCCGCGGCCGAGGCCTGACCCACGCTCCCCCCCCGATACGCCATCTTGAGGCCCTCCCCAGTCCTCACAATGTATAGGGTCCGCGCCGGCCCGGGGCAACATGGATGCGGGCAGGGACCGTCCACGCGCTGTAGAATCCGCAACGATGCTCGCTTTCCGTACCGCCGGCTGGGTCGCACTCGCGGCGCTCGGGGTCGCGGCCTTCGCCGTCCTCGCCCTCGCGCGTGGCGAGCCGGTGTCCGCCGCCCACCTGGTGATCGCGGCCCTGTGCGCATTCGCGATCGGCTACCGGTTCTACTCGAAATTCATCGCGGCGCGGGTCCTGGCCCTGAGCGACGAGCGGCCGACGCCGGCGGTGCGCATCGCCGACGGACGCGACTTCGTTCCGACCCACCGGTGGGTGGTGTTCGGCCACCACTTCGCGGCCATCGCCGGGCCGGGCCCCCTGGTGGGGCCGATCCTCGCGGCGCAATTCGGCTACCTCCCGGGCACGATCTGGATCCTCGCCGGCGCGGTCCTGGGGGGCGCGGTGCAGGATTTCGTGATCCTCGCGGCGAGCCTGAGACGGGACGGCCGCTCCCTCGCGAAGCTCGCGCACGACTACCTGGGACGGTGGGGCGCCGTCGCGGGCACGCTCGGGATCCTGCTGATCATGGTGATCCTCATCGCGGTGCTCGGCCTCGTGGTGGTCAACGCGCTCGCCGAGTCGCCGTGGGGGGTGTTCACCGTCGGGGCGACCATCCCGATCGCGCTGATCATGGGCGTGGTGATGCGCGGCGGCCACGGTCGCCAGGTGCTCGCGGCGACGGCGATCGGCCTCGCGCTCCTGATGCTCGCCCTCGTCGGAGGGCGATGGGTCTCGCTGCACCCCGAGCTCGGGCCGGCGTTCACCGTGGGGCGGCTGCCGCTGGCGTGGGCGGTGATCCTGTACGGCCTGGCGGCGTCCGTCCTGCCCGTCTGGCTGCTCCTGGCCCCCCGGGACTACCTCTCGACGTTCGTGAAGCTCGGCACGGTGCTCCTGCTCGCGGTCGGGATCCTCTGGGTCCGCCCCGACCTGCACATGCCGGCGCTCACCCGTTACACCGACGGAAGCGGCCCGATCTTCGGAGGGAGGATCTTCCCCTTCTGCTTCATCACGATCGCGTGCGGCGCGATCTCGGGGTTCCACGCCCTCATCGCCAGCGGCACCACGCCGAAGCTCCTGAAACGCGAGACCGACGCCCGGATGATCGGTTACGGGGCGATGCTCCTCGAGAGCCTCGTGGCGATCATGGCCCTCGTCGCGGCGGCGTCGCTCCCACCCGGGCAGTATTTCGCCATCAACTCGAAGAAGAGCGTGGAGTGGATCGCCGAGCAGGGATTCCCCGTCACGTCGGCGGAGATGCAGCAGCTCGCGGACCGGGTCGGCGAGAAGTCGGTCCTCGGAAGGACCGGCGGAGCCCCCTGCCTCGCCGTGGGCATGGCGGAGATTTTCCGGCGTTTTCTCGGCGGAACGCGGCTCGCGGGCCTCTGGTATCACTTCGCGATCATGTTCGAGGCGCTGTTCATCCTCACCACCCTCGACGCCGGCACCCGGGTCGGGCGCTACCTGCTGCAGGACGCGCTGCTCAGGATCGTGCCGGGTCTGTCGGGCTCGGGCTGGGGGGCGAACGTCGCGACCAGCACGGCGTTCGTCGCGGCGTGGGGATACTTCCTCCTCGCGGGGGTCGTGGACCCGAGCGGCGGCGTGTGGATCCTCTGGCCTCTGTTCGGGATCGCGAACCAGCTCCTCGCCGCCACCGCCCTGACGATCGCGGCGACGATTTTCGTGAGGACCGGGAGGGTCCGGTACGCCTGGGTACCCCTCTTGCCGCTGGGGTTCCTCCTCTCGGTCACGCTGACGGCGGGCATCCAGAAGGTCTTCCACCCCGATCCGCGCATCGGCTTCCTGGCCCAGGCCGCATCGCCGGGAACCGACGCCGCCGCGGCGTTCAACGCGCGGCTCGACGCGGCGATGGCCGCCGTGTTCCTGGTCCTGGTGATCACGGTCGTGCTCTCCGCGGTGCGCCAGTGGGTGCTGGTGCTGAGGGGCCGGGTCCCGACGGAGCCCGAGGCGCCGCCGCCGGGCGCGGGCGCCGGACTACCGGTTTTCGGGGAGGTCCCGGCGGAAGCCGGCAGGCACCGCTGTTGCTGAAACCCACACGCCGGAGGGAAAGGCCATGAGCGATCTGATGGTGACCGAGAAGCTGGAGCAGGTGCCGGCGATCCTCGAGGAGACCGGGTTCGACGCGTGGCTGCTGTTCGCGCGCGAGACCCACACGATCCACGACCCGTGCTTCGACCTGGTGGTCGGCGCCAACGTGGTCTGGCAGTCGGCCTTCCTGCTCACCGCGTCCGCGCAGCGGATCGCGATCGTGGGGAGCCTCGACAAGGCCAACCTGGAGGCGCACGGCCATTACTCGGAGATCATCCCGTACGTGGCCGGGATCACCGAGAGCCTGCGGCAGGTCCTCGCCCGGCTCGATCCGCGGCGGATCGCGATCAACTACTCGGTGAACGACCTGATGGCCGACGGCCTGACTCACGGCATGTACCTCACGCTGCTCAAGGCGCTGGAGGGAACCCCTTACGCCTTACGGCTCGACTCCTCGGAGCGGATCGTGTCCGCGCTGCGCGGGCGGAAGTCCACCACCGAGCAGGCCAGGATCCGCGCCGCCTGCGAGGCCACGGTGGAGATCTTCGACCGGCTCACTCCGCGTCTCGGCACGGGGCTCACCGAGAAGCAGGTCGCGGCGATGATCCTCGAGGAGACCTCCCGTATCGGCGGGCTCGTGCCGGCCTGGGACGAGGAGCAGTGTCCCGCGGTGTTCACGGGGCCCGAGTCGGCGGGGGCCCATGCGGGGCCTACCGACCGGCCGATCGAGCCGGGCCACGTGATGAACGTGGACTTCGGCGTCCGGAAGGACGGCTACTGCTCGGACCTCCAGAGAACCTGGTACTTCCTGAGGCCCGACGAGACCGGCGCTCCCGAGGCGGTTCAGAGGGGGTTCGACACGATCGTCGAGGCGATCCGCGAGGCCGCACGGGCGCTCCGGCCCGGACGCACCGGCGAGGAGATCGACACGGTCGCACGCTCGTACATCACGGGCCGCGGGTACCCAGAGTACCCGCACGCGCTCGGCCACCAGATCGGGCGAGACGCGCACGACGGGGCGGGACTGCTCTGCCCGCGCTGGGAGCGTTACGGCACCCTTCCCGACCTTCGAGTGGAGGTCGGGCAGTGCTACACCCTCGAGCCGCGGTTGCCGATCGAGGCGCACGGCATCGCGACCTGCGAGGAGATCGTGGCCGTGACCGACCGCGGCTGCGTCTTCCTGAGCCGGCCCCAGGACGAGATCTACCTCGTGCGCTAGCGCTCCGAGGGGAACAGCAGCGCCACCGCGCCGGAATGGACCGTGAGCGCGAGCGAGGTCCCGGTTTCGTTGCTGAGGCCCAGCGATCCGGGCCGGATCCTCCTCCGCCGCAGCGCCCAGCGCGTGCCGACCAGGGTCACCGTCGCGGAGCCGCCGAGCGCGAGGAGCGAGACCGTCCGCCCGCGCACCGTGACCGAGCGGCATCCGCGTCTCGTGACGAGCACGGTGGCGCGCTCGGTCGGCGCCAGGATCCCGGCGAACGCATCGGACGCCGCGCCGAGGTCGAGGAGGTTCGTCCACTCGTGGTCGAGGCGCCCTCCGAGCAAGCCAGCGACCGTGACGACCTGGACGCGCCGGGTCCTGATCTCACGGAGGGCGCCTCTAAGGTCGCTGAAGTCCTTGTTCCGGTCGTAGACCACCGACGGGACGCCACGGGGCGCGCGGGACGTCGAGTCCAGATCGCCGACGAAGAGGTCCGGCCGGCGGGCCGCCGCCCGGCAGGTTCTGAGCCCGCCGTCCACCGCGACGAGAAGGCAGCCGTCCGACAACGCGCCGGCGAGGGCGCAAGCGCGTCTCAACTCCGCCCGGCGGGCTCCCTGGAGCACGAGGACGGCTCCCAGCACCCCTCCCCGACGCCGGAGCCCGCGCAACTCGATCTGCGGGCGCTCGCTGCTGCGGTCCATACCCGTGTGGCACTCCTTGCGTTCTTAGATACCCCTCGGCGCGCGCCGAATCAAGGGAAACGTGGGGGGAAATTGGGTGGCCGCCCCTGTCACAAAAAAAACCCCGGAAGCGCGAGCCTCCGGGGTCGTCGTGCGTCGTCTCCTTCCGGCGCGCTAGGCGACCGGCATCACATTTTCGGCCTGCGGACCCTTGGGGCCATCCTTGATCTCGAACTCGACTTCCTGACCTTCATCGAGGGTCCTGTACCCCTCGGCTCGGATCGCGGAGTAGTGAACGAAGACGTCAGGGCCGTCCTCGCGGGCGATGAAACCGTACCCCTTGGTGTTGTTGAACCACTTCACCTTTCCTCTGGCCACGATCGAAACCTCCTTGCCCTTACGCTGTACCCCTGGTCGGGACACGGAACTTCCGGCGCCCCGGACGCGACCCGGCTGGAGCGGGAGGCCACAAAAAAGCCACCGGGGGAGGTCTGTCGCTCCCAGGTGGCCTGTCTATCGACACCCCGCCCTTACCGCGACGAGCCGTGGAAGAGTTTAGAGCCTGGAAGGTGAGCCCGCAAGCCCCGGTCGGGTTCCACGGGTCTCGACCAGCGTCGCGGAGTCCGTTTCCGGCTCCCCTTCGGACGCACTTTCGTCGCGGGAGGGGGCGGCCGCCGGGTCCGCGTCCGCCGGCCCCGTCGCCGGGCGCTCCCGCAATGCCGGGCCGAAGGCGAGATCGAGAACCTGCTCGATCTCGCTGACGAACATGAAGGTGAGCGCCTGCTTGACGGGCTCGGCTACGTCCACCAGGTCCTTCTCGTTCTTGTCCGGAAGCACCACCCGCTTGATGCCCGCGGATTTCGCCGCGATCACCTTCTCCTTGATGCCTCCCACGGGCAGCACTTTTCCGCGGAGCGTGATCTCCCCGGTCATCGCCAGGTCCGTCGGGACCGGCAGGCCCGTGAGGAGCGACACCAGCGACGTGGTCAGTGTGACGCCGGCGGAAGGTCCGTCCTTCGGGATCGCCCCGGCGGGCACGTGGATGTGGAAATCGCTCCGGTCGAAAATCCCTTCGTCGATCCGGAGTTCCCGGGCGTTGCTGCGGATCCACGACAGCGCCGCGAGCGCCGACTCGCGCATCACGTCGCCGAGGCGGCCCGTGATGGTCACTTTCCCCCTTCCGCGCATTCGGGTGGACTCGACGAACAGGATCTCGCCGCCGACCTGGGTCCAGGCCAGGCCAACCGCGACGCCGCTGCGATCGCTGCGCTCGGCGATCTCCCGGAAGAAGCGCACGGGGCCGAGCAGGTCCACGATCTGGTCCGGCGTGGCGACGAACCTGTTCTTGTTCCCCTCGACCAGGCGGCGCGCGATCTTCCGGCAGATGTTGGCCACCTCCCTGTCGAGGTTCCGGACACCGGCCTCGCGGGTGTAGCTGTTGATCAGCATCCGGATCCCGTCGTCGGCGATCTCCAGAAGCTCCGCGGTGAGGCCGTGCTCGTCGAGCTGCCTCGGAACCAGGTGCCCCTTGGCGATCTCGAGCTTCTCCTCCTCGGTGTAGCCGGGCAGGCGCAGGACCTCCATCCGGTCACGCAGCGCCGGCGGGATCGTGTCGAGGACGTTCGCCGTGGTGATGAAAAACACCTTGCTGAGGTCGTACGGGACCTCGAGGTAGTGGTCGGAGAACGCGTTGTTCTGCTCCGGGTCCAGCACCTCGAGGAGGGCGGACGACGGATCGCCCCGGAAGTCGGTTCCAACCTTGTCGATCTCGTCCAGCATGAACACGGGGTTCCGCGTCCCCGCCCGCTTGATCCCCTGGATGATCCGGCCCGGCAGCGACCCGATGTAGGTCCGGCGGTGCCCGCGGATCTCCGCCTCGTCACGGATCCCGCCGAGGGAGAGCCGGATGAACTTCCGGCCCATGGCCCTGGCGATGGACTTCCCGAGAGAGGTCTTGCCGACGCCGGGAGGGCCGGCGAAGCACAGGATCTGTCCCTTGAGGTCCTTCTTCAGCGAGCGGACCGCCAGGTACTCGAGGATCCGGTCCTTGATCTTCTCCAGGTCGTAGTGGTCCTCGTCGAGGATCCTCTTCGCCTCGACGACATCCAGCTTGTCCTCGGTCTCGACGGACCACGGCAGCGAGACGAGCCAGTCGAGGTAGGTGCGGGAGACGGTGTACTCCGCCGCCTGGGGAGGCATCTTCGAGAGCCGCTCCAGCTCCTTCTCCGCCGCCTTGCGAGGCTCGTCGGGCATCCCGGCCGCTTCGATCTTCTTCCGCAACTCCTCGATCTCGGCGGTACGCTCGTCCTCCTCGCCCAGCTCCTTCTGGATCGCCTTCATCTGCTCGCGCAGGTAGTACTGCTTCTGGGTCTTCCCGACCTCGTCGGCGACCTGGGACTGGATCCGGCTCGAGATCTCCTGGAGCTCGAGCTCCCGCGTGATGATCTCCATGAGCTTCTGGACGCGGTCCCGGACGTTGTTCCGCTCCAGGAGGCCGATTTTCTCCTCGACGTTGACGTTCAGCACGGAGGCGGCGAGGTCGCTGAGCCTCGCAGGGTCGGACGACCCCGCGGACAGCACCATTTCCCCCAGATCGTTCGAGATGTTGGGCGAGGCCTGCACGAGCTGCTGGAACTGGTTGATGAGGCCGCGGACCAGCCCCTCGAACTCGACGCCCGGCTCGACGATGTCGTCGAGCGCGGTGACCGAGGCCTTGACGAACGGCTCCGTGGCGACGAACCGATCCACCCGGATCCGCCGGAGCCCCTGGATGATCAGATTGACGTTGTTCCCGTTGAGCCGCACGATCTTGAGGATCCGGGCGGCGGTCCCCACGCGGAACATCGCCGCCGGGTCCGGGTCGTCATCGGCCGGGTTCCGCTGGGAGACGACGCCGATGAGCTTCCCCTCGCGGGCCACGTCGTCCAGCAGGTTGAGCGTCTTCCGCCGGCCGACGGAGATCGGCATGATCGCGTGCGGGAACAGTACGCTGTTGCGAAGCGGGAGAACCCCGATCTCGCTGGGAATCACGATGGCGTCCATAGTCTCCTTGCCTTGTCACGGGCACCCCGCGACGCGTCCTCTGCCGTTCATTCTCGTTCCCGCGGGCCGTCACCGCAACCCGCCGGCCGCGCGCCCGTAAGACGCGACCGCCCCGGGAGCCGCCGTCGCGGCGCCCCGGGGCGATCCCTTTCCATCCTCCGCGGTCACGCGTTCTCGATCATCACCCGCTTCGGCTTCGCCTCCTCGGTCTTGGGCAGCCGCAGCTCGAGCACGCCGTCCTTGAGACGGGCGGAAATCTTCGACGCGTCCACCGTGGTCGGCAGGCTGAAGCTCCTGGTGAACGAGCCGTAGACCCGCTCCATCCGGTACGCACTCTTCTCCTGGACGTCCTCTTCGTGCTTTCGCTCGCCCTTGAGCATCAGGACGCCGTTCTCGATCCGCACGTCGACATCGTTCCGGTCGACACCGGGCACCTCGGCCCGAATCACGAGGGCGTCGCCCTTCTCGAAGATGTCCACGGGCGGGGCCCAGGCCCCGTAACCCTCGTCCGCGCCCCAGCGAGTCGGGGCATCGGCCAGCATGCAGTTCACTCGATCCTGAATGCTCATGAGATCCCTCCACGGATCCCACCTTGCGATCGCCATGGTCCGTACCTCCTTTTTCGTGCGCTCTCGAGGCCCATCTGCACCAGGTCCTCGCGGCGATCGGTTCGTTAAGACCCTCCGGCGCGGCTGTCAAGCGGGGCCGGGCTCCCCGCCGCGCTCCCTGGGCTCCGGACCCCGGACGGTCAGTACCGGACAGGGCGCGCGCCGCACCACCCGCTCCGTGGTGGAGCCGAACAGCGCGTGGGAGATGAAGCCCCGCCCGTGGGTGGACATGGCGATGAGCCCCGCCCCGCGCTCGGCGGCGAGCCTGGCGATCTCCAGGTGAGGGGTCCCGCGGAGCACGACGCGCTCCAGCCGGACGCCGGAGCTCTCGTACGGCTCCACGAAGCGTTCGAGCTCCTGCGAAGCCCGGCGAGCCTGCGACTCGAGGATCTCCTCGACCGGGATCGCGGCGAACTCGTCGACGAACGCCGGGAGGCGGTCCTCCACGACGTGAACGACGACGACGGACGAGGAGAATCTGCGCGCGATGGCCAGGGCCGGCGCGAAGGCGCGACGAGAGGTCTCGGAGAAGTCGGTCGTCACGACGAGGGTGTCGAACTCGCTCATGGTCGCCTCAATGCCCCGCCCGTCCCCACGAGGCCTCGGGCCGCCTTCCCGCGACTCGGGGAGCGCTATCCGTAAAGCCGCTCGTGATGGAGAGCGACGAGGCTGTCGGGAACGGGGCGGTAGTCCAGCGGCTCCAGGGAGAACGAGCCGCGCCCCTGGGTCTGCGATCTCAGGACGGTGAGATAGCCGAACATCTCGCCGATCGGCACGACGCCTCGCACGAGAATGTTCCCGCGCATGAAACGGGTTTCCTCGACGACGGCGCGGCGCTGGTTCAGCGTCTTCACGACGCCGCCCATGTACTCCTCGGGGACCCGGATCTCGAGTCGACCGTACGGCTCCAAGACCTGGGATCGCGCGGCGCGCAACGCTTCGCGAAACGCCATGCTCGTCGCCGAATTCAGGGCGATCTCAGGCTGTCCCACGTCGTCGTAGGCGGCGTCGAGGAGCACGACGCGAATCGCGGTCACCGGGTAGCCGTAAAGCCCGCCCCCCTCCGCAGCGTTCCGCACCGACTCGAGGATCGACGGTAGGAAGGTCTGCGGGAGGGTTCCCTGGCGGAGCCGGTCCAGCACCTCCACCGGCGCCGAAGCGCCAGATGCCGGCTCGATTCCCAGCTCGATCCTCGCGAACAGGTTCTCGCCGGCCACCTGGCGCCGGTACTCCGCGCCGGCCTTCGCGGCGGCTCGCGCCGTCTCCCGGTAGGAGACCCGCGGCTTCCCGTACACGGCGTTCACGCCGAAGTCGCGCTGCATGCGTCCCAGAACCACGTCGAGGTGCAATTCGCCCATCCCCGACAGCAGCGTCTGGCCCGTGTCGGGGTCCACCGACGAACGCAGGGTCGGGTCCTCCCGCTGCATGCGCGCCAAGACCTCGGCGAACCGCTCCCGGTCGGTCGAGGTCCGCGGCTCGACCGCCACGGAGACGACGGTGTCCGGGAAGCGGATCGGCTCGAGGAGGACCGGGGCAGCTTCGTCGCACAGCGTGTCGCCGGTGACGGTCCGGTGCAGCCCGGCCACCGCGACGATATCGCCGGCCTCGATCTCCTCTACCGGCTCCCCCCGGTCGGCCTGCATGCGCAGGATCCGGCGGAGACGCTCCTTCTCGCCGGTGCGCGGGTTCAGGATCCGATCGCCGGACCGGAGCCGTCCCGAGTAGACGCGAAGGTAGTAAAGGTCCGCGGACGTGGCCGCGACCACTTTGAAGATCAGCGCCGCGAAGGGCGCGTCGGGTCGCGGCTCCCGCAGGACAGGCTGCCCGTCCGACGGTCTCGTCCCTTCGATCGCAGGCATCTCCCCAGGCGCAGGCAGGAAGGCGCACACCGCGTCGAGCACCGGCTGGATCCCCGCGTTCCTGAGGGCCGCTCCGCAGACGACCGGCACCGCTCGGCGCGCCAGCGTCGCCTCCCGCAGGGCGGCGCGGAACGCTTCTGCGGAGATCTCCTCGTCGCCGAGGTACCGCTCGGCGAGGCCGTCGTGCACCTCCGCCAGCGCCTCGACCATGAGGGCGCGGCGACGCTCGCTCTCCGCCGCGAGCCGCTCGGGGATCGGCGAGACGATCACCTCGCGCCCCTGGGACGCCGGGTCGAAGGCGAGGTAGACCCGATCCGGGAGATCCACGATCCCGGCGAAGGTCTCGGCGGAGCCGTCCGGGAACTGGATCGGCACCGCGGGGGCGCGCAGTCGCTCCCTGAGGGAATGCACCGCCGCGTCGAAATCGGCCCCGACTCGATCCATCTTGTTGATGAACGCGATGCGCGGGACCTCGTAGCGGTCCGCCTGGTGCCAGACGGTCTCGGACTGCGGCTCGACCCCCTCGACCCCGTCGAAGATCACCACCGCGCCGTCCAGCACCCTCAACGCCCTCTCGACCTCGGCCGTGAAGTCCACGTGTCCCGGCGTATCGATGAGGTTGATCTGGTGGTCCTTCCAGACGAAGGTGGTCGCGGCGTCGGAAATCGTGATCCCGCGGTCCCGCTCGTCCACGCGGAAGTCCATCACGGCCTCGCCGTCGTGGACCTCGCCGATCCTGTGGCTGCGGCCCGTGTAGAAGAGGAAGCGCTCCGTGGTCGTCGTCTTGCCCGCGTCGATGTGGGCGACGATTCCTATGTTTCGGAAGCGTTCAGGAGGTACGGATGCCATCCCCGCCGATCCGTTTTCCCGCGAGCCCGGCGGGAGGCACCCACGCCGCCCGGTCCGGGGCCCGCGCGATCACATCACGTAGTTGCCGCCCTGGTCCTCCGGGTCTCCCGGCGAACCGTCGTCCTCCGGCTCGCCCGCCTGCCGCGCCCGCTCGTCCTCGATAGCGCGGAGGATCTCGTCTTCCTCGGGAATCCTCACGTTGTGGATCGCCCCCAGGAGGAGCAACCCCTGCCCGACCATCGCCGGATCCTCGTCGAGCCAGTCGCGCAGCGGATCGATGAGCTCCTCGGTGCCGAACAGGCTCACCCACTCCGCGGTGCTGCCGGCGCCGACCTCCTCCATGAACCACGAGAGGTTCGCGGTGACCGCCTCGTAGGCCGACCGCGTCCCGAGATCGCACAGCAGCACCAGAAGGCTGTGCGCGGCGTCCGCGTCGGCTCCCCCCGACTCGATCCGGGCGCGGGCCGGGGCGACGACCGCCTCGCCCATCATCGAGAGCGCCCGCTCCGCCGCCCCGTACACGTAGGAGTTCTCGTCGGAGAGGTACTCCATCACCTCGGGGATGAAGTGGACCGCCCGCAGCTCGCCCAGCGTCTCGAGCGCCACCACCTTCGGGAAGAACGGTCCCTGCGATTCGAGCAACCTGAGGCACCAATCCTGCGCCTTCCGCCCGTCCTCCTCGCGCTCCCGGCAGAGGACCGCGATCGCGGGAGGAAGGTCGGGAAGCACGAAGGCGGTCTCGACCTCGGCGAGGTCGAGCAGCCGGTCCAGGTCTCCCCGCGCGCGGCGGAGGGCGAGCCCCATGTTTCGGTAGCGGGCGAGCGCGAACGCGGCGGAGAGCTGGAAGCCCAGGACCCATTGCTGGAACTGGTGGCCGAGTCGCTCCACGTCGTCGAGCATCGAGGACGTCGTGAACGCCCCGACCGCGGCGGCGATCCGCTCCGGCAGGTCGTCCTCGGGGTCCCGGGGGAGCCTCTGGGCGGCGCCCCGCGTCCACTCCGCGATGGACCGGACGATCTCTCCGAGGTCGCCGGCCCGGAACCGATGGGCGATCTGCTTGATCGTCGCTTCGCCCATCGCCGCGAGGATGTCGCAATCGTAGCCGGACTCCACCGCTTTGATGGTCTTTCGCAGCTCGATTCGCCCCGACGGGCCGGTCCTGAAACACCATCCGGCATCGTCGATCTGCAGGGTCTCGAGCAGCGTGCGGAACCCCTCCCCCGCCCTGTGCGCCCCGCGCCACTGGAGGGCGGTGAGAAACCGGGCGAGCACGTCCGGGATCTCCCGGGCTTCCACGATCTTGAGCACCCCGCGGAGCGCCGCGGGATCCGCCAGCAACTCGACCTTCTTCGCCACGAACTCGCGCGCCGTCTCGCGCGCGTCGGGGCTGCCAAGGTCGGCGAGCGCCTCGACGATGATGCCGAGCGCGGGCTCGGTCATGTCGCCGCGCTGCAGCGCGGAGGCGGCCAGGTCCACGGTGTTCGGGTACCCGAGCCGGGCGAGCGCCGTGAGGCAGTGGCCGGGGGTCGCGCCGCGAAGCAGGCGAAAACCGCGGAGCAGGATGTTGTGGTGCTTTGCCGAGCCGTGCTCGCCGAGGTGGCGCGCGACCATCGTCGGCGTCGCGTCGTGGTCGTCCAGCACGAATCCCTGCACCACGTCGCAGCAGGTCTCGGGGAAGTGGCGGATGAGGCGATCGATGGCCCAGTAGCGGACCTCGGGGTCCTCCCACTTGGTGTACCGGGCAAGCTCCTCGAAAACCCAGATCGGATCGGCCACGGACACAACTCTCCTCCGGCGCGAAAGCGCCGCTCCACCGAACATTCTAGCATCCGGTCGGGGCTCCCCGTGGGCACGGAGACGCTTGCGGCCGTCTGCGGGGATACCGTTCGTGGTGATGAGCGTTGGCACGCGACGACGGGCGCCGCGCCCGAACCGGACTCCCCGAATCCCGATGGCGCGCCGCTGGGTGATGCGGCGCAGTCGCCACGCGGCAGCGCGGATTCCCGCACACCGCGCGCCCTTCCCGAATCGGGACTATTTTCGTCCTGCTTTGGTCGGCGATCCGCTCGGCCGGATGTTCCGGAGGGTGCCCCGGGTCGCTTTACTCTCTCCCCGCGTGTTGCTATGGTAGGCGATCACGGCACGTGCGATTCGAGACCCACAGAGGATTCCGCTGCCCGGCCGGGGTCTAACAGAGGAGAACGACGCATGGAGGCGGAGCGCTCCGCGTACCGGTACGACATGGTGAACGTGCGGCCCGGTTACATCGTCGTCGAGCACGAGGTTCAGAGCAAGGCGATGCGCGCGTATTTCTCTCCCGACCCCGTCGCTCCCATCGAGGAATACCGCGAGGGAAACCGGACCTGGAAGCACACCGCCACCGCCCAGTCGATCCGCTTCTCGATCCGGGACGCACGCACGGGCGAGGTGGCCTCTTTCGACGAGCTTCTCGGTCTCGCCTTCTACGGGAGCTGTCCCAAGGGCAGCGAGGTCTGGGAGATCGGCGACCTCGCCCAGGAACACAAGGTCTCGATCTACGTGGCGGTGACCGGCGAGGCCGCCGACGGAACGCGGGGGGGCCTGGCGGTCGAGAAGCTTCGGGTCCTGAACCGGTATTTCAACGAACGCCTGAGGGACCGGGAGAAGAAGATCCTGATCCTCCCGGACCGTTTCGGCCTGTACCGGGAGTTCTCCCACGGGCACATCATGGTCGACCTCGGCCTCACGGCGATGGACTAGCCCCGGCCGGGACGTCACAAGGAGAGCGCGACGATGACCATCAAGGACCTGGCCGAGAAGCTCCATCTCAAGACGCTGAACAGCGTGGCCGACAGGCCGGTGACCGGGGTGTACATCTCGGACATGGTCAGCGACGTGATCGCGAACGCGAAGCCAGGGAACGTGCTCGTCACGGTCCAGGTCCACAACAACGTGATCGCCGCGGCGAACCTGGTGGACGTGTCCGGCATCATCCTGACCCGGGGCCGGAAGCCGGCGGACGACATGGTCGCTCTGGCCGAGAAGGCCGGGATTCCGGTCCTGCTCACCGACCTGAACAGCTGGCAGGTCGCCAGCATGCTGTTCGAGGCGGGCCTTCGCTGAGCCCCGCATGACGTCCAAGCCGACCTCCACGTCCGCGGGACTGCGGCTCGCCGAGATCCGGGACCTCCTGGGCTGCGAGGTGATCTGCGGCGGGCACCGGCTGGACGAGGTCGTGACCGAGTGCTTCGCCGCCGACCTGATGAGCGACGTGCTGGCCTTTTCGAGACCGCATGTGCTCCTGATCACCGGCCTTTCCGGGATCCAGTCCGTCCACACCGCCGACGTCGCGGAGCTGGCCGGGATCGTCTTCGTGCACAGGAAGCGCCCTCCCCAGCAGGTTCTCGACCTGGCCCGGGAGAAAAACCTTCCGGTGCTGTCGACGCCGCTCCACATGTTCGACGCGTGCGCGGCCCTCGCCGCGCGAGGGCTCCGCGGCGGATCCAAGGGCTGACGGGGCGGGAACGGCGTTTGCACATGGTCACGTCCGGCGCACAGGAAGAGGTCCTCTACCACGAGTCCTTCGGGATCGCAGGGAACGACTTCGAGCACGGGGGGGACGTCGCGGCACGGGTGAAGAGCATCCTCAAGGAGCTGGGATTCGACCCGGCCCTCGTCCGGCGGCTGAGCATCGCGAACTTCGAGGCGGAGATGAACGTGATCATGTACGCCGACCAGGCGACGCTCGACCTCACCGTGGCACGGGACGAGGTCCGGGTGGTCGTGACGGACCGCGGGCCGGGGATCCCCGATATCGGGCTGGCGATGCAGGAAGGGTACTCCACCGCCACCGCCGAGATGCGCGCGCGGGGGTTCGGTGCCGGCATGGGCCTGCCGAACATCCGGAGAAACGCCGACCGGTTCGAGATCGAGTCCGTCCCGGGGACGGGGACGACGCTCCGCTACGCCGTCCGTCTCGGGTGAGCGAGGGCCCGTGAGCGACACGATCGTCCACTCCGTCGAGTTCGATCGCGGCCTCTGCGTCGCCTGCGTCGCGTGCTGCAAGGCCTGCCCCACTCTGGCGATTCGCGTCCGCGACGGGCGCGTCGTCGTGGACGGTGAGCGCTGCATCGATTGCGGGGAGTGCATCCGCGCGTGCCCCTACGACGCGGTGAGCGCGAGGACCTCGTCTCCGTCGGACCTCAAGAAGTTCAAGTACACGGTGGCCATCCCGTCGACGACGCTCTTCTCCCAATTCGGCGGGGACGTGGAGCCGGCGAGGATCGCGGAGGCCCTGAGGAAGATCGGCTTCGACCGCGTCCACGACATGTCCTGGATGTGCGAGATGGTCGGCCGCGCGGTGGACACCTATCTTTCCGAGTGCGGCGACCCCTGGCCGAAGATCTCCGTGACCTGCCCCGCGGTGATCCGGCTGATTCAGATCCGGTACCCCGACATGGTCCCCCACCTGCTGCCGTTCGAGGTTCCGCGCGAGCTGGCGGCGAAGCTGGTGCGGCGGAAGGTCTCCGTCGAGCTGGGCATGCCGGCGAAGGACATCGGGGTCTTCTACATCACCCCCTGCTCCGCCATCATGCACTCCATCCTCTGGCCGGTCGGCCTCGAGGAGTCCTACCTCGACGGCGCGTTCTCGGTGGCGGAGGTCTACGGCCCGCTCCGGAAGGCGATCGAGGAGACGACCGAGGTCCCCGCGGGATCCGGTTTCAGCCCGAGGGGGCTGAACTGGGCCGTGGCCGGCGGCGAGACCGCGATGATGCGCAGCGGGAACACCCTCACGCTCTCCGGAGTGCAGGACGTCACCTACGTGTTCGACCGGATCGAATCGGGGAAGTTCCGGAGCGTGGACTTCATCGAGGCTTACATCTGCCCCGACGGCTGCGTCTCCGGCCCCCTCCTGATCGAGGGACGCTACGCCGCGAAGCGGGCCCTCCGCGAGGTGGTATCCCGCCTCGGCGCGCGCGGCGCGGTCCAGGAGGAGAAGGTCCGCTCGCTGTTCCGCGATCACTTCTTCGACCTCGAGGAAGAGATCCGGGCGCGGCCCCTCAGGGCGCCGGCGCGGGACCTCAAGGAGGCGGTACGCCTCAAGCAGGAGAAGGAGCGCCTCCTCGCCTCGTTCCCGAGGAAGGACTGCGCCGCCTGCGGCGCGCCGACGTGCCAGGCCCTGGCCGAGGACGTCCTTCGCGGCGCCGCTCGAACCGACGACTGCGTCTTCATCCGGCTCGATCGTCTCGCCTCTCCTCCCGTCGCCCCGGGAGCGGAGGCGCCGTCACCGTCCGGGGCGGAGAGGGGGAGCGACCGCGCGAGACCGTCTCCCCCGGGGGAGGAAGCATGAGCCAGGACCTGCTGCTGCTGGAGGTGACCTGCCCGAACTGCGGCGACCTGCTGACGGAGGGCCGGCAGGTCCACCTCGGCGGGTACGTCAAGGACAGCAACCAGGACGGGGACGTTTTCCTGAGCGCGATCTTCGGCGAACACTCGATCCAGTCCGACCTCAAGATCCCCGACGGCGGCGTCGTCGAGTTCCGCTGCCCGACCTGCGACATGAGCCTGATGCTCAACACTCCGTGCCGGCTGTGCGGGGCGTCGATGGCGTCGCTCAACCTCAAGACCGGCGGCTATCTGGAGTTCTGCTCGCGCCGGGGCTGCAAGGGGCACGCCCTGGGCGGCTTCGGCGACGTCGACGAGATGATCAGCCTGGTCAACCGGATGTTCCATACGCCTCACGATTGAGCGGGAGCTCTTGCCCATGGAAACGATTCGACGGTACGACTTCAAGCACATGCATTACGTGGGCGAGGAGGGGAGGCTGATCCCGCTCCTCCAGAAGGCGCAGGCGGAGGACGGGTACCTCACGAAGGAGCGGCTGTTCCGCATCCGCGACGAGACCGGCATTCCCCTGACGCAGATCTACGGCGTGGCGACCTTCTACGCGCAGTTTCGTTTCAAGCCGATCGGCAAGAACCTGCTCCGGGTCTGCCACGGCACCGCCTGCCACGTCGCGGGGGCGAAGGATCTCACCGAGGAGATCGAGGCGCAGCTGGGCGTCAAGAACGGCGAGACGACCCAGGACGACCTGTTCACGATCGAGACCGTCTCCTGCCTCGGCTGCTGCAGCCTGGCGCCCGTGATCATGATCGGCGAGACCACCCACGCGAACCTCACCCCTTCCGGGGTGAAGAAGATCCTCAGGAAGTACCAGAGCGGAGAGAAGAAATGACCAAGGTGATCGTCGGCTTCGGAACGTGCGGCATCGCGGCCGGAGCCGAGGAGACGTACCGCGCGCTGGGCCAGGAGCTCGGGGCCCGCGACGACGGACTTGCGGTCGCCCGGACCGGCTGCATCGGCATGTGCTACCAGGAGCCCCTGGTGGAGATCCGCGACGACGCGTGGCGCCGGCACCTCTACGGGCGCGTGACCCCCGAAAGGGTCCCGCGGCTCGTCCACGAGCATCTCGGCCAGGGCAAGCCGGTCGACGAGTGGCTGGTCTGGTCCGACGGCGGCCGAGGCACGGAGTCGGACTTCCTGACGAAGCAGGTCCGCATCGCCCTGCGCAACTGCGGGAACATCGATCCTGAGGAGATCGACGACTACCTCACCGCCGGCGGCTACCAGTCCCTCCTTAAGGTCCTCGACGCCCTCGACCCCGACGCGCTGATCTCGCAGATGATCGAGTCCGGGCTCCGCGGGCGCGGCGGCGCCGGATTCCTGACCGGCCTCAAGTGGAGGTTCACCCGCCTCGCGAAGGGAGAGAGGAAGTTCGTGATCTGCAACGCGGACGAGGGGGACCCCGGCGCGTTCATGGACCGGTCGGTCCTCGAGGGAGACCCGCACTCGGTCCTCGAGGGGATGGCCATCGCGGCCCACGCCATCGGCGCCGGCGACGGGTACATCTACGTCCGGGCGGAGTACCCGCTGGCGATTCACCGCCTGAAGATCGCCATCGCGCAGGCGGAGCGGCATGGCTACCTCGGCGACGGGATCCTCGGCACCGGCCTCTCCTTCCACGTGAAGCTGAAGGAAGGTGCCGGCGCCTTCGTGTGCGGCGAGGAGACGGCGCTCATCGGATCCATCGAGGGGCGTCGCGGGATGCCGAGGGTGAGGCCGCCGTTTCCCGCGGTGAAGGGGCTCTGGGACTGCCCGACCAACATCAACAACGTCGAGACGTTCGCCAACGTCCCCTGGATCGTCCAGAACGGCCCGCAGGCGTTCGCCGCCCACGGGACCGCCAACAGCAAGGGGACGAAGGTCTTCGCCATGGCGGGGAAGATCCGGCGTGGCGGCCTGGTGGAGGTCCCCATGGGGATCTCCATCAAGGACATCGTCTTCGGCGTGTGCGGCGGGATCAAGGAGGGGAGGAAGTTCAAGGCGGTGCAGATGGGCGGCCCCTCGGGCGGCTGCATCCCCTCCGAACTCCAGAACACCGTGATCGACTACGAGTCCATCAACAAGACGGGGGCGATCATGGGGTCCGGCGGCCTCGTGGTCATGGACGACAGCACCTGCATGGTCGAGGTCGCCCGCTTCTTCCTCGATTTCACTCAGCGCGAGTCGTGCGGCAAGTGCACGTTCTGCCGCGTGGGTACCAAACGGATGCTGGAAGTCCTGACCCGCATCACCGAGGGCGAGGGAAAGGACGGGGACATCGAGATGCTCGAGGATCTCGCCCACCGGGTGAAGAACACCTCCCTGTGCGGGCTCGGTCAGACCGCCCCCAATCCGGTCCTCACGACCCTCAAGTACTTCCGGTCGGAGTACGAGGCCCACATCAGCAACCGAAAGTGCCCGGCGCACCACTGCTCGAAGCTCCTGACCTACAGCATCGCGGACGACTGCACCGGCTGCACGCTGTGCGTCAAGGCTTGCCCCACCGGGGCGATTCGCGGCGAGAAGCTCCAGAAGCACGTGATCGACGGAGCGGAGTGCATTGCCTGCGCCGCCTGCTTCAAGGTCTGCCGCGCCGGCGCCATCCTCCGGGACTGAGCGCGGCGGGACGGACGGAGAACCCAGATGGCCCTCGTCAAGCTGGAGATCGACGGGAAGCGGATCATCGCGGACGGCAGTCGGACCATCCTCGAGGTCGCCCGCGAGAACGGGATTCGGACGATTCCGACCCTCTGCCACGACGACCGGATCGAGCCGTTCGCATCGTGCTTCCTCTGCGTGGTCAAGGTGAAGGGCGCCCGATCGCTCCTCCCCGCGTGCGCCACCAAGGTCGGACCCGGCATGACGATCGAGACCGATGACCAGGAGATCCGCAGGTCCAGGAAGGCGGCCCTCGAGCTGCTGCTGTCCAACCACTACGCCGACTGCGTCGGCCCCTGCCAGCTCGCGTGCCCGGCGGAGGTGGACATCCAGGGGTACATCGCGCTCGCCGCCCTCGGGAAGTACCGGGACGCCGTCCAGCTGATCAAGGAGAAAAACCCCCTGCCGTCGGTGTGCGGGCGCGTGTGCACCCGGCCGTGCGAGGTGAAGGGGTGCCGTCGCAACATGCTGGACGAGGCGGTGGGGATCGACTGGATCAAGCGCTACGTCACCGACCTCGACCTCGGCCGCGACGACGCCTGGCGGCCCGAGGTGGCCCCCGCCAAGGGGAAGGCCGTCGCGGTCGTGGGCGCCGGTCCGGCCGGGCTGTCGTGCGCCTACTTCCTCGCCGTCCG
>JBGQAU010000037.1:0-26333 GCA_041494445.1 Acidobacteriota bacterium | reverse complement strand
ATAGCTGCACCACCGCTCCCACCGACAGCAGGAACGACAGCAACACCACGCCGCACGCCACGAGCCCCACCGCACGCCGCGACAGCCTCGGGCCCAATAACCCGTTCACCGCCACGCCCACGAGCGGAAGAACCGGAATCAGCCAAATCAGCTTCAGCATGGACGCCCTACCACTTGAGGAGGTCGATGTCGTCGACGTTGAGGCTCGCTCGGTTCCGGAAGAGGGCAATGAGGATCGCGAGACCCACCGCCGTCTCCCCGGCCGCCACCGCGATGACGAACATCGCGAGAACCTGGCCCGCCACGTCCGGGCGGGCCCAGGCGAACGCAACGAGGTTCACGTTGGCCGCGTTGAGCATCAGCTCGATGCTCATCAGGATCAGGATGGCGTTCCGCCGGAGCAGGACGCCGATGACGCCGACGCTGAAAAGCGCCAGGCTGAACAGCATCACGTGTTGGGGCGCGAGCATCGTCCGTCCTCCCGGGTTCAGGCCTTGGAGCGGGCCAGGACGATGGCCCCCACCAGCGCGACGAGAAGGAGCACCGACACCGCCTCGAAGGGGAGCAGGTAGTCGCGGAACATCGTCATCGCCACGGCCTCGAGGTTCCCGCCCTGAGCGGACAGCGCCGCCGTGTCCCCGGCCCGGTCCGGCCCGCCGGCGAGGAAGCGCCAGGCGAGCAGGCCCGCCACGAGAGCGGTCATGAGCGAGGAGGCGGCCACGTGCACCCGACGGGGCTTCCCCGGGGCCGCCACCGCCGGCCGCTCCACCAGCAGGATCACGAAGAGGAACAGGACCATGATGCCGCCGGCGTAGACGAGCACCTGGACTACCCCGAGGAGCTCCGCCCGGAGCAGGACGTAGATCGCGCCCACGGCGAACAAGGTGACGATCAGGTAGAGCGCGGAGTGAACGAGGTTCCTTCGCGTCACCACCATCACGGCCGACGCCAGGGCCACCCCGGCCAACGCCGCGAACATGAGCATCTGTCCGTCCATCTCCGGGCTCCTACTTCTTGTAGTCCGTGCGGTCGTGCCCCTCGTAGAGGACTCCCATGTCCGACATGAACTCGTACCGGCGGTACTTCGCCATCTCGTAGTCGTGGGACATGTAGATCGCGGTGATCGGCTTCGTCGGGCACGGATCGACGCAGAGGCCGCACAGGCAGCACTTTTCGTAGTCGATGTAGAAGCTCCTGGCCTGCTTTCCCTTCCCGACCTTGCGGTCCTCGGCGATGACCGTGATGCAGCGGTCCGGACAGGCCAGCGCGCACTGGTTGCAGCCGACGCACAGCGGCCCCTCCACGTCCGGGTGATCGCGGAGGCGCGGGACGCCGCGGAAGCGTGGCCGGAGTTCCGGGCGCTCCCTGGGGTACTGCTGGGTGACCTTGGGGCGGAACTGGTACTTCAGGGTCACCCAGAGACCCGCGAGGAGCTCCAGGAGGAACAACTTCCTGAAGACGCTGTCCTGCGGACGCACGATCTTGGACATCGCCTTCCACCTCGAAAGTCCCCGGCCGGGACCCGAACTCCGCCCTAGCCGCGGCTAAGAAGCATCACGAGCCCCGTGAGCATCACGTGGGCGAGGCCGAGCGGGATCAGCCACTTCCAGCCGAGCCTCATCAGCTGGTCGTAGCGGTACCGGGGGAACGTGGCCCTCATCCAGAGATAGACGAACAGGACGACGAGCACCTTGGCCGAGAGCCAGAAGAACCCCGTCAGCGTCGCGCCCACGTCCCCCAGGAGGGGCAGGAAGTTCGACAGCGGCTCCCTGAGCCCCGGGATCCCCAGGGTCACGGGCAGCCAGCCCCCCAGGAAAAGCACGGCGACGATGCAGCCGACCAGGATCATGTTGATGTACTCGGCGAGGAAGAAGAACGCGAACTTCATCCCCGAGTACTCGGTGTGAAAGCCGGCCACCAGCTCGTTCTCCGCCTCGGGCAGGTCGAACGGGAGGCGGTTCGTCTCCGCCACCCCCGATACGAAGTAGAGGAAGAGGCCGACGATCTGGGGATACGGGAGCCAGAAGGCGAACCAATAACCCGCCGCGGCCTGGGCCCGGACGATCCCCACCATCGAGGCGGTCCCCGCCAGCATCAGAACGGACACCACCGACAACCCCAGGGGAACCTCGTACGAGACCATCTGCGCCGCCGAGCGCAGCGCGCCGAGCATCGAGTATTTCGAGTTCGACGCCCATCCCGCCATCACGATCCCGTACACGCCGAGGCTCCCGATCGCCAGCAGGAAGAGCAGCCCCACGTTGACGTCGCTGATCCACGGCGTGACCGTGACCCCGGCGACCCGGAACGGCTGGCCGGAGAGCGGAATGACCGCGAAGGCCGCCAACGCCGGGAGGAGGAGGATCACCGGAGCGAGGAAGAAGGCCAGGCGGTCGACGTGCGTCGGGGTGATGTCTTCCTTGATGAAGAGCTTGATCACGTCGGCGATCGTCTGGAGAACGCCGTGCCACCCCACGCGCATCGGTCCGAGCCGCGACTGCATCCAGGCGTTGACCTTCCGCTCGAGGAGCACCAGGTACACGACCACGAACAGGATGATCGAGATCACCACGGCGATCTTGACGGCCGGGATCAGCACGAACTGGAGCAGCGTCGGGTTCATGTCAGCGGTCCACGCATCCGAGCACGATGTCGAGGGTCCCGATCACGGCGACGATGTCGGCGATCAGGTGCCCACGGATCATGTCGGGAAGGGCCTGCAGGTTGACGAAGTTGGGGGACCGGAACCGGCATCGGTACGCGTTCTCCGAGCCGTCGCTCACGAGGTAGACCCCGAGCTCGCCGCGGGGACCCTCGTTGACGTGGTAGACCTCCCCCTTCGGGGGCTTGATCCGCCGCGGGACCTTGCCGCGCACCTCTCCGGCGGGCAGCCTCTCGAGGGCCTGCAGGACGATCCTGCGGCTCTGCCGCATCTCCTCCATCCGACAGAGGTAGCGGTCGTAGGTGTCCCCGCGGTCCCCCACCGGCACGTCGAAGTCGAGATCCGCATACGCCTCGTAGGGGATCGCCTTGCGGACGTCGTACGCGATGCCCGACCCGCGGAGGCACGGACCGGTCATCCCCCAATCGAGCGCTTTGGGCCCGTCGATGGTGCCGACGTCCCTCGTCCGGCCCAGCCAGATCCGGTTGGCGGTCAGGAGCCGGTTGTACTCCTCGATGCGCGCGGGGAAGAGGTCGAGGAAGCGGCGCGCCTCGTCGATCCACCCCTCCGGAAAGTCCTCCGGCATGCCTCCGATCCGGAGCGCGTTGTACGTGAGCCTCGCCCCGCAGTAGGACTCGAACAGGTCGAGGATCTGCTCCCGCTCGCGCATGCCGTACACGAAGACGGTCAGCGCCCCGATGTCCATGGCGTGGGTCCCGAGCCAGATCAGATGGCTGGCGATGCGCTGGAGCTCCGCGAGAATCACGCGCATGTACTGCGCGCGCGGCGGGACCTCGACGCCGAGGAGCCGCTCCACGGCCTCGATGTACACCAGGTTCTCGGCGTACGCCGCGCAGTAGTCCATCCGGTCCGTGTACACCACGGCCTGGGGATAGGTCCGGTCCTCGCCGAGCTTCTCGCAGCCTCGGTGGAGGTAGCCGATCACGGGGCGGGTTTCCAGCACGCGCTCGCCGTCGAGCTTGAGCTTTAGCCTGAGCACCCCGTGCGTCGCGGGGTGCTGCGGCCCCATGTTGATTTCCATCTCCCTCGTGCCGAACATCGCCTCGAGGCCTCCGTGCGCCGGAGCAGGGCGGGAGCGTCCCGCGGGTGCCTAGTCCCGGTAGGTGTTCCGGTGATCGTCCTCCGGGCGCCGCCAGTTGCCGTGGTCCTTTTCCCGCCCTTCCAGCGGGAAGTCCTTCCGGAGCGGGAACGCGTCGAACTCCTCGGGCATGAGGATCCGCCGCGGATCGGGGTGCCCCGCGAAGCGGATCCCGAACATGTCGAAAGCCTCCCGCTCGTGCCAGTTGGCGCCCCGCCAGACCCCGGTCACCGTGGGGACCTCGGCCCCTTCCGCGACCGCGGCCTTCAACGTGATCCGCTCGTGCGTGTCGGGGCTCGTCAGGTGGTACACGACGTCGAAACGGGGCGTCGGCCGCAGGCGGATCATGTCCACCCCGCACAGGTCGGCGAGCAGGAGCATGCGGCAGCCCGGGTCCTCCTTGAGGAACCGGCAGACTTCGACGATCCGCTCCTTCGGGACCCGGACGATGGGAACGCCGCAATAGAAGGAGGCCTCCTCCACCGCGTCGGCCAGGGCCGCGTGGAGCCGGTCGAGGCATCGGGACGGCACCGGGGCGTCGAGCTTCGGCGCGCCCTCCCCTTCCGCTTTCTTGGGTGCCGGCGGCTTGGCGTCGCCCGGCTTCTGCTCGTCCATGGCTCCCTCAGGCGGTCCGCGGCTTCGCGATGGTCATCCGGTCGATCTTGTCCTGCAGGACCATCAGACCGTAGAGCAGCGCTTCCGGCCGCGGCGGGCAGCCGGGAATGTACACGTCCACGGGTACGACCCGGTCCACCCCCTGGACGTGGCTGTAGGTCGGGAAGGGCCCGCCGGCGGTGGAGCAGATCCCCATGGAGATCACCCACTTCGGCTCGGGCATCTGGTCGTAGATGCGCCGCAGGATGGGGCCCATCTTCTCGGTCACCGACCCCGCGACGATCATGAGATCCGCCTGCCTCGGGGTGGCCCGGAAGACCTCGGCGCCGAAACGGGCGATGTCGAACCGGGAGGCGCCCGTCGCCATCATCTCGATGGCGCAACAGGCGAGGCCGAAAGTGACCGGCCAGAGGGAGTTCTTCCTCGCCCAGTCGAATACCGTGTCGACCGTCGTGGTCAGGATGCCCTGCTGGAACCTGCCTTCGATCAGGCCCACTCCAGCGCTCCTTTCTTCCAGGCGTAGGCGTACGCCACCACGAGGATCAGGATGAAGACCGCCATCTCCACGAACCCGAACAGCCCGAGCACCCTGTACCGAACCGCCCACGGGAACAGGAACACGGTCTCCACGTCGAAGATCAGGAAGAGGACGGCGATCACGTAGTACTGGACCGAGTAGCGCCCCCAGATCTCGTCCTTGCTGTCGAGTCCGCACTCGTACCGCTCGAGCTTCGCCGGCTCGGGGCGATGCGGCCGGATCACCCATGCGAAGGCGAAGACCGCCAGCGGGAAGGCGATGGCGAACAGGATGAACAGAAGTATCGGAACGTACGAAAGCGAGGACATCAGGCGATCCTCCCGACGGGTCGGAGCCGGGTCCGGCGAAAAGGCGGGAACGTTAACATAGGGGTCCCGCAGGGTCAAGGAAGTGTAGGAATTGCCGGTGTTTCGGCGCGGGGACGCGCGAGCGGGATCAGGCGATAGCCCGGACCGTGAAGTGCACGATCGCGTCCCAGACGCGATCCGCGTACTCGAGCGGGACCGTCGCCCCCTGCCCCCTCGAGATCTCGACCCGACCAGGCCCCGCGTGGAAGGCCGCGAGCGCCTCGTCGAGATCCCCGAATCGGTGGTTGAGACGACTCAGGTAGAAGGTCCCCAGCAGCACGTTGACTTCCGGATCGAGCAGCATGGCGTCCGAGAGCCAGGTGATCCCGAGGTCTTCGGCGAGCTCCCGGGCGGTATCGGCGCGAAGCTGCATGAGCCCCATCGCGCCCCGCGGGGAAACGGCCAGCGGGTCGAACTCGCTCTCGATCTCGATGATCGCCAGGACGGCGAGGGGGTCGATTCCGAACCGCCGGGCGCTCCGGTCCACCGTCCGGAACAGAGCCTCCAGGTCCTTCCCCCGGATCGGGATCCGCATCGCCTCGAGGCTCGGCCGGACCCTCCCGGTCCAATCGGCCGGGGTCGGATCCGCCGACGTCGAGGCGGGGGCGGGGGCGGGCTGGCGCGCGACCAGGGACGCCGGGTGCGGCAGAGCAATAAGGATGACGACCGCGGCGCCGAGGACCGATAAGCCAGCCAGGATCCGAACCGGGGTTCTCATGACAGGGTGAGGGTACGGTCAGTTGGTGGTTCTGTCAAACCACCGCATTCTCAATAGTTATAATTATTTACTTTTGCTTTGTTTTTGCCAAATCGGTGTCCGCTTGGGCGCTCGCGGGACCTTCGTGGAATCGGCCACCTCGGAACAGATTCTCAGCGTCACCTGCTGTCCCTTCCTGGAGAGGCGGAAGCTCCTCCCTCCTGCGACCATCCGGCGCTCTCCGGGAGAAGCCGGGGCGAGCGCGACGCCGGGAAAGCGACTCGTCAGGCTTCGCTCGATCCCGTACTCGAAGTCTGCCGCCTCGTCCGCCGTGATCCAGCGGGTCTCCCAGACCGTCACGCCTTCTCGATCGGCGGCGGTCCCCTCGATCTCGTATCGGAAGAGCGCGTCCCCGGCCCAGCCGTCTCCGGCCATGAGCCCGAGGTTGTCCTTGCCGGTGAGCGACGACACGAGCACGACGATCCCCTCCTCGCCCAGGGAGTCCCGGTCGGCCAGGACCCGCCCGGCCGGCGCCGTCGGCTCCGGGATCGGGGCGGGGACGAGAGGCGCCCGGTCCCCGTGCAGCACGTCGCGCGTGGTGCGCCGCGCCGCGACCCCCCGGTCCAGGGCCTTGAATCCTCCCGCCCGGTAGGCGCTTGCGGCCTGCGCGTACCCCTCCCGGAAGACGAAGTCGAGCAACGGTCCCTCGACCCCGGGAAGGACGTCGAGCGACGCGGGCAGGAGGGTCCCGCCGAGGAGCTGGCCGGGATCGAGCGCGTGAGCGAGCACCTCGCTCTGGATCCCGAGCCCTTCGAAAAGGTAGAGGACCGCCACGAGGTTCGCCTCTCCTTCGGCCCATGCCGAGGCGGCGAGCGTCGCGTCGATCGTTCCGCTCATCGGGTCGCTTCCGGTCCGGCTCAGCTGCAGCGCGTGCATCAGGACGTGGGCGAGCGCGGGCTCGTCCGGGCGAACGCCGGTGGCGAGCAAGAGGGAGGAGGCGGAGTCCGACCCTTCTTTCGGGGCGAAATCCTCCGCGGAGAGGAGGGAAGCATCGACCAGAACGCGAGGCCCCGAAGCGTCGAAACCGATCCCCTGAAGGTCCCCGGCAAGGGCATCGAGAAAGCGGCGAGGTGCCTCGACCCCGCCGAAGCCCAGATCGGCCCAGGCGCGCCCCCGCGCCGCGAGCCTCGAGGCCGGACACGCCGCTGCGACCCGGCGCGATGCCGCCTCCCTCCGCGGCGCGTCGCCGGCCCTCACCGCGGGCGGCACTCCCGCGAAGCGCAGTCCACGAATCCTCTCGACGCGCTGGGCCGTGCGCCGGCTCTCGTCGAGGAGGTCCAGGTCGGCCCCCTTCGGCTGCGCCGGCAGGGCCTCTTCCGCCTCGGGCGGCGCCCCCACGGGAAGAGGTGCGCCCTCCGCTCGCGCGAGCGCCATGGCGGCCAGCAGGATCGCCGCCTCGGGGATCACGGTAGCGGCGGCTCCTCAAGGACCACGATCCGATCCCCCCTCTTGAGACCTTCCCGGAGCGTGGTGCCGCCGGCCACCTCGAGGACGTAGGCGGCGGGCTCGACGGGGGCGACCTCGGGGCACTCCCCGACCTCGGGACACGGCGGCCGGTTCGGCGCGATGTCCACGACGCGGAAGGTCGCGTCGAGCCAGATGATGTCCAGCGAGACCCGGCAGTTCTTCATCCAGAAGGGGTGCCGGTCCGCCTCCTCGAAGATGAACAGCATGCCTTCCCGCGGACCGACCTTTTCCCGGCCCATGTAGCCGCGCGATCGAGCGGCGCCGTCCGCGGCGATCTCGAGCATGAACTCGGCGCCCGAGGGGAGCACGGCGACCGCGGAGCGAGGCACCACTCCGGCAAGCGCCCAGCAAATAAGGAAGGCCGTCACGGAGCCCCCTCGGGGCTCCCCCTGACGAACTTCCCGTCCTCGACCACGAGATCCGCGTTCTCCCCCCCACCCCCGTCCGCCGCGTCGGCCCCTCGGCAGCGAAGCGTGTAGCCGCCACCGGGCTTCGCGCGGTATTCGAGCGCCCTCCCCCACGGATCGACGGGCTCCGCCGGGAGGTAGGCGGGGACCAGCTCGCGGAGCGACGAAGGCGAGCTCCCGGTCGCCTCGCGGAAGCGCTCCAGGGCCCGCGCGGACTGGATGAGGAGGTCGCCCGCCTGGCGGACCGGATAGCGCCGCGAGGCCTCGAGGAGCCCCCGGTAGAGAACCACGTCGGACTTCGCCCGCCCGGCCGCGCGAGTGCCAGGATACTCGGCGAGGATCCGATCGTACCGCTCCACCGCGGCCGCGAGGTCGCCGCGGTCGACCTGCCGGCCGGCCTCGCGATAGAGCCGCTCGGCGCGCTGCTCGCGGCAGCCGGCGAAACTCACGAGCACCAGCGCGACGAGGGACACGACCGCCGCGCGGCGAGCGCGGACGTTGACACCGGGTGATGACCGCCTCATAATCCGCCTTTCCACGGCGCACCGGATCGCAATGCAGGTGGCGGGTCCCACTTACTCTAGATGACCGTCATGTCGAGGGCAACCGAGATTCCCGAGCTCGTCCGGCGTCTCGGCAGCCGACGCGACTCGGTCGTGGTGGCGGCAAAGGCACGGCTCTGCATCAAGGGAGCGCGGGCGGTCGAGGCGCTCGTCGGCGCGCTCGAGGCCGACAACCCTCGGATCCGCGTCCACGCCATGCCGCTTCTCGCGCTCATCCAGGACCCGAGGAGCCGGGAGCCGCTCACCGCGATGCTCCTCGACCGCGATCCACGAATCCGCGAGACCGCCGCGCGCTCCCTGGCCCGCTACCCGTCCTCGACCGTGGTGGCCGCTCTCGAGCGGTCCGCTAAAAAGGAGAAGAGCCTGGAGGTGCGGGTGGCCGCCGTTCAGGCGCTGCTCGAGCAGTTCGCCGCCGGCCAGGAGCGGGCGATCGGTCAGGTGCTCGCGCTGCTGGTCGATCCCGGCGAGGAGCCCCGCGTCCGTCTCGCGGCCTTCGCCCTCCTCCCGATGCTTCGCGCCTCCGCGCGGCGGAGCCTGCTCAAGCGGCTGGCGCAGGACCCGGCGCCGGCCGTCGCCCAGAAGGCGCGGGAGATCGAGGCGGAGGGCGAGCCCCAGGTCTCCAGGGAGGTGTCGGCGATCCGCGGCCTCGTGACCAGCCTGGGATCGGACGATTACGCGGTCTGGAACGAGGCGGTCTACCGCCTGGCGGCCTGCGGCTCCCCGGCGGTGGGCCCGCTCGTGGCCGAAATGGAGCGCCGAGCCCACGATCCCGAGTTCTGCACCCGCGTCGGGATGGTGCTCAAGGCGCTGGGCCCGCGCCGGGCGCGGGCGCTGGCCGACGCCCTCGACCGGGTCGAGGAGCCCCTGCCTCTCCAGATCCTCGTGGAGGTGGCCGGCGCCCTGGGCGAGAAGTCGCTGATCTACCGCCTCAAGGATCTCATCGACCGGATCGCGGCGGGCGCGCGCGCCGAGCCGCAGCCCAACGGCTTCGACCCGATGGGGCGCGTCCGGGCCAAAGCGCACCTCGAGTTGGCTCGCGTCGGCAGCCGGGTCGCGGTCAGCGATCTTCGGGCGATCCTGAGGGACGCGGGACGACGGCTGGACATCGAGGTCTTGATCGCCGCGGAGAGGATCGGCACACGGAGCGAGATCCCCGATCTCCTCCGGGCTTACGCGCGCGAAGACCGCTTCATGCGCGAGCGGCTGGCCAAGACGCTTCGCGCGATCATGAAGCGGGAGCGGATACGACGTCACAACGCGATGTTCCGGTCACTGACCGGGGAGCAGCACCGCGCGATGGAGGCGATCTTCTCGGCGCGTCCGCGCGTCCGCGCGGCGGCCCGACGGAGCACAGCCCGTCGCTAGGGAGGTTTCGACCATGTCGAAGAAGCTCAGCGTCCGGCGGCTGGCGATCGAGAGGGGCCGCAGGGTCTTCTGCCGCGTGGACTACAACGTCCCGATCAAGGACGGCAAGGTGGGAGACGACACGCGGATCGTCGCGTCCCTGGCCACCCTCACGCTCCTCTCGGAAAAGGGAGCCCGGACGGTCCTGGCGTCGCACCTCGGCCGGCCCAAGGGAAAGGCGAGCCCCGAGTTCTCGCTCAAGCCGGTCGCCGATCATCTCGCCGGCCTCCTCGGGAAGCCGGTGGCGTTCTCCGAGACGTGCGTCGGCGAGGCGGCCGAGAAGGCATCCCACGAGATCGAGCCGGGCGGCTTCCTGGTGATCGAGAACGTCAGGTTCCACAAGGAGGAAGAGGCGAACGACGGCGGGTTCTCCGCGGCTCTGGCCCGCCTCGGCGACCTTTACGTGAACGACGCGTTCGGCTCGGCGCACCGCGCCCACGCGTCCACGGCCGGTGTCCCGGCCCTTCTCAAGCCCGCCGCCGCGGGGCTCCTCATGGAGGCGGAGATCGAGCACCTGGGCCGCCTGCTCGAGAACCCGGAGTCCCCCTTCGTGGCGATCCTCGGCGGGGCGAAGGTCTCGGACAAGATCGATCTGATCGAGAACCTGCTCCCGCACGTGGATCTGTTTCTCGTCGGCGGCGCCATGGCCTACACCTTCCTCAAGGCGTTCGCGAAGCCCACGGGCCTCTCGCCGATCGAGGAAGACAAGACGACCCTCGCCAAGGCGCTGGTGCAGAAGGCGCGCGCCGCGGGGAAGGACTTCCTCTTCCCGGTGGATCACGTGGTGACGGTGGGCGGCAAGGACGACGACCACCACGTCACCCCCGGAAGCGACATCGTCGGCGAGGAGGCCGGAGTCGACATCGGCCCGAAGACGGCGGAGCTGTTCGCTTCCAGGATCGCTCAGGCGCGCACCGTGCTCTGGAACGGCCCCCTGGGCAAGTTCGAAACGGACGCGTTCTCGCACGGGACCCGAAAGGTGGCCGAGGCGCTGGCCACGTCCGCCGCGGTCTCGGTCGTGGGAGGAGGCGACACGGCCTCTGCGGTGAAGAAGTTCGGGCTCACAGCCCGCATGACGCACGTCTCCACCGGCGGCGGCGCCTCGCTCGAGTTCCTCTCCGGCCTCCCGCTTCCCGGCGTCGAAGCTCTGGACGACGCGTCATGACGGCACCCGGCCGCACCCCGCTCATCGCCGGCAACTGGAAGATGAACCTCAGCGAGGCCTGGGCCGTGGCCCTGCTGGACGATCTCCTTCCGAGGGTGGAACCGGCGCGCGGCGTCGAGATCGCGGTCGCGCCGGCGTTTCCGTGCCTGCGCGCCGTCGCCGACCGCCTGAGGGGCACCCGCGTCCTGCTCGCCGCGCAGAACCTCCACTGGGAGGACAAGGGGGCCTTCACCGGCGAGGTGTCTCCCCGCATGCTGGCGGAGATGGGGGTGCGGCTCGCCATCGTCGGCCACTCCGAGCGGCGGATCCACTTCGGCGAGAACGACGAGAGGATCCAGCGCAAGGTCGCCGCGGCGCAGCGGCACGGCCTCGTCCCCATCCTCTGCGTCGGGGAGCAGGAGAAGGAGCGCGACGAGGGACGGACGCTCGCGGTCGTGGAGCGCCAGCTCCGGCTCGGGTTGGGCAAGCTCGCGGCCTCGGACGGCTCCGAGGTCGTGATCGCGTACGAGCCGGTCTGGGCGATCGGGACGGGTCGGAGCGCGACCCCGCACCAGGCGCAGGAGGTTCACCGGATGATCCGCGAGCAGCTCGGAGGGATGTTCTCCCCCGCCGCGACCTCGCGGATCCGCATCCTGTACGGAGGCTCGGTCACGGCCGCGAGTGCCCCGGAGCTGCTTCGCCTCCCCGAAGTGGACGGCGCGCTCGTCGGTGGGGCCTCGCTCGACGCCGCCGCCTTCGCCGCGATCGTCGCCGCCGCCTGCTAACGCGTCCCGGCCGCCGGCGTTCTTGCGATGCCGAGGACGCGCGTGCTAGACTTCGCGGGTTCCGGAAGCGGTTGACGTGACGAGGTTTGCATGACGTACGTGCTGCTCGGTATCCACATCATCGTCTCGGTGATCCTGATCCTCGTGGTGCTCCTCCAGACGGGTAAGCGCGCCGATCTGGCCGGGGCGTTCGGGGGCGGAGGCAGCCAGACGCTGTTCGGGGCGCGAGGCGCCGCGACGTTCCTCTCGAAGGCCACGACGATCAGCGCCGTCGTCTTCATGGTGACGTCCCTGACGCTGGCGCTCATGTCGTCCCCCTCGGAGAGACGCGGCAAGTCGGTGCTGCCGGACGAGAAGCCCGCGCAGACGGCGCCGGCGCAGCCCGGACCGGCGAAGAAGTGACGCCTCGACGGCTCAGAGCGGCCTACGTATAATCGCGTCCGCGGCCCCGCCGCGAGCGACCGACCGGCTGCCGAAGTGGTGGAATTGGTAGACACACCATCTTGAGGGGGTGGCGCCGCGAGGCGTGGGGGTTCGAATCCCCCCTTCGGCACCAAGTACGGTCGGGTCAATCACTTACAACGCTCCCCTCACTGAGCCGGCCGGGCAATCCGGCGGGCCTCCGTCTCGGACTTGTGGGGAAATTCGCGGGACCCTGAGAAGGTTAGGGCGTCCATCGCCTTCATGGCGTCCTGTTGGTGGTCGGGCGCGAGGTGAGCGTACCGTAGCGTCATCGCCAGGGACTTGTGCCCGAGGATCTCCCGGACCGTGTTGAGGGGGATCCCCGCTTGCACCATGAACGATGCCGCGGAGTGCCGGAGGTCATGGAATCGGAAGTCCTGAATCTCGGCGAGCCGGAGCGCCCGGCGGAACGACCACGTCACCCCGTCGCGGTGCATCGGGTCCCCGCCTTCGTTGTGGAACACGATCCCCCCGCCGAACCGCGGCTTGATCGCCGTGAGCGTCTCCACCACCGTGGTGCTGGCCTTGATCGTTCTCGGCTCGCCGTTCTTGGTCTGCCGGAACGTGAGGCGGGCTCGGTCGAGATCCACGTCCTCCCATGTCAGCGCGAGCAGCTCGCCTTGACGTGCCCCGGTGTGCAGCGCGGTCAGTACGAGGGGACGGAGCCACTTCGGCGACTTCTCTAGGAGTGTAGTGGCCTCCGTGTCGGTGAGGAACCGCTCGCGCGCCTTCGGTTCTCTCTCTAGCTTCACGTCCGCGGCGGGGCTCACGTCCAGGTGGTGCCATCGGATCGCCGTCTTCAGCATGTGCTTCAGTACGGAGAGGGTCCGGTTCGCCGTCGCCGTTGCGACCGCTGCCCGCCGCTGCGCCATGTAACCGTCAACGTCGGCCGGGGTGATCTCCGAGAGGAGCTTCTCGCCGAAGTCCCGGTTGAGGACCCGAACGCTGTACTCGAAGAAGTGTTTCCCCCTCTTGTTGGCCGCGTGGATCTTGAGGTACTTGTCCCCGAGATCCTTGAACGTGATGTCCACCACCGCGGCCTTCCCGGCGCGTAGCTCCTTCAGCTTGTCCGTCTCCTTGTCGCGCGCCAGGATCTTGCTCGTTTCCTCCGTGGACTCTTTGTACCGCTTGCCGTGGTACTCGAAGTCGTAGTACCAGAAACGGCCCTGCTTGTAGAGGCTCACGTTACGCCCCCTTCTTCGCCGACGTCGCCGCGCGAATCCGCCGAATCTCACCAGCAGGGACCGTCCAGGTAAACTTGCGCGGCCCCCTCATCTTCTTCGTCCCCGTGAGCTTGCCCCTGTAGATCCAGTTGTAGAGCGTCGTGTTGGTCAGGTCCAAGTACGAGCACGCCTCGCCCGCGTCCACGGGAGCGTCATCGGGGAGCGCCGCGATTCGCGCGGAGCATTCGCGGTCCAGCGCGGCGTACCAGGTGCGATTGAGCCGTTTCTCCGCTTCAGAATCCCACGGTCCGGACTTGAACTGTACTTCCCGGATCGCATCGGTAGAGAGCGCGTCGAGGTCTCTCGGAAGCTCCGCGACGCTTCGACCTTGCGGTTTCGGCTTCACTTCCGGCCCGAACAGTTCATCCACGATCTTCGACCGATCGCACGGCGGATCCCCCACAAAGTGGTCGCATGCCCCCGAATCGGGACAGTAGATACACACGTGACAAGCGGCGCTCACCCGCCCGAGGGAGAAACGCTGCGCGAGCATTTCCTCTCGGAGATCGCGCCGTTCGTTGGCTGTGAGTTTCCCGGTCGTGCATCTTGTCTTCGGTCGCGGGCGCGGTGGCGGAGTGAGTGCGGCATCGGGATGGAGTCCCTTCGGGGGTGCTGGGAACGGAATCACGCGGGGCATCTTGTCCCTCCTCGCGCCGTAGGGGCGCATCGTGCGGAGGGACGCCGACAGGGCTTGAGCCTCGCGTGCTGTTCGGGGAGAATGCGCGAAGCGGGCCATGCGGGTTCCCTCCGCGTGGTTCGTTAGGTCCCGCGTCGGGTTACCGCCCGGCGCGGGGCCGCTTTCGACCCCGAAGTTACGCTCAACCCCGCGAGAGGTCAAGTCCCTAGGAAATCGCGTGGCATTGCGGTAGACTTCGCCCATACGGGGCGTCCACTCGCACGTTGGAAGGAGCAACACATGAGCGTCGAGGTTGATCTCAAACAATGCTACGACAGTCTTGGGATTCACGACCCTGAGGGGCAATATGCCCTCAACAAGGGGTTCAACCGGGTCATTGCTCGTGTGCAGGAGCTGTGCTCGAAAGACCCCGCTGGACCGGCGACGGTGGCGCAAATCCATCTGTGCGGCACCTCCGACGTGGATGGCCCCCTTGATCTGTGGATGTTCTTGGACCGCCGGTGGGCGGTCGCGCGGAACTTCCAGGCGAAGGAACTCGACTTGCATTTCTATTCCATCGCCGAGGGCTTCGTAAAGGTGAGCGTGAATCAGAACTATCGCGAGTATCCCGATGATGAGAACGCGACGCTCACCGTCAAGGCCCTGTTGGCTTCGGGTCAGAGCGTCGAGATGTTCGCGCGACGAAAGCATTGCTTGGTGCTCACCGAAGTAATTCAGACGCGCTTTCTCCCGCTTCTGAATAGTCCAAAGAGGTAGTCAAGGCGCCGCTGGTCTCCCTGACCGAAAACGACGCGCTACGTTGCCCCGGGTGAGGCGTTCGCAGGGTGGCCGGTACGATCCCATGTTCACTAGCCCCGGCGGTCGTCCATGCGATACACTCCCGGCACTATGAGTCGTCTGAGTCGTCTCTTCACCGTTCTGGCGTTTCTCACCGCTTCCACCGGCTGCGTCCCGGTCCTGGTCGGCGCGGCCGTCGGCCGAGAGAACCGGAGAAACGAGTCCCGCAAGCGCTTCGACGTCGATTTCAGAATGATGAACTTGAGCCGGGAGGCGCAGGGATTGAAGCCCCTCGACTGGTGCTCCGAACTCTACGGTTTCAGCCGCGTCTGGGCCTTGAGGGATCCCGAGTGCAAGCCGCGCGTGAAGGCGTTCGAGAAATGGCACGTGGCGGCGCTTGACCCTCCCGTGCTCTACCCGCCGAAGGACAAGGACAAGCCGTAGTTGCAGGCGGGCTCTTCGAGCTGGGCCAGCGCCCGCGCGCAACCGGGAGCCGATGCGGGGATCGGTGCGGGCCTCGCGAAATGTCCATGTAGCCACTCGGTAAACTCGCCGCGGCGCCCCGGGAAGCCCGGGAAGGGAGTACCGGAGCGCCGCTTTGAGCTGGCGACGGCGTGAAAGGCCGGGGAGCGAGTCCCGGTCGGGGCGCGCCGGCGCCGCGACTGCCCCGATATTTACGTGGGGATCGTCATCCCCGACCCAAACACGAAGTTATCGGGGATGGCGACGGCCACCGCGGTCCGCCTGTAGTAGCGGACGCCGACCAGACCTTTTCCCCAGATGTCGTCAGTCGCCGAAATCGACGTATCGAAATGTTCCGCGCCTCTGTCGCCGAGAAGCATGGAAGTGCCGAAGGAGCCGAAGTAAATATTGGTCTCGTTCGTGCCCGTGCCGCGGCCGTTCGAGAGGCCCTTGACGAGCGAAACCATGAATCCGAGGAGTTCCGTCAGATGCGCGTTCTGCCCGAGCATCGGCATATCGGAGTCCGTCGCGTGGATCTGGAGGAGCTTCCGCGCCGCTTCCTTGTTCATGAACCACCGGCACGTCGCGGCGTCGGTCTCCGCCTCCGGGATGGTCGTGGCCATCTCCATGAGTTCGTCGAGGTCCGCCGGTGTTGCGCCGAGCGCGACGGACGGGCCGCCGGCAAACAGAATGCCGGTAAACTCGGCCGTGCCCGCACCTTCGAGGGCTTGCTGGTTTTCGAGTTCCGTCGCCGCGCCGCGCACGCCCGCGAAAAACTCCGTCGCGACCAGGACCGGCGAGTCCTCGACGACCTCTAAAGTGAGCGTGCCGAGCGCGCCGAATTTCTTGGTCGCGAGGTCCACCGAATCGAGCGTGCCCGCGCCGTCGCCGAACGAGCCACCCTCGGCCACGAGCGCGGCCACGAAGGGAGTGGCGAGCGTGGGCACCTTCATCGTGCCAGAACTGAGCGGGACGACGCGCGACACAGCGCGGACGCTGCCCCGGTCGCTCTTGGCCGCGACGATCTCCGAAAAGACCGGGATGGGTACGAGGTCGGTGCTCGGGATCAGCGCAGCGGTCTCGGCCTGGTGCCGCTTCTGGTGCCAATCCTCGGACCGATGAGGGAACGTGGCCTCCATGATGGACCGCCCCAGCTCTCGATACGAATTGTCCGGGGTGCCCGCGAGGAGGTAGCCGCGCAGGAACCGCTCCTCGGCCCATGCGCGATCAGAGATTTTCGACGCGCCCGTGGGGGTGTCGCGTTTGAAGGCGCCGCGGAGCCGAGCCCGCATGTCCGTCACATCGGGCTCGAATTTCTCGACGTGCCCCACGCGGCCGCCGAGAGCGGCGAGCTCCTTTTTGCCTTCGGCGATGTCTTTTTCGAGAACTTGGAACGACGTCGCAACGTCGTCAGCGAGTTCCTGAATCTTGGCGAGCGCCGGATCGAGTGCCGCTGTCAATTTTCCGTTGGGCATTTGAACTAGCTCCTATCTGCCGGGAACGCCGGCTCGAAATTACCGCCGGCACGAGCCGGGGTTGTTCGTTCGTGTCATCGGCCTGAATCTTCCGGGGACCATTCCAAGTGCAGCGCCCGCCAGGCCCCGAGGAAGGCGGCCCTGGAGTCCTTCTCGACTCTGAGGAGCGGGTGGACGTGGACCGTCTTCGTCTCCTCGCTCGTGAACGTCATCCCCGCCGCCGCGATCAGGTCGCGTGCCTCCACCTCCCGATCCCTCGCCCGGAGGGCCGATTCGAGGAGCGCACACCGCTCCGGGGACTTCGCCCGTCGTGGCACGACGGCGTGCCATAGGGCCAGGGAGCCGTCAGAGAGCCCCGCGGGCGGCGGGATGGGACCAGTGGTAGGGGGACGCGATTTGCTACTCATGGGGACCTTTCAATTGCCGGGAGGGATGCTCCATTTTTGCGGCCGCGCAAGGGAAGGGGGCGCCGCGGTTTTTCGCAGGGGTTGCGAAGATCGGATGCCCCCTCCTGTCGTTCGCCTCGATGCCCGCCACGCTGCACTGCTGCCTCGTGGTGCGGTCCGCGGGGGCGCGGACGGGGCGTCTCCCCGCCCCAACCTTGAACCTTGAACGGGGTCTAGCACGCGCTCGCGGACGCTCTTTCTCTCGCTCTCTCTCCCTCTCTCTCTATCTCTCTCTATAAGAGAAAGAGAGCGTGCCAGCGCGCTAAATTGGGTTGAACTCAGGGGGTTCAAACTTGCGTCAAGGTTCGGTGTCATCGGGCATCTTCCGCGTAGGCTTGGTCCAACCTTGAAGTCAGCGCGACGGCCATGCCGCGCGGTGTCGTGCGGGTTCGCGCCTCACCGGCCCGGACCATGGCGTCGAGAGCACGAAGCACGTCCTGAGAGGCGTACTTGCCGCCGAGCATCTGCCGGAGCGTGGAGAACGTCATCTGTGAATCGCGGGAGCTGGCCAGGTACTTTCGGATTCGCTCTTCGAGGCGGTTTTGCTGGCTCGCTCCGAATCCCTCGAAGACGCGGCGGTGGGCGCTCCGCTGCCACTCGGCGAACGAGATGCCGGCGCCGAGGTGCTCGGTTCGGATCTCCTCGTACCCTTCGAGGAGCGCGTACAGAAGCGCCATCTTTAGCGCGGTGTCCTGTAGGCGCTGCCCGAGCGCCGCGAGGGTCTCGTTCGGATATTTCCAGGAGCGCGACCGGGTGTAGAAGTCGGCCCATCGGTCGCGCGCCTCGGAGCTAAGTACGAGCCGGAGCCCGGTCGTCTCGGGATACTGGCGGAGCCGAGCATCGAGGTCCACGAGCGCCCCGACGGCCTCGGCCCATAGCGCTGGGTCGGGCTCTGCGGGAAACGGGTTCGGCTCCTTCGGGTGCCCGTCCACGAACGTCCAGCGGTTGAGGAAGCCGCCCGCTATGTCGCCTTCCGCGATTGAAGATTGAAGCCACTCGCCCGTGCTTGAGGTGAGGATCGCAAGGAACGGCCGTTCGGCGCGGAGGTCCTTCCCTCGCGTGCGGTGTTTCAGGTCGGGCGGGCAATCGAAGGCCTCGGTCAAGCCCGGGATCAGGTTCGACGTGCTCTCTTGCTTCGCCTTCGCCGCCAGGGACCGGAACTCGCCCGGGAGGAGCAGCACGCGGCCGCCTCCCTCACGGGCCAGGGCTTCTAGGAGTCCCTCCCAGCTCGACGTTGTGAGCGTATCCACGTCCACGCCCACGTCCCCGAGGAGGCGCCGGCCGTAGAATATCGAGGTGCTTTTTCGCGAGTCGCCCGTGTCGCCCGCGAGAATCGTGTACTTGTTGGCGAAGAGGAAACGTCCGTGCGGGAGGTACGCCCGGCGGCCGACGACGCACCCCGCGACCGTCGCGTACACGGCGAGGTGGTAGTTGTCGCTCGCCTCGGTCGAGCTTGCGAGCGCGCGGCGGTAACTCTCGAAGGGGCCGCGGAAGCACGCGCCGGAGATGAGCGTCGGGTCGCGCTTGAACTCCTCGATGGCGACGCCGGGATGCCGCGCGACTTCGGATGTCACGGCCGCGCCTCGCGCTGGGCCGCTCTCGCTGCCCTTCGTTGCTCCGCCGCGTCCAGCGCGTCGAGGATTTTCACGACGGCCGCACCGAGGAGGAGGAAGTCGTGCGTTGACAGCTCGTGGTTGTATTCCCATCGCGAGGGATGGGAGATGTCGAAAAGGCGCGTCGAGAGCATCGCTGCTAGATCCCTGGGAGCTTGCTCGAGTAGGTAGTCCACAAAGTGGTCTGGGTCGAGCGAACACTTCGGGACAGAAAGGCGTCGGCGGAAGCGGAGTTCAAGGGCTTGTGTCCTGATCTGCGTCGCCCTAACTCGCTCTGCGATGGGGAACGGTGCGATCTTCGCCGCGGTGTTCATCTCTTCCGCCGCTTCAGGTTCTTGACCATGTTCGCCAGCGTCTCGCGTTCGGCTTCCTCGATGATCTCGATTCGCCCCACCTCATTGATATCGAGGTGCGACACGATGCAGGTGCTGACCAGGGCGCGAAGATAGCGGGCGGGGATCGCGTCCAGGTCTACGCTCTCGCCCACGAAGCTCTTGCTTCGGGTGTCGGTGGTCTTCGTCGGCCTGGTGGGCAACCCCATGCTGACGATCTGCTCGGGGGTCACCGCGACCCGCTCAAAGTGGATCTCGCAGCCGGGCGCCCACTCCCGGAGCCGCTGCTCAACGTTTCGAGAAATGCCCAGGCCAGACGGGTCATGGTCGCCGAAGTAGTAGATGAACGCCGGCTTCCCGATGGCCTTGATGTACTCGGCCGAGGAGTACAAGAACGAGATGGAGGAGAAGCCCCGCGCGACCATTAACCCCACGTCGTACAGGCCGGTCTCCTCGACGAGGACGCCGGCCAGCGCGTCCTTCTCACACCACACCTCGACGTACACGTCCGAGTCATCCCAGAGGGAGCGGCGGTACGTCTCAGCGGTGCGCCGGAGTGCTGCCTCCATCGAAGAGTACGTCCTCGGCTTCCGCATCCATCGGGTGTTGTCCGCGATCCAGCCGAAGGGGATCATGCCGGCTTCCCGCATCTGCACCAGGAGCCTGCCGACGGTTCCCTTGTAGTCCGCCTCGGCCTTCTCCACGACGCCGCGGGACACGAGCTGGTAGAAGACGCCGCGGACCGTCATGGGGTTGTCGGCCTCCAGGACGTCGTAGATCGCCTGCCGGATCACGTCCATGTCGGCCCGGGTGCGCCGATCCCGCTTTATGGGGCTAGGTCTATAAGTGGCGAGGGCCTCGGCGGTCATGTCCGCGCCCCCTGCCGCTCGCGCGCCCACTTCTCCACCTCGGACATGCGGAACCGCCAGCGGGGCCGCTCGCCCTTGCCGGAGAGGGGTGGGAGCGCTAGGGCTGGAATCTTCCTGGTCAGCGCGAGCTTCAGGACGTAGGCCGGGGTGGTGCCGAGAAACTCGGCCACCGGCTTGGCGTCAACGAAAGGCTCGCGGTCGGGAGCGTCGGACACGGTCGCTACTTCGTCCAGCTCGGGGGAACGTCGAGGAGGAACGTCAGCGCGAAATCCGTGATCTTGCCGACGTCGATTCTCAGCGCCGCGGGGTGCGCTTCGTCCGGACTTCCGAGCAGGGGCTTTTTCCGCCCGGGCCGAAATTCGAAATAGACCGGAGCGCTCGGGCCCTCCAGTTGCGCCTTCTTCACTCCTCCCGCCAGTTGCAGGAAAGCCGCTTGCCGCCCGTGGGGACCGCCGAACGCTGCGCTCCACGGGAGCAACGCCGCTGCCGAGACCGCCATCACGAATTGCAGCGCGGTCTCTCCCTCGCGCCCCGCGATTCCTCGCAGGAAGTTGCGGACATCCTCTCGCGTGAAAGGCGCCCCGTGGATCACGGTTGCTAGTTGCGCGATCCGTGTCGCGCCGAAGAGCTGCTTTTCGTTCATCGTCGTCTCCATGCGGGTCATTAGATCCTCTGAACGGCTCAATTAAACCACGATGGGTTAGACCCGTCAAGAGTTTCTTTTTGGATCGGCAGTCAATTCCCCGCCCCCCTCGCGAGTAGGTCATCTAGTGGGGGACCCCGCGTCGCCGGGTAGTGGGGAAATTCGCGGGGCTGAGAGTAAAAACTGAGCGGTTTTGTTGATTCTAGCGGTTTCTGTTGAGACGGACTAAAACACTGAGGGGCCGGAACTTCCGACCCCTCAGCGGGTTACAACGAAACCGGGATTCGGACACACCATCTTGAGGGGGTGGCGCCGCGAGGCGTGGGGGTTCGAATCCCCCCTTCGGCACCAAAATCCGAGCGGATCGTTCGCGCCATCCTAGGCGCGGGCACGGGGAAACGGGTCACCACTCGCTGTACTTGGTGCCGTCCAGCGCGACGCCCGTCGAGAGGCTGTAGACGTCGTACACGTTCTCCTCCCCCCAGTTGTCGCTGTCCCAGTCATCCTGGTACGAGCGCAATCCCCATTCGGTCTCCCCCGTCATCGGGTCGACCGGGATGCGCGTCAAGAACTTGATCGTCTTCGGGGTCGGCGAGTTGGGGTCCCCGACGTCGACCCCCTCCGTCAGCTCGTCCAGCGTGCGGGGGTAATGCGCCTGGTCCACGTCGGTCTGCTGGATCAAACCGCGCACGGAGTACTTGTGGTACTGGTCGATCGCGTCGCGCATGATCTGCAGCTCGCCGCGCAGGTGCGTTTCAAGGCGACGCTTCTGGTCCCATCGGACGAGCGGGATCGCCGCGGCCGCGAGGACCACCAGCACGGCGAGCGCGGTGAGCAGCTCGACGAAGGTGAGCCCCCGCTGCCGGCGCTCGACGATTCCAGCTCCCCGTGTGCTCGACACTCCCACCCTCGCCTCGACTCGGCTCGGCTCGATCAACATTACGGCTCTCGCGCGTCCCGCGTCTAGTGCGGCGAATCCGGAGTTCGGATCCGGGGCAGGCTAGACTCCGGTACGGCGCGAGTGTCCGAACACCTTGCGGAGCCAGCCCTTGAACCCCCTCGAGTGGAGGGGGCAATCGTCCACCGGCTCGGTTCCCTCCGCGAACACTTCCTCCACCCGCGCGGGGCAGCCGGCCACGGCGAGCCCTCCGGTCTCGGGGTCCACCTCCTCCCGGACGATTCCCTCGGGCTCCGGGAACGGCGCGTCGGTGAACTGCCCGCCACGGCGGAGGATGTCCACCCAGATCGGGAGGGCGCCCGACGCGCCGGTCAGCCCCGTCCTCGTGTTGTCGTCGTAGCCGACCCAGACCGCGGCGAGGACGTCCGGCGTGAACCCGACGAACCAGGCGTCCCGCGTGTCGTCGGTGGTCCCGGTCTTCCCGGCCGCGTTGCCTCGGAAGCCGAGTGCTTGGGACGAGGCGGCCGTCCCCCGGACGAGCACGCCCCGCATCATGTCCGTCACCAGCCACGCCGCTTGCGGCGTGACCACCTGGATCGCGTCCCGCCTCCGCCGCTCAAGCGGTTCCCCTTCCCTGGAGGTGACCTCGCGCACGATCCGTGCCTCCGCCCGCTTGCCGCCGTTCGCGAACACGCCGTAGGCCGACGCGAGGTCGAGCGGCGAGACTTCCTGGGCTCCCAGCGCGATGGAGGGGTAGGGCTCGAGGCCGCCGAGCCCGCAGCGCTCCGCGGTCCGGGCCACCTCCTTGAGACCCACGAGAAGGGCCGCGCGGACGGTCGGCACGTTGAGGGACTGCTCGAGCGCCTGGCGGGCGGTGACCGGGCCGCGGAACTCGCCGTCGTAGTTCAAGGGACGCCAGGTGCGGCCGCCCGCCGAGATCTCGATGGGGCTGTCGTCGAGGACGGTCGCCGGAGTGAGCCCACCCTCCCGTCCTCGGATCGCGGCCTCGAAGCCGGCGAGGTACACGAACGGCTTGAAGCTGGAGCCCGCCTGGCGCCGTGCCTGGACGGCGCGATTGAACTGGCTCCCGCCGTAGTCCCGCCCGCCCACGAGAGCGAGGACGGCGCCGCTCGAGGGGCGCATCACCAGGGCGCATCCCTCCAGCCTCCGCCCGTGGTCCTTCCCGCGGACGAGCCTCTCCCGGTCGAGCCGGTCGAGCCCGGCGCGCAGGGCTTCCTGCGCCGCCTCCTGCAGGGTCGTGTCCAGGGTCGTGTAGATTCTCAGCCCCTCGCGGGCCAGCTGGGCCGGCGTGTACAGCTCGGCCAGCTGAGAACGGACGAGATCGACCACGTACGGCGCGCGCGAATGCCCTTCCTTGCCGCTGGCGAGACGCAGCGGCTCCGAGCGCGCGGCGTCGACCTCGGCCTGTCGGACTTGCCCCTCGTCGGCCATCGCCCGGAGGATCTGGTCGCGTCGCGCGATCGCAGGGCCGGGGTGGGCGAACGGGTTGTAGCCGCCCGGGTTTCGTATGAGGCCCGCGAGGATCGCGCACTCCCCCAGGGTGAGGTGGGCGAGGTCCTTGCCGAAGTAGAAGCGCGCGGCGGAGGCCACCCCGCACACGGCCACGGGGCCCCGCTGGCCGAGATAGGCCTCGTTCAGATAGACCTCGAGGATACGGTCCTTCGAGTACCTGGCGTCGAGGACCACCGCAAGAAGCGCCTCGCGCAGCTTTCTCCACCAGGTGCGCTCCTGACCCAGGTAGAGGTTCTTCACCGTCTGCTGCGTGATGGTGCTCCCACCCTGCACGATGCGGGCGCTCCGCACGTCCGCGAACGCGGCGCGGAGGATCGCGAGGGGGTCCACTCCCGGGTGCGAGTAGTAACGGGAGTCCTCGGCCGCGAGCACCGCCTGGACCAGCCGCCTGGGAACCTCCTCGAGACGAACGACCTCGCGTTCTTCCTGTTGCGGCCCGGAGAGAAGCGCCAGAAGCTCGGGATCGAGCTCGACCCGGGGAAGCGGCCGTCCGTCGACACCTTCCACGGACGCCACGTTCCCTGAGGCGAAGCGGATGAGCACGCGGCGCGACGCGGTCTCGCCCCAAGGCCCCGCGGACGCCCTCAGGTCCACGTCCAGTCGGTCGCTGCGCCTCCGGTACTGGCCCGGGCTCGCCGGCGCGCCTTCGATTCGGGCGTAGCCGCACCGGTCGAGCCGCCGCGCGATCGCATCCGCCGACGCGGCCGAGCCCGGCGTGAGCACCAGGCGGTCCGAGTACACCCGCGATGGGAAGTCCCAGAGCCGCCCCTCGAACCGGCGGCCGACCTCGACCCAGAGGACCAGTCCCACGGCCACGACGAGAACGAGGGTTACGAACGCGCCGGCCGCCGCTCGCCTGAGGAACCGCCCGCGAGAGGTCCGCCGGCGCGGGCCGCGCTCGACGCGGGCCTTCCCGCGTTCGCGCCGCGACGGTTGATCGAGGCGTGTCATCGCCCGTGAAGCGCCCGAGGAGAGCAGGGGCCGCGCGGCCTCCGGGAGGAATGCCCCGATCCCCCCGGGTCGAGCGCTCCTACTTCTTCAGGCTCTCCTTCAAGGGCTTGCCGGCCTTGAAAGCGGGCGCGCGCGTGGCGGGAAGATCGAGGACTTGCCCCGTGTGGGGGTTCCGTCCCGAGCGCGCCTTCCGCGAGCGGGCCTCGAACGTCCCGAATCCGCTGATGGCCACCTTCCCTCCCAGGACCATCTCCGCGACGATCAGCCCCACGTTGGGGTCGGGATCGAAGAGGGCGTCCACGGCGACCCGTGCGTCGCGGGCCGAAAGGCCCGTCTTCGCGACGAGCTTCTCGACGAGCTCGGCTTTGTTCACGGCGTCCTCCAGTCTTCTAGGGAACGAGATTCACGTCTTTCAGCGAAGAGCGCACGACGAAGACGCGGATGTTGTTGTCCCGCTCGTCGAGCGGGAAGAAGTAGAACCCGGGGCCTGCGTCGGAAGCCTCCCCCAGAAACCCCCACATCGTCTCGCCGTCCGCGAACGTCAGGATCGTCTTTCGCCCCGAGCGGTGAGCCTCGTCGAACTGCCGGCGCGCGACGAAGTCGCGGTTCCCGATGTAGTCCTTCACGTAGAAAAGGGCCTTCATGCCTTCGACCGCGACCCGGCTGGGAACGCCGCCCCCCTCGGCCGGGAGCACGTGGAAGACGGGCGACGCCGGGTCGAAATCCTGCGTGATCCCCTTGTGGACCGTCCCGTCCTTCATGTGGACGACGATCTTGTTCTCCATGCGGCCCTCCCCGGACCCGATCCGATCCGGCCGCGCGAATCCTAACCCCGGAGGACCTCCGGGAGCAAACCCGCGTTTTCCTGCCGTCGCCCGCTTCGCCGATGATCTTGACCTGCGCGCCGACGGAACCTAGGTTTTCGAACGGAGGTGCCGGCCATGAGCGACCCCACCCGCGAGCAAGCCCCCGTGTCCCCGGACGTCATGGTCACGCTTTTCGGGGAACGCGCCCCCTGGGGCCAGATCATGTTCCGGAGAAGGCGGTTCCTGGTCAACCGCAGGTACCAGCTTCGGGTCACCTCCGTCACCGTGGGAACCGCGTTCGTGGTGCTGCTCCTCCTCGATTTCGGCTTGTTCGCCCTGAACCAGAGGAGCACGCTGGCCGCCCTCCGGGTCGCGCCGGAGCTCAGAGCGTACTTCGCCGCCCAGGACCGGTTCCAGATCGGCTTGATCCTGCTCGGATCGCTCGCGTTCCTGGGGGGCGCCTTCCTCCTCGGGATCCTCGAGACCCACCGAACCGCAGGCGCGTCGTTCAACGCGTGCCGGTGCCTCCAGGAATTGCGGGACGGCCGGTACGCGGTCCGGATGCGCCTGAGGCGAGGCGACAACCTGAAGGAGATCGAGATGGCCTTCAACGAGCTGGCGACCGCCCTCAAGGAGAGGACCCTGCGGGACCTCGCCCTCATCGAGGGCATCGCCGGCCGCGCGGAGCGGATCAACGCTCCCGAGGCGGCTGCACTGGTCCTCGAGCTCCGCGAGCTGGCCTGGGAGAAGCGCCGGCTCGCCGAATAGCCTCACCGGCGGCGGGCTCCCTGTCCCGGATCCGGGACTCCCGCCTCGCGAAACCCCTTCGCCCGCAGCACGCACGCGTCGCACCGGCCGCACGGGGCCCGTCCCGGGGCGGGGTCGTAGCACGACCACGTGAGCGAGAGATCCACTCCCAGGTCGAGCGCGCGGCGGACGATCTCGCCCTTGCTCATCCGCAGCAGGGGCGCGTGGACCCTGAAGGATTCGCCCTCGATCCCCGCCTTGGTGGCGACGGCCGCCAGCGTCTCGAACGCCCCGAGAAACTCGGGCCGGCAGTCGGGATAGCCGCTGTAGTCCACGGCGGTCGCCCCGATGAAGAGGTCCCGCGCGCCAAGGACTTCCGCCCAGGCCAGCGCGAGGGAGAGCAACACGGTGTTCCGCGCGGGAACGTAGGTCGACGGGACCCCGACACCGATCGCCTCCTCGGTCCGGGACTTCGGGACGGGCAGGGACGGATCGGTCAGGGCCGATCCGCCCGCGAACGCCATGTCGACCGTCGCCACCCGGTGAGACGCCGCGCCCGCGGCGCGCGCGACCGCCGCCGCGCTCTCGATCTCGAGGTCGTGCCTCTGGCCGTACCGGACCGTGAGCGCATGCGCCTCGAACCCCTGTCGGATCGCTTCCACGAGCGTCGT
>JBGQAU010000076.1:0-14889 GCA_041494445.1 Acidobacteriota bacterium | reverse complement strand
TTCAGGATCCCGAACCTCCTGCGCGACCTCTTCGCCGAGGGGGCGTTGTCGTCGGCGTTCGTCCCGACGTTCACCGCGGAGCGCGAGCGCGCGGGGGCGGAAGCGGCCTTCGGGCTGGCGAATCGGGTGATGACCGTGCTCGCCACCGTACTGGGCGCGCTCGCGATCCTGATCGCCTTGTTCGCCCCGCAGATCCTCAGGGTGTACGTCCCGGGGTTCGAGCCCGGGAAGATGGCCCTCGCGGTCACGATGACCCGGATCCTCGCGCCGTTCCTTCTGTTCGTGGCCCTGGCCGCCGTGGCGATGGGCGTGCTGAACACGTGCGGGCGGTTCTTCCTGCCGGCGCTCGCCCCGGCATGGTTCAACCTCGCCGCGATCCTCGGAGTCCTGACCCTGGTCCCGCTCTTCAGGCGCCTGGGGATTCACCCGGGCATGTCGCTCGCGGTCGGCGCGATGGTGGGCGGCGTCCTCCAGTTTCTCGTTCAGGTCCCGGCGTTGCGCCGGGAGGGGTTCCGGTTCCGTCCGGAGTTCGATCCGGGAGACCCCGCCCTGCGGCGGGTCATCCGCCTCATGGCCCCGGCGACCTTCGGCCTCGCCGCCACGCAGATCAACATCCTCGTGGACACGATCCTCGCCTCGCTGTACGGCAACGGTCCGATCGCCTGGCTTTCCTATGCGTTCCGCCTCATGCAGCTCCCGCTGGGCCTGTTCGGCGTGGCGCTCGGCACGGCGAACCTCGCGAGGGTCTCGAAAGACGCGGCCCGCGGGGACGCTTCGGGGCTTCGCGCGAACCTCGCGGGCGCGCTCCGGGCGGCGGCCCTCCTGACCCTCCCCGCCACCGCGGGGCTCGTCGCGCTTCGCGCCCCGATCGTGAGGTTGCTGTTCGAGCACGGTCGGTTCGGCCCGACCGACACCCTCAAGACCGCCTCGGCGGTCCTCTGTTACGCCCTGGGGCTGTACGCGTATTCGGTCACGAAGATCCAGGTGCCCACGTTCTACGCCATGGGGGAGACCCGACTCCCGGTGATCGCCTCCGCCTCCGCGGTGGGGCTCAAGATCTCGGCAAACCTCGCGTTGTTGGCGTTCCTACCGCGGATCGGCGTCGACCCGTTCCTGGGGCTCGCGCTGTCCACGTCGCTCGCGGCGTGGAGCAATATGGCGATTCTGGAGAGGGGGCTGGCGAGACGCGCCGGCTCGCTGCGCGCGCACGCCGTCGTCCCCACGACCCTGAAGCTCGCGCTCCTCTCGGCGTTGATGGGAATCGCATGCGGCGTCTGCCAGGCAGGTCTCGAACGCTGGTGGGGAAACGGGGGTCTCGTCGGGGAGGCCGCCCGCCTCGCCGTATCGGTGGCGCTCGGCGTGGGGCTGACCGTTTGGGGCGTGCACGCGCTCCGGCTTCCCGAAGTGGAGGCGATTCGCGCGCGCCTGCTCGGCGGCGTTGCCAGGAGCGGGAAGCGATCCTAGAATTCCGATTCGCCCGCCGACTCGAGCTTCGAGGAGAACCATGATCGAGGTCCGGAACCTCTTCAAGCGGTTCGGCGACACCGAAGCGCTTCGAGGTGTTTCCTTCGCGGCCGCGAGGGGAGAGGTCGTCGGTTTTCTGGGCCCCAACGGCGCCGGGAAGACCACGACGCTGCGCATCCTCGCCACCTACCTCGCACCGGACGGGGGATCGGCGACGGTGTGCGGTTTCGACGCGGCGGAGCGTCCGATGGAGGTGCGGCGTCGGATCGGATACCTGCCCGAGCAGCCCCCGCTCTACCTCGACCACACGGTGGACGAATTCCTCCGTTTCTGCGCCGCGCTCCGCCGTGTTCCGCGCCCGAGCCGCCGACGGGCGGTGGAGGAGGTCGTGGCGCGCTGCGGGCTCGGCGACGTCCGGCATCGCCTCATCGCGAATCTGTCCCGAGGTTACCGGCAGCGCGTGGGGCTCGCCCAGGCGCTCGTCCACGATCCCGAGGTCCTCATCCTCGACGAGCCGACCTCGGGCCTCGACCCCCAGCAGATCCGGGAGATCCGCAACCTGATACGCTCGCTCGGAACGGGCCGCACCGTGCTGCTCAGCACGCACATTCTCCCGGAGGTGGCGGTGACCTGCTCGCGCGCCGTGATCATCCACCGTGGCCGGGTCGTGGCCGATGACGGGCTCGAGGCGCTCGGCGGGCCGACCGGCCTCGAGGAGGCGTTCCTGCGGTTCACCGCCGGGGACTCGGAAGCGACCGGCGTGGGGGAGGGCGCTGCATGAGACCCGCCCTGGCGGTCGCGCTCAAGGAGATTCGCTCCCAGGTCGCCTCGCCGGTGGGATGGGTGGTGGCCGCAAGCTACCTGTTTCTGGGCGGGTACTTCTTCTTCGGGCTGGTCGACGGGTTTGCCCGCACCCTCCGCAGCTACGCCGCGCTGGCGCCCACGCTGGTCGAGCGGATCAACCTCAACGAGATCGTCGTCACGGGTCTCGCGAGGAATCTTCTCGTCCTCCTCCTGTTCGTGCTCCCGATCCTCACGATGCGGAGCTTCGCGGAGGAGCGCCGACAGGGGACCGACGAGCTGCTCCTCACGGCGCCCGCCGGGGCCGGGGAGATCGTCCTCGGCAAGTACCTCGGGCTGCTGGCCGTGGCGACCGCTTGGATCGCGGCGTCGGGGGCGTTCATGCTGATCCTGCTGCGCTACGGCGACCCGGAGACGGGGCCGATCTGGACCGCGTGGCTCGGGCTCGGCCTCGCCGCGGCGGCGATGGTGGCGCTCGGGATCGCCGTCTCGGCGGCCACCGAGAGCCAGGCCGTGGCGGGGGTCGGTTCGTTCGTCCTGTTCCTCATGCTGTTCGTGGTGGACTGGCCCGCCGACTCCCTGGGCACGCGGGTCGGGGCGGCGCTGAAGGCGATCTCGCTCCCCGGGAGGTTCGACGGGCTCAGCCGGGGCCTGGTTTCGAGCGGCGACGTGGCGTATTTCCTCTCCCTGGCCGCGCTCGGGTTGTTCACGGCGCGAGCGATCGTCGCATCGCAGCGCTGGAGGTGACGGGGATGCGCGGCCCGCTGCGGTTTCTCGGATGGGCCGGGCTGGTGCTCGTGGTCTTCGGCGTGGCCTCCTACGGGTTCGCCGACGCGTTCGACCTGTGGACCGCCGTCCACCTCGTCGGCGGCGGCGCCCTCCTGGCGGCGGGGATCCTCCTGAACCTCGCCGGCTTCCGCCGGAGCGTGAGCCTCGCCGGAACGCGTCAAAGGCTCCAGGCCGCCCTCGGCACGTTCCTGTTCGGCGGGATCCTGGTGGCGGTGAATGTGCTCGCGGCGCGCCACCCCTGGCGCCACGACGCAACCGAGAGCGGGATCCACACGCTGAGCGAGCAGACCCGGGCGGTTCTGGCCCACCTCGACCGCACGGTGGAGCTTCTGGCGTTCTTCGGCGCGGGCGACGCGGGGAAGCGGGACCTCGCCGAGATGCTCGACAGGTTCGCGGCGGCATCGCCCCGCCTCACCTGGCGATTCGTGGATCCCGAGCAGGACCCGAGCCTCGCGGACCGCTACGGGGTGGCGAGAAGAGGGGTCCTGGTGGCACGCTCGGGAGAGACCTCCGCCGAGAGCGCCGGGGATCGCGAGGGAGGAGCGCTTTCGGAAGGGGTGGTCGCCAATCTCGTCCTCAAGGTGACCCGTCCGGGGCCCCGGGCGGTCTACTTCCTTTCCGGGCACGGCGAGGCGGCGCCGGACGACGCCGAGGCCCCCGGAGGCGCTGCGGCCCTGGCGGAGGCGTTGCGCGGGGAGAACTTCGAGGTGCGTACGCTCCTCCTGGCGGCGCAGCCCGCAGTCGCCGCCGACGCCGCCCTCCTGGCAGTGATCGGGCCGCGCAAGCCGCTACTCCCGCACGAGGTGTCCGAGATCCGCGCCTACCTCGAGCGAGGTGGGCGCGTCCTGCTCCTTCTCGATCCGGGGACGGATCCGGGTCTCGCCCCGGTCCTCGCGGACTTCCGGGTGGCCGTCGGCGACGACATGATCGTGGACCGCGAGCAGATCCCGTTCCTCGGCGCGAGGCTCGGGCTCGACCCGATCGTCGAGGACTTCCCCCCCCACCCGATCACGCGCGACTTCAAGGAGCGCCTCGTCCTCTTCGAGGCACGCTCGGTGGATGCCAAGACGGAAGGCGGACTTCCGGGCGTGGGGGCGTCGGTCATCGCGAGAACCCGGCCATCCTCCTGGGCCGTCGCGGACTACCGGAAGATGCTTTCGACCGGAGCCGTTCCACGCGGCCCAGGCGATCTCCCGGGGCCGGTCCCGGTGGCGGTTGCCGCACGCCGGGCGCCTCCGGCGGGAGCGGACGCGGAGGGGGCATCATCGACGGCGCCCAAGGCCGCGCCGCGGCTCGTGGTGATCGGGGATTCCGACCTCGCGACGAACGCCCACCTCGCGGAGTTCTTCAACAAGGAGTTTCTCCTCAACGCGGTCGCCTGGCTGCGAGGCCAGGAGGATCTCATCGCCGAGAGACCGAGGGGGTTCCGTCCCTCGCGACTCGACATGACCGAGGCCGACTACCGCAATCTGTTCCGGTTCAGCGTCCTGCTGTTCCCGGAGGCGCTCCTCATCGTCGGCCTCGCGGTCTGGTGGCGAAGGCGGTTGCTGTGAGCCTTCGCGGCCTCATCGTTCTTGCCCTCCTTCTCGCCGCCGCGCTGGCCGCCGTCTTCTGGAGGGATCGATCGCCGTCTCCCTCGAAGGGGGAGGCAGACGGGCTCGGAACGCTCCTCGGTGGCGATCTCGACGCCGTGAGCGCCGTCGAGATCGGAGGTGGCGCCCCGGTTTGCCGGATCGAGCGTCTGGGGGAAAAGGGCTGGAGAATCGTGAAGCCGCTCTCCGCGGAGGCCGATCCTCGCCAGGTCGAAGCGTTCCTGCGAGGGCTCGCGGACGCGAGGCTCCTGCGGGTCGTGCAGGAGAAGGGGCGGAACCTCGGCGGCTTCGGTCTCGAGGGGTCGGCGACGGTCGTGCGCATCGAGCGCGGGAAGCAGGGCGCGGCGCGGCTCGTCCGTCTCGGCCGCCATTCGCCGGTGGCCCCGGAGCGCTACGTCTCGCTCGGAGACGGACGCGTGCTGCTGGCGGACCTGGGCGGCGTATCGGTGGAGCGCGCCCCCGAGAGCTTCAGGGAGCGGAGGTTGATCCCGGTCGAGGCGGACGCGATCCGGCGAATCGTCATCGCGCGCCCATCGGGCCGCCTCGCGCTGGCGCGCGAGGGAAGCTCGTGGTCGCTTGCCGAGCCGGTGAGGGACCTCGCGGACTTCGCCGCGGCCGACGGTCTGGCCCGGAGCGTCTCGACGCTCTCCCTCGCCCGGTTCCTTCCCGCGGCTTCGTCCAAGACCGGCGCGGCGTCGGTCGAAGGCGTCGAGGTCGCGATTTCGATCGAGACCGGGCACGGCTCCCTCGGAGCGGAGATCGCCCGGGCCGACTCCCGCGGCGAGCGGCGGGCGCGGCGCGAGGGCGGCGTCTGGAGCGGCGTGGTGGCGGACTCCGACGTTTCCGAGATGCTGCGTGCGCCGGCCGAGTTCCGCGAGCACCGGCCGCTCCTGTTCTCATCCCCCGACCTCCGGGGCGTGCGGATCGAGGGAAGCGGGATCCGGCTCGGCGCCTCCCGCGCCCGCGAGGGGACCGCCTGGTCCGTCCGCGGGAACTCCGGCCCCCCGCTCCAGGCCGACGGAACGCGGATCGACGAGATGGTCGACGGCCTCCGCTGGATCCGGGCGGCCCGGGTGGAGGATGCGCCGTCACACCCGTTCGCGCCCGCCCTGACGATCGAGCTCGAGGGGGAGGGGAGACCCCTCGGCCGCCTCGAGCTCGACCGCGTACCTCCGGTCGCCGCGGCCAATTCCGAGGAAACGTTGCGCGCGCGAAGCACGACGCGACCGGGATGCCTCTTCGAGATCCCGATCGCCCAGCTCGCCGCGCTGCCCCGGCGCCCGGCGGATCTGGCGGCACCGGCGGCCGACCGGGGGAACGGGGAGCGGAAGCCGTGAAGGTGCTCCTCCAGCGGGTGTCACGCGCGGAAGTTTGCATCGGGGGGCACCCGGCGGGCTCGATCGGGCGCGGTCTTCTGGTTCTCGTCGGCGTCGAGCGGGGTGACGCGTCGCGGGACGCCGAGTATCTCGCGGACAAGACCGCCGAGCTGCGGGTCTTTCCCGACGAGCAGGGCAGGATGAACCGGAGTCTCCTCGATGCCGGGGGGGAGGCGCTCGTGGTCTCGCAGTTCACACTCGCGGCGTCGACACGGCGCGGGCGTCGTCCCTCCTTCGACGCCGCGGCCCTCCCGGCCGAGGCCGAGCCGCTCTACAGATGTTACGCCGCGCGTCTCGCCGCGCGCGGAGTCCGGGTGGAGACCGGCGTCTTCCAGGCCATGATGGAGGTGGAGCTGGTGAACGACGGGCCGGTCACGGTCCTTCTCGATCCGCCCCCGGGGAGGGAAGCGCGGTGACGGCCCCAAGCACCGGAGCGGGACCCCGCGAGCCGATCGGATGGCTGGCCCGATACCTCGACCACCTCGCCGCCGAGCGCGGACTCTCGGCCAATACGCTCGTCGCCTACCGCCGGGACGTCGAGGCGCTCGCCCGCGGGATGGATGAAGGACTGAGACCCGAGTCCGCGCGAAAGGAGGACCTTCTCCGGCAGCTACGGCGGATGCGGATCGAGGGACGGTCGCCTCGCTCCGTCGCCCGCTGGCTGGTCGCCGTCCGCGGCTTCTTCGGCTATCTCCTGGCGGAGGAGGTCATCTCCGAGGACCCGAGCGCCTATCTGGACGCGCCGAGGACCTGGAGGACGCTGCCGAAGGTCCTGAGCTTCGCCGAGGTCGAGGCGCTTCTGGCCGCCCCGAGCCACGGCGACCCTCGCGGCCTTCGCGATGCCGCAATGCTCGAGGTGCTCTACGCGACGGGGCTGCGCGTCAGCGAGCTGATCGGCCTGCGGCTCGGCGACCTGCATCTCGACGGCGGCTACCTGCGGTGCATCGGCAAGGGCTCGAAGGAACGGGTGGTCCCGCTGGGAGGGGAGGCCGACACGGCCCTGCAGCGCTACCTCGCGCTCGGGCGTCCGGCGCTCCTCCGCTCGCGACGGAGCAACGTCCTCTTCGTGAACCATCGCGGGGCGCCGATGACCCGCCAGGGATTCTGGAAGATCATCAAGGCGTATGGCGTGAGGGCAGGGATCAGGGGCCGCCTCTCGCCGCACACGGTCCGGCACTCCTTCGCGACCCACTTGCTCGAGCATGGCGCCGACCTTCGCTCGGTGCAGTTGCTCCTGGGCCACGCGGACATCTCCACCACCCAGATCTACACCCATGTCAATCGGGAACGTCTGAAGCGCCTCTACAGGGACTTCCACCCGAGGGCGTGAGAGGGTTGTGCGCGGCCGCGGCTCGGGCTTACCCTTGCCCGGTGATCCTGGTCACCACGCACGAAACCGCGGACTTCGACTGCGCGGCCGGCGTGCTCGCGGCGCTGCTGCTTCACCCGGGGGCCGTTGCGTCGTTTCCCGGAGCGAAGTCTTCCGCGGTGAAGGCGTACCTGGAGGCGGAGCCGGACCTCCTGCCCGAGACGCGCTCGCGCGACGTCGACCTCGGCGCGGTGACGGCCATCGTGCTCGTGGATACGACTTCCTTGGAACGGATCGGAAGGTTCCAGGAGGTGCTCGTCCCCCCGGGCCGCGTCCCCCTCACCTGCTACGACCACCACCCGCCGGCCGGAGACCCTCCCGGCGCCGTGATCCACCGTCGCCCCACCGGGGCCGTCAGCACGCTCATGACCACGATGCTGAAGGAGAGGGGCCTCGAGATCACGCCGGGCCAGGCGACCTTCCTCGCGCTGGGAATCTACGAGGACACGGGAAGTCTGCTTCACGCCGGCACCACCGCCGAGGACCTCCGTGCCGCCGCCTGGCTCGTGGACCGGGGCGCGGACCTCGGGCGGGTCGCGAGGACGCTCGCTCGCGGCCTCACGCCGGACCAGGTGGACCTCTACCACGCGATCCTCCACGATGCGCGCCCCTACCGGATCCGGGGTCAGGAGGTGGTCGTGGCCGCGGTCGCCGCCGAGCGCTTCGTGCCGGAAGCCTCGGTGGTGGTCCAGCTGTACGTCCAGGCCACGGCGGCGGAACGGATGGCCGCTCTGATCCGGATGGAGGACCGTATCGTCCTGATCGTGCGGAGCCGCACCGCGGACCTCAACGCCTCGCGCGTGGCCGCGGCGTTCGGCGGAGGCGGGCACCCCCCTGCGGCGTCCGCCGTTCTTCGCGGCGTGACCCTGATCGAGGCGAAGGAAGCTCTCCTCGTCGCGCTGCGGGACACGCTCGTTCCCTCGGTCCGGGCCGCCGACCTCGCCCACCCAATCCTCCACACCGTCGCTGCGAGGTCGACCGTGGACGAGGCCGTCGGGATCATGAACCGGTACCGGATCAACGCACTTCCGGTGCGCGATGGCGCCCGGGTCATCGGGGCGCTGACGCGGCAGATCGCGGATTCCGCTCTTCACCACGGCCTGGGTTCCCGAGCCGTGAGGGATCTCGTGTCGGCGGAGATCGATGTCGTTCCTCCCGAGGCGGACGTCGAGACGATCGAGCGGCGCCTGCTGTCGCGCAACCTCCGATTCATCCTGGTCGGGGACGGGCCGGGTCGGATCACGGGCATCGTGACCCGCACCTCGTTCCTGCGGCACCTGTACGAGCGCGAGGCGGCGGCACGCCAGGTCCCCGACGCCGAGGGTCGCGGTTGGCGCGACGAGGACGGGGGCTTCGACCTCGCGCCGATGATGCAGAGGCGTCTCACCCCGCGGGCCATGGCGGTGCTCCGCTCGCTGGGCGATCTCGCCTCGGAGCGAGGGACTCCCGCCTACCTGGTGGGCGGCGTCGTGCGGGATCTCCTGCTCAAGCGCGAGAACCGTGATCTCGACGTGGTGGTCGAGGGGGATGCGGGGGCGCTGGCGTCCGCCCTTGCGGGGCGCCTCGGCGGCCGGCTCCGGACGCACGAGGCGTTCCAGACCGCGGCGCTCTTCCTTGACGACGGGCTTCGGATCGACCTCGCGGCGGCCCGCACCGAGCACTATCGCCGTCCCGCCGCCCTCCCCGAGGTGGCGCCGGGAGGGCTGCGGCAGGACCTCTTCCGGCGGGACTTCACCATCAACGCTCTCGCGGTGCGGCTGACCCCGTCCGGGTTCGGCCGCCTTGCCGACTTCTTCGGGGGGCGGAAAGACCTCGTCGACGGGAAGATCCGCGTGCTCCACGGCCTGTCCTTCATCGAGGACCCTACGCGCGCGCTCCGCGCCGTTCGCTTCGCCGTCCGTCTCGACTTCGAGATCGCACGGGAGACCGCCCACCTGATTCGGGTAGCCCACCGGGAGAAGGTGTTCGACCGTCTGTCCCCCCTCCGCCTGAGACGGGAAGTGGAGCAGACGTTGAGCGAGAAGCGAGCGGTGCGCGCCGTCGAGATGATGAAGCAGTTCGGCCTGCTCAGGGTGCTCCACCCGGACCTCGATCCCTCGCGGCGGACGTTCGCGCGACTCGAGCGCGCCGAGGAGGTCCTCGGCTGGTACCGGCTGCTCTACCGCGACGAGACGCTCCTCGGCTGGACCGTGATCCTCGGCGTCCTCGCGGAGGATCTGAGTTCCACGGCGCGGCGCGAGATGCTCGCGCGGCTCAGGCCCGGCCGCGACGCGAAGCGGATCCTGGCCGACGCCCCGGAACGCGTTCGCCGCGTCGTCTCGCGCCTCGCCAGGTGCTCGCACACCCCGAGCCGGATCCACGAGGCGTGCCGGGGCGAGCCGCCCGAGACGCTCCTGATGGCGATGGCACTCACCGGGCGGGAGGAGACGCGAAAGGCGGTTTCCGACTATCTCTCGCGCCTCCGCGACGTGAGGCCGGACATCGACGGCCGGGACCTGCTTCGGGCCGGTGTGCGCCAGGGGCCTCGGATCGCCGTGGGACTCCAGGCGGCACTGCACGCGAAACTCGACGGAAAGGCGCAAGGACGGGAGGGGCAGCTGGCCGCGGCACTCGCCGCCCTGGGGAGCGCTTGACAGGCGGCGCCGCCGTCGACTATGCCTAAGCGGCGCGAGCAGGGCGAACGAGGGGAGGGTACGTGGACGAGGCGCGCTTCGAGGATCCGATTCTGGAGCTCGAGCGGCGGATCGAGTCGCTCTCAGGGATGGGGGACGACATCGGCATCCGCCGGGAGCGGGAGCGGCTCGAGCGTGAGCTCGAGACGACCCGCGCCAGGATCTACGGATCGCTGACCCCGTGGCAGAAGACGCTCGTGGCGCGCCACCCTCGCCGTCCCTACACCCTCGACTACGTCCGCCACCTGATCGAAGGATTCGTCGAGATCCACGGCGACCGGAAGTACGCGGACGACCCTGCGATCGTCGCGGGCTTCGGCCTCTTCCGTGGCCGGGCGGTGGGGATCGTCGGGCATCAGAAAGGGCGGGACACGAAGGAAAAAGTGTACCGCAACTTCGGGATGCCTCGTCCGGAGGGATACCGCAAAGCGCTCCGGCTCATGCGACTCGCGGAGAAGTTCGGCCGGCCGGTGTTGAGCTTCATCGACACGCCCGGGGCGTACCCCGGTATCGGAGCCGAGGAGCGCGGCCAGGCGGAGGCGATCGCTTTCAACCTCCGGGAGATGGCGAGGCTCGGCATTCCGGTCCTCGTGACGGTGACGGGAGAGGGGGGGAGCGGTGGGGCGCTGGCGATCGGCGTGGGGAACCGGGTCAACATCCTCGAGTTCGCCGTGTACTCGGTGATCAGTCCCGAGGGATGCGCCGCGATTCTCTGGCGCGACTCGACGAAGAGCCGGGACGCGGCGCTCGCCATGAAGACCACGGCGCCGGACCTGCACCGGCTCGACATCGTGGACGAGGTGATCCCCGAGGTCACCGGCGGAGCCCATGTCGACCCGGCCCGGCAGGCGTCGCTCGTCGGCGACGTGATCGATCGCCAGATCCGCGATCTCACGCACCTCGATGCCGATGGGCTGATCGGCCAGCGCTACCAGCGCTTTCGCAGGCTCGGGAAGTTCCTGGAGACCGCTTCCGGAGCGAACGCCGCGGGCTAGGAGCCCGCCTCCCGGTCCTTGACCTCGTTCCAGAGCCGGTCCATGCGGTCGAGCCCCGCCTCCTCGATCGGCACGCCCCGACGCTTGAGTTCGTCCTCGACTCGCGCGAACCGCTCCGCGAACTTCCGGTTGGCCCTCTCCAGGGCCTCTTCGGGATCCACGCCGAGGCGCCGGCCGAGATTCGCCGCGGTGAACAGCAGGTCGCCGAGTTCCTCCCGCGCGGCGTCGCCGTCGTGCGCATCCACGGCCGACCGCAGCTCCTCCATCTCCTCCGCGAGCTTGTCGACCACCTCACCGTCGGTCGGCCAGTCGAACCCGACCCGGGCCGCCTTGGTGGACAAGCGCTGAGCTTTCTGGAGGGCGGGGAGCGCCCGAGGCACCCCGGAGAGCACCGATCCACTCTCTTGCCGGGAGCCTCCGCCGTCGGCTTCCTCCTTCTCCCGTCGCTTGATCTCCTCCCACCTGCGCAGGACCTCGTCCGACGTGTCGGCCTGTGCGCCCCCGAACACGTGGGGGTGGCGCCGGACCATCTTCTCCGCGATGCCGCGGACGACGTCGGCGGCGTCGAACGCTCCCTCCTCCTTGGCGAGGCGGGCGAGAAAGACCACCTGGAACAGGAGGTCCCCGAGCTCCTCTCGGAGGGCTGCCCGGTCCTCGCGGTCGATGGCCTCCACGACCTCGTAGGACTCCTCGAGCAGGTAGCCGCGCAGCGTCGTGTACGTCTGCTCGCGGTCCCACGGGCAACCGTCGGGGCCGCGCAGGCGGTCCATCAGGGCGACGAGATCCTCGAACCGATCGATCCGTTCCATGGCGGCGCGATCTCCTTGACTCGCGCGGGGCAGCGGCACATCTTTGACCGCGGTGCCGGCGTCCGCCATCGGACGGACGCCACGGGTGCGCGATTGAATTTGAAACCCGAAGAACCGGAATGGTACCATCCCGCGGAGACCGGGGGCGCGCGGGAGGGTGCGGACCGCGCCGGAGGACGGGATGACCGAGCACGATGCGGCCGGGGGAAAGGACGGGAATCGTCCCGCGCCGACTTTCAAGGTGACCGACAGGCGCCACTTCACCGTCGAGGGAGAGCGCCGATCCGCCGAGGCCGAGACCGAGGAGACGGAGCAGGCGCCGAGTCCGTCGCCGCCGCCGCAGGAACGCCCCCCGGGGGAGTTTCATCCCGACTTCGAGCACCGACCCCTCGAGGAGCCGTCGGAGGTCAGCTTCACGATGCTGATCAACGCGATGGCCCAGCCCGCCTTGCTCTTCCTGGGCGAGATCCCTCACCCGGGGACGGGCCAAGCCGCCGTGGACCCCGAGAAGGCCAAACTCCAGATCGACATGCTGGAGCTCTTGCGCGTGAAGTGCCGGGGCAACTTGTCTCGGCAGGAGGAGGGCCTCCTCGAGCAGGTGCTCTATCAGCTCCGGATGCTCTACGTGGCTCGCATCGGCCAAGACGGCTGAGCGCGATCCGGCCGGCCGCGGGCCCCGGCGCCAGCGCGACCCCGGGACGAGGAGGGGCCCGAAGAAGAGGTGGGCGGCGCTTCGCAATGTGTGGGACGGCGCTGCTTCTCCTGGGGGCCGCCGTAGGGTTTGCCCGGCCCGCGGCGGCGGAAACCGGAGTCATTCGCCTCGCCGCCCCGCGCCCCGAGCCCGAGAGGGAAGGGCCCTCCGAAAGCCCCGGCATCGCCGCCCTGAAGGAGGGACGCCGGGGATTCGACTTCGATTCGTTCCAGTCCCGTCTCGAAGGGGCGTGGTTCCAGCGGAAGGGGTTCCTCGCCGACCGGCGCGAAACCGACGCGGCCCGCCAGTCGGAGCTCATCCGCGCCTTGTGCGCGGAGGAAGGGATCCGCCGGGTGGAGGGAGTCGCGGCCGCCTTGGTGGCCGAGGCGAGGCGGTACCTCGGCGAGGGCAGCTACCAGAAGGCGCTGCGCTCCCTCGATCTCGCGGAGGCGTTCGATCCCGACGCATCGCAGATCCACCTGGCCCGGGCATCGGTCGTCTGGAAGTCGAGCGGCGGTCTCCTGCCCGTGGCGGGAGAGCTCGTCCAGGCCGCTCGGGCGCAGTTCCGCGAGGGCTGGACGACCCTCGGCTTGTTCAACGATCTCGCGCTCGTTCTCGTGTTCGCTTTCCTCGGCTGCCTGACCGCGTTCTCGGCGCTCCTGGTCGTGCGCCACCAGGCGGCGGTGCGTCACGAGATCGAGGAGGAGATGCTCCGACGAGGAGCGGACCGCTGGGCTCCCGCCGCGGGCTGGGTCGTGCTGCTGCTGCCGCTCCTCTCGTGGATCGCCGCGGGCTGGGCCGTCCTGTACTGGCTCGTCGTGACCTTCCGTGTGGCGGGAAGAGCGGAGCGGCTCGTGGCCGCGGGGCTCCTCCTCGGTGCGACCCTCTCGGTGCCGGCCTACCGCATCGCCGTGGCGGTCTACGGCCTGACCGCCGATCCGGTGGTCCGCACGTCGCTCGCGGCGGCGTCGGGCCGGTACGATCCGGACCGGATCGTCAAGATGCGCGAGCTGGTCGAGGCGCACCCCGACGAGCCGATCTACCGGTTCCTGCTGGCGGGGCTGTACAAGAACGGCCGCTACTTCGAGGAGGCTTACGGCGAGTACAAGCGGGTCCTCGCCCTCGATCCCGACACCTTCCACGCGCTGGTCAACCTCGGGAACATCTTCTTCCACACCGGGCAGTACTCCGAGGCCGGGGTCATGTACAAGCGAGCGATCGCCCTGGAGCCCGACTCGATCCTCGCGTACTACGATCTCCATCTCGCCCAGTCCGAGGCGTTCAACTTCAAGGAAGCTGAAGCGTCGCTCAACCACGCGCGGGACATCGATCCGAAGGCGATCGCCGATCTGCTCTCGCGGCCCGGGCGGGAGGGGGATCGTCCTACGGTGATCGACGCGAGCGTCGGCGTCGGCACGATCGTGCGTGCCACGCTCTCGGGCAGTCAGCTCAGGGGCTGGCTCGAGAGCGGGCGCAGCGGCGGAGTCGGCCGCGAGATCGTGCGGCAGTTCCTGAACCCGACGAGCATCGTGTCGGTCCTGGCGCTGGTCGCCGCTCTCGCCGCGCTGTTCTCCTCGGCCCGGCAGCGGCCGGCGCGGCGCTGCGCGCGCTGTGGACGACCTTTCTGCCACCTGTGCAAGAGCGCGCGCGACGGAAACGACTACTGCACCCAGTGCGTGCACCTGTTCGTCCTGGGGGACGGGCTGGCTCCGGAGACGAAGACCCGAAAGCTCTACGAGGTCGAGCGCCACGACCGCTTGACCCGGCTCGGCCAGCGGATCGCCTCCGCGCTGGCGCCCGGGGCCGGGGACGTGCTGAAGGGCAAGCCCGCCCTGGGGACACTCCTGCTCTTCCTGTGGCTGGCGGCGTGGCTCGCCTGGCTGCCGGAGATCTTCGCGCCCGTTTACCGGCTCCTGGGGGTCGAGTTGCGGCTGGACCTTCTCCGGTCCGGCGACGTGCCCGCCTCGCTCCTTCTCGGCCCCGCGGCGGTCGTCTGCGCGCCGCTGGCCGCCGCCGTCTGGCTCGCCGGAAACCTGCGGCGCGGGCGCCGTTTCGAGGCGTGAGATGGCACTTGAGGGGACCCTCAAGGACTTCGGGCTGGCGGACATCCTTCAGCTCATCGGCATCCAGCGAAAGACCGGCGTCCTGACCGTCGAGAACGACGAGGACGCGGTGACCGTGAGCTTCCTGGAGGGCCAGGTCGTCGGCGCGGACACCCGCCGGAGGAACCTCGAGGACCTCCTCGGATCCGTCCTGGTGCGCACGGGTCGGATCACAGAGACGCAACTCCAGGAGAGCCTGAGGATCCAGAAGAGCACGCTCCAGCGCCTC
>JBGQAU010000095.1:0-10172 GCA_041494445.1 Acidobacteriota bacterium | reverse complement strand
GGCGCTGCCGTGGGTGGACCGGCGCCGTGATGAGCATGTACGGGCTCTCGGCGTCCAGCTCGAAGTAGTCTCCGGCGTGCTCCGCCATCACGGACGGGGCGAAGGGGCGGAACGACTCGCGGAACTTGATCTTGAGGTTCATCCTGGACTGCATCTCGTGGCTTCGCGCGTCGCCGAGGATGGACCTCGATCCGAGCGCCCGCGGCCCGAACTCCATCCGCCCCTCGAACCAGCCGATCACTTTCTCTTCCTGCATGAGGTCCGTCACGCGGTCCACGAGGCGCTCGAAGTCGTCGAATCTCTCGGCACGGATCCCGCGCTCGGCGACGAACCGGCCGATCTCCTCGTCGCCGTAGGAGGGGCCGAGCAGCGTGGCCTGCTGCAGGTCCTTCGACCCGTCCACGGTACGGCCGTGGCCGAGCACCTGGTGGTGGACGAAGAGCGCCGCCCCCAGCGCACCTCCCGCGTCTCCCGCCGCGGGCTGGATCCAGAGCCGCTCGAACGGTCCCTCGCGGAGGATCTTCCCGTTGCCTACGCAATTCAGCGCCACGCCGCCCGCCAGCACCAGGTTCTCGCAGCCGGTCAGGTCGTGGGCGAACCGGGCCATGTTGAGCATGACCTTCTCGGTCACGATCTGGATCGATGCCGCCATGTCCATCTCGCGCTGCGTGAGCCTGCCCTCCGGCCGTCGCGGCGGCCCGCCGAACAGGCGCTCGAACCGCCGGCTCGTCATCCGGAGCCCCGCGCAGTAATCGAAGTACCTGAGGTTCAGCTTGAACGAGCCGTCCTCCTTGAGGTCGATCAGCTCGTCCAGGATCAGGTCCACGTAAATCGGCTCGCCGTAAGGTGCTAAGCCCATGAGCTTGTACTCGCCGCTGTTGACCTTGAAGCCGGTGAAGTACGTGAACGCGGAGTAGAGAAGCCCCAGCGAGTGCGGAAAGTGGATCTCCTTGAGGATCCTGAGCCGGTTTCCCTCCCCAACGCCGAGGCTCGCGGTGGCCCATTCGCCGACCCCGTCGAGGGTCAGGATCGCGGCCTTCGGGAACGGGGAAGGGAAGAACGCGCTCGCCGCGTGGGACTGGTGATGCTCGGTGAAGAGGATCTTTCCGGCGTAGTCCAGCTCCTCGCGGAGGTTCTCGCGCATCCAGAGCTTCTTCTTGAGCCACAGGGGCATGGCCTTCACGAACGAGCGGATGCCGCGCGGCGCGAACCTGAGGTAGGTTTCGAGAAGCCTCTCGAACTTGAGGAGGGGCTTGTCGTAGAACACGACGACATCGAGCTCGTCGGCGTGCCGGAGACCCGCCTCTTTCAGACAATAGGCGGCCGCGTTCCTCGGGAACTCGGAGTCGTGCTTTCGGCGGGTGAAGCGCTCCTCCTGGGCGGCCGCCACGATCCGCCCGTCGGCCACGAGGCAGGCGGCGCTGTCGTGGTAGTAGGCGGAGATTCCGAGGATCCTCTCGCTCATGGACTCGCCGAAATCCCCGGCTCGCGCTTCGGCGCCGCGCTCCAGTCGATGGCGTCGTAGACGATCTCCACCACCGAGCGGATCTCGACGTCGAGGGCGTAAACCCGCGCCAGCTCGATCAGCTGATCGGCGCAGTTGTGACAGGGGCAGGCCACGACGCGCGCGCCCGTATCGCGGATCTGCGCCGCCTTGATCGCGCCGCTCGCGATCCGCCGCTCGCCGTACTCCTCCATCGCCAACAGCCCGCCGCCGCCTCCGCAGCAGAAGTTCTGCTCGCGGTTCGGCGTCATCTCGACGAGTCGCTCCGCCACGCGGGCGAGAACCCTCCGCTGCGGCTCGACGATGCCGCCCCACCGGACCAGATTGCACGGATCGTGGAGCGTCATGGGCAGCGCGTTCCTCGACGGGTCCACGCGGAACCGGTTGCCGGCGAGGTACTCGTCCAGCAGCTCCAGAACGCTCCGGACCCTCACGGGGTACGCGCCGTCGAGCCATTCGGGCCCTTCCCAGCGAAACGACCGGAAGCCGTGGCCGCACTCCGACAGGACGATCTCGGAGGCGCCGAGGCGCGCGGCTTCCTCCACGGCCCGGCGGGTCAGCTCCGTCGCGGCAGCGTCGTCCGCCGCGAAGAAGCCGTAGTTCGTCACGTCGTACACTCGGCTCGACAGAGTCCAGCTTTCGCCGGCGGCGTGGAAGACTCCCGCCGCCGCCTGGAGCGAGAGCGGGAAGAACTTCACCTCGCGGGGATTGACGAGGTAGAGCACGCGGCTCCCGGCCTCGTCCACGCGAACCCGGGCGTCCGGGTCGCCGGTTTCTCGCGCCAGCTCCTCGGAGAGCCAGCCGGCGGTCTCGACGAACTCCTCCCGGGGTATGGACATCTGGTTCCCGTCGCGGATCTGGTTCTCGATGGTCTGCCGGAGCCCGGAAGGGGTGAGCCCCGCGGCGGAGAGCACGCGGCGCGCCGCCTCGATCACCGACGAGACGTCGAGGCCGACCGAGCAGTGTAGCGAGCAGCGGCCGCACCCGGTGCACCGCCCGAAAACCGCGTCCCTCAGCTCCTCGAGCGCCTCGGGCGTGAACTCGCGCGCGCGGGAAAGCCACGGGGCGCGGCGGCCGAGGAACGTGCGGCGACCGCGGAGCAGCGACGCGAGCTTCTCCACTTTCGCGGCCGGGAGGTTCGCCGGCACCGGGTCGGCGAGATAGAAGTGGCAGCTCTGGCCGCACAGCCCGCAGCGGACGCACGCCTTCGCGTGGAGCGCCGCGCGGCCCCCGGCGACCCGGTCAAGGGTCCGAAGCGCCGCCAGGAGATCGACGCGGCTCGCGGGATCAGGCGCGTCCGGCATCGCCGCCTCCGCGGGGGGGATACACGCCGCGGAACCCCAGCCGCCCGTAGAGGTCGGCGCGGGCGAGGTAGAAGAACACCGCGTGGCGGAGCTTTCCGAGGGGAAGATAGAGGACCAGGATCGCCGCCAGGATCCTGAGCGCGGTGGCGGAGAGGACGCCGGCCCGGAAGGCCAGCGTGCCCGCCAGGAGCGCGGCGATCATCAGGCTCGCGAGGTAGTCGTCCGGCCGGCTGATCGCCCTGAGGTCCGGGGTCACGAGCCGCTTCACCAGGAGGAACAGGCCCGCGACGAGCCCCGCGCCCGCGGCCGGCGCCAGGAGGAGGCGCGCCGAGGAAAGTGGGAGGGGGAAAGAGGAGTCGAGCACGGTCAGGAACGACGCCGCCACGCCGAGGTGGAGCAGGAGCCCCGCGGCGAAGGAGACGGGGTGCCGACTCGCCGACTCCTTCCGCGTCGGCAGCATGGCGGTCGTGAACCCGTACAGCACGCCTCGCGATGCCCGCCCCATGGCCGGCGCGCGAGGGCCAACGATCGCCCCGCGCGCCGCGAGCGCCTGGACCAGGAGCGCCGCAATGGCCCACACGGCCGAGATCGCGAGCAGGATCTCCGACAGGGGCGCCATGAGGCCGGGCCTAGACGCAGCCGTCGGGCTTCGGGAGGCCCGCGATCCTGCAAGCGCCCTTGGCCGGGCCGGACCGGAAGAGCTTGTACACGTCGCGTACCCCGAGGCTCGTCTCCTTGCAGAGGACGCGCACCGGCGGAGCCATGTCGTGCTGCGTCCAGTACGTCCGGATGAATTCGACGACCGCCCAATGCGGCTCGGTCATCTCGGAGATTCCCTCGTCGCGGGCGATCGCCTCCGCCACCGCGCGGTCCCACCTCTCCGGCTGCTGCAGGAAGCCGTTGCCGTCGAGGGCGTACTCCTCGTCGCCTACTTTCATCGTCGTCGCCCCAGCTAGAGAGATCATCGAGCGAAGGCGGCATTGTAGGATAAGAGGGCCTGGGGGCGCGAACCGGCGGGTGGAGCGTTCCGTGGAACGCCTCACCGGGGAGCCAACGAGAAACCAAGGAGGGACCCATGCTGAAGGAGTTCAAGGAATTCGCGATGAAGGGGAACGTGGTCGACATGGCCGTGGGCATCATCATCGGCGCCGCGTTCGGGAAGATCATCTCGTCCGTGGTCAGCGACATCCTGATGCCGCCGATCGGCGTGCTGCTGGGCAAGGTGGACTTCTCCAACCTGTTCGTCGATCTCTCGGGCCAGGCGCACGCATCCGTCGCGGCGGCGAAAGCGGCCGGTGCGGCGACGATCAACTACGGCATGTTCATCAACACCGTGATCGACTTCGTGATCGTCGCCTTCGTGATCTTCCTGCTCGTCAAGCAGATGAACCGGATGAAGAAGGAAGCGCCCCCGGCGGCGCCCAGCACGAAGGAGTGCGGCCACTGCCTGTCCACGATCCCTCTGAAGGCGACCCGATGCCCGCACTGCACCTCGGACCTCAAAGCCGCGTAGTCGCGATCGTCACGGGGAACCGTCCGGATCGCCCTCTCGGGGCCGTGTTTCGGCGCGCCTGCTCTTCCATCAGCAGGCGCGACGAAACCCGAGCGAGTCCGAGCGGACGAAACGCGGCCGGGCGAGCGTGCCCCGAGAGGGCGATCCGGACGGTTCCCGCGCGCGCTCAACGATCCAGGTCCGCGCGGCGCAGGCGCAGGCTGTTGCTCACCACCGAGACGCTCGACAGCGCCATCGCGGCCGACGCGAGCACCGGGGAGAGCAGCCAGCCGGTCCACGGGTACAGGACCCCCGCGGCGATCGGGATGCCCAGGGTGTTGTAGCCGAACGCCCAGAACAGGTTCTGCCGGATCGTCGCGATCGTGCGCCGCGCCAGGCGGATCGCGCGGACGACGCCACGGAGGTCCGCGCCCACCAGCGTGACGTCCGACGCGGCGATCGCCACGTCGGTCCCGGTGCCGATCGCGATACCGAGGTCGGCGCTCGCGAGGGCCGGCGCGTCGTTGATGCCGTCCCCGACCATGGCGACCTTGCGTCCGGACGCCTTGAGCCGGGCCACCTCGGCGGCCTTCCGCTCGGGGAGGACCTCCGCGATCACCGTCACGATCCCGACCTCGCGAGCCACCGCTTCCGCCGTCGCCCGATGGTCGCCGGTGAGCAGGATGACGTCGAGCCCGAGCGACTTCATCCGGGCGATCGCCTCCCGCGCCCCCTCGCGCACCGGGTCGGCGATCCCCAGGAGACCCAGGAGCTTCCCGTCCGCCGCGACCAGGACCGGCGTGCGGCCGCGCCCCGCCATTGCCGCGGAGAGCGGAAGGAGCGCGTCGGCGGCAATCCCCTCCTCGTCGAGGAGCCGGAGGCTGCCGAGAGCGAGCCGCCGGCCCTCGACGGCCGCCACGATCCCGCGTCCCGGCCGCGCCTCGAAGCCGGAGAACTGCGCGAGCGCAAGGCCGCGACGCCGCGCCTCGGCCACGATCGCCTCGCCCACCGGGTGCTCCGATCCGGCCTCCGCGGACGCGGCGAGGCGCAGCATCTCGTCCTCGGAGCACGCACCCGAAGCGGCGATCGCGTCGGTCACGGCGGGAGAGCCGGAGGTGATCGTGCCCGTCTTGTCCAGGACCACGGTGTCGATCCCGCGGGCCGACTCGAGCGCCTCGCCTCCCTTGACCAGGATTCCGGCCTCGGCGCCGCGACCGGTGGCGACGAGGATCGCGGTGGGAGTCGCGAGGCCCATCGCGCAGGGGCACGCGATGATCAGCACCGACACCGCGTTGACCAGGGCGGACGCGAGACGTGTCTCGGGCGGGGCGGCGAGGAGCCACGCGAGAAAAGTGACGATCGCCACCAGGAGCACCGCCGGGACGAACACCGCGGCGACCCGGTCGGCGAGCCGCTGGATCGGGGCCCGCGAGCCCTGGGCCTCTTCGACCATACGGATGATCTGCTGGAGGACCGTGTCCTTCCCGACCCGCGTCACGCGGAAGCGGAACGCGCCGGCGCGGTTCATCGTCCCGCCCGCGACGGTCGCCCCCGGCTCCTTCGACACCGGAACGCTCTCGCCGGTGAGCATGGACTCGTCCACCCGCGAGGCCCCCTCGATCACCTCTCCGTCCACGGGAATACGCTCGCCCGGACGGACCACGATCACGTCGCCCACGACGACCGCGGCCAGCGGAGTTTCGACCTCCTCGCCGGCACGGAGCACCCGCGCGCTCTTCGCCTGGAGGCGCGCGAGCTTCAGGATCGCGGCGGAAGTGCGGGCGCGGGCGCGGGTCTCGAGGAGCTTGCCCAGGAGGACGAGCGCGATGATTCCCGCCACCGCCTCGAAGTAGACCGGCGGGGCCGCGTGCGCATGGCCGCCCGATCCGGGAGCGACGAGCGCCGGCGCGACGGTGGCGGCCAGCGAGTACAGCAGCGCCGCGCCGGTCCCGAGGGCGATCAGCGTGTTCATGTCGGCGGTGCGGTGCCGGAGCGCCGCCCAGGCCCGCGTGTAGTACGACCGGCCGCTGTACAGGACGATCGGCAGGGTGAGGGCCAGTTCGATCCAGTTCGCCGCCGGAACGGCGAGCCGCCCGTGAGACATTCCGAGGACGAGCACGGGAAGGCCGAAAACCGCCGCGACCGCGAACCGGCGTTTCGCCTCCGCGGTCTCAAGCACCCGCGCCGCCGCTTCCGGATCCGGCGTCCCGCCTTCATCGGCCTGGGGCGCCGGCAGCACCAGCTCGTAACCCGCGTTCCTGACCGAGGCGGCGAGTCCCTCGACGCCGACCGCCGCGGGGTCGAAGGTCACGGTGGCGCGATTCGTGGCGAGGTTGACGCTGGCGGAGCGGACGCCCGGGGTGCCCGCGAGCGCCTTCTCCACGTGGCGCACGCAGGCCGCGCAGCTCATGCCGAGCACCGGCAGGTCGAGCTTGAGAACCGGGCCCGCGGCCGGGCCCGCTCCGGGAGCCGTCGTCCTGACCATCCGAACCTCGTCTCCACCCCCAGCATCTCACCACTCCGGGGGCCCTTCAACGTTCCCGACCAGGGTTAGATGCCGTCGGATCGGCCGGCGATACGATCCGTCTTGCTACAATGCCGCCTGCCGCACCGGCGGCGCGCGACGAGGAGCGTTCCGTGTCGAACGTCTACGACCCACGCGAGATCGAGCCCCGCTGGCAGGCCCACTGGCTCGAGCACCGGACCTTCGCGGTCCCGAACCCGGGACGGCCCGGCTTCGACCCCTCGCGGCCGAAGTACTACGTGCTCGACATGTTCCCGTACCCGTCCGGCGCGGGGCTCCACGTGGGTCACCCGATCGGCTACATCGGGAGCGACATCGTCGCGCGCCGGAAGCGGATGGAGGGGTGCAACGTCCTCCACCCGATGGGCTGGGACGCCTTCGGCCTGCCCGCGGAGCAGTACGCGATCCAGACCGGCAAGCACCCGAAGGAGACCACCGCGGCGAACGTCGCGAACTTCCGGCGCCAGCTCCGGCTGATCGGACTCTCCTACGACTGGGACCGGGAGGTCAACACCAGCGATCCGGCCTACTACCGCTGGACCCAGTGGATCTTCACGCGCCTCTACGACCAGGGTCTCGTGTACCAGGCGGACGTTCCCGTGTGGTGGTGCGAGGAGCTGAAGACCGTCCTCGCCAACGAGGAGGTGATCAACGGCCGCTCCGAGCGCGGGAACTACCCCTGCGTCAGGCGGCCGCTCAAGCAGTGGATGTTCCGGATCACCGCGTACGCCGACCGGCTCGCGGATGATCTCGACCTTCTCGACTGGCCCGAGTCGGTCAAGGCGATGCAGAGGGAGTGGATCGGACGCTCGCGCGGCGCGGACATCGTGTTCCCCCTGGCGGGGGTGCCCGGCGAGTCCCTCACCGTCTTCACCACGCGCCCCGACACGCTGTTCGGCGCGACGTTCATGGTGGTCGCGCCGGAGCACCCGCTGCTCCGCCGGATCGCGACGAGCGACCGCCGGGCCGAGGTCAACGCGTACGTCGCCGCCGCCTCCTCGAAGTCCGACCTGGAGCGGACCGATCTCGCCAAGGAGAAGACGGGCGTGTTCACCGGGGGGCACGCGCTGAACCCGCTGCTCGACCCCGCCGACCCTCGAGCGCGCATCCCGGTCTTCGTCGCGGACTACGTCCTGATCAGCTACGGCACCGGGGCGATCATGGCGGTCCCCGGCCACGACGAGCGCGACTTCGAGTTCGCGAAGAAGTACGGCCTCCCGGTCGTCGAGGTAGTCCGCCCGCCGGCGGGGACGCCGGGGCTCGCCGACGGCGTCTGCTTCACCGGGGACGGGACCGCGGTGAACTCCGGCCCGATCGACGGCCTCCCCACGCCCGAGGCGAAGGCGAAGACGATCCGCCTTCTCGAGGAGCGGCGAGCGGGGAGCCCGAAGACCCAGTACCGGCTTCGGGATTGGCTGTTCAGCCGCCAGCGCTACTGGGGGGAGCCGTTCCCCCTTCTCCACCTCGAGGACGGCACCGTGGTGCGCGTGCCGGACGACCGGCTGCCCGTCGAGCTGCCCGAGATGAAGGATTTCACCCCGTCGGCGGACGGCTCGCCGCCGCTCGCGCGGGCAAGACAGTGGCTCTCGACGACGGACCCCGCGACCGGCCGCCCCGCGCGCCGCGACACCGACACGATGCCCGGGTGGGCGGGCTCCTGCTGGTACTGGCTGCGGTTCATGGACCCGTGGAGCGACGAGGCGCCGTTCGCCCCCGACGCGGAGCGGTACTGGGGGCCGGTGGACCTCTACATCGGCGGCGTGACCCACGCCGTGCTGCACCTGCTGTACGCCCGGTTCTGGCACAAGGTCCTCCACGACCTCGGTGTCGTCTCGACGCCCGAGCCGTTCCAGCGGCTGTTCAACCAGGGGCTCCTCGTGGCGCCGGCGTACATGGACGGCACCGACCGGCTGGTTCCCGCCGACGAGGTGGACGAGGTGGCGGGCAAGTCCTTCCGGCGGTCCACGGGGCAGGAGGTCCGCCAGATCGTCGCGACCATGTCGAAGTCGCTGCGCAACGTCGTCAACCCGGATGACGTGATCGCGGAGAACGGCGCCGACGCGTTCCGGCTCTACGAGATGTTCATGGCGCCGCTCGCGGATCAGCGCTCCTGGAGTTCCCGCGGGATCTCGGGCTGCCGCCGGTTCCTCGATCGGGTGTTTAGGCTCCTGGTGGAACCGGACGGCTCGGATCCCGTCCGGCCGGAGCTGGGCCAGGGTGCGCCGGCGCGGCCCCTCGAAGGGCCCACGCTCGAGCTTGAGCGTGCGCTCAATCGGATGCTGAAGCGCGTGGACGAGTCGTTCGTGGAGTTCAACTTCAACACCGCGATCGCCGCGATGATGACCTTCGTGAACGACGCGTCGGAGCGGCCGGGTTCCTTGACCCGAAGCCAGGCCGAGCGCTTCGTGCAGGCGCTCTCCCCCTTCGCGCCGCACATCGCCGAGGAGCTATGGCAGCGCCTCGGTCACGCCGAGTCCATCGCCCGCGCCGAGTGGCCCAAGGCCGATCCCGCCTACCTCGAGGACGAGACGTTCGAGCTGGTGGTGCAGGTGCTCGGCAAGGTGCGCGGAAAGGTCACGGCGCCCCGCGGGGCGGGCGAGGGGGACCTCAAGTCCCTCGCCCGCGGCGCCGTCGAGAAGTGGCTCGAGGGAAAGCAGGTCGTCAAGGCGATCGTGGTCCCCGGGAGGCTCGTCAATTTCGTGGTGAGGTGAGCCCGGGGGACGGTGGCAACAACAGAAGGTACGCGGGGACCTCGACGTACGTCGAGGAACTCCTAGGAAACGGAGCCTTCCGTCCCGCGGCAACGCGCAGATCCTCCTTCGCTTTCGCGAGCCACCCGCGCATTTCGGCGAGCTTGTCAGGCGACATGTCGCTTGTTCCGACGATCCGCAGGCCGGGCGTGAAGAGCATGGCACGCGCGGGGGAGACGTGACGGCCCTCCAGAAAGGCCGTCGGCCGTGAAGGTCGTCAGTGGCAGAAAACGACCGACAGGACGGTCCCGACGGCGACGACCCACAGAACGTCCACCTTGAGGCGCAAGGCGACGAAGGCGGCAGCGGCCAAGAGCCCATGCACCCACGTCCATCCGACGTTGTGCGCGAGCTGGACGGTGACCGCCAGCAACAGTCCCACGAACGAGCAGAGGACGCCGCTGATGAGTCGAGTCAACGCGGGGGATTGCTTCACTCGGTCGAAATACGGCGCCGCCGCCACGACCATCAGGAACGACGGCAGGAACACGCCGACCGTCGCGAGCGCGCCACCGATCAGCCCGCCGAGCTGATGACCCACGAAGGTGGCGGTGATGACGATCGGACCCGGTGTCACTTGGCCGAGCGCGATGCCGTC
>JBGQAU010000123.1:0-5881 GCA_041494445.1 Acidobacteriota bacterium | reverse complement strand
TGGAGCAATTCGAGCAGGCGGTCCACGCCGACCCGGCACTCGTCAAGGCGTGGGAGAACCTCGGCTGGGCGCAACACCGGCTGGGGAACGACACGGAAGCGATCCGCCTCTGGACGACGCTGCTCAAGCTCGAGCCGGACAATGTCTCGATGCTGAACGCCCTCAGCGAGGCTCAGGCGTCGCGCCGGGCGTGGGCCGAGGCGGCCTCCGTGCTTCGCAAGAGCCTCGAGCTGCGTCACGATCAGCCGGACATCCGACTGCGGTACGGGCAGGCGCTCGAGGGCCTCGATCGTCCCGACGACGCCGAGGCCCAGTACCGCGCGATCCTGCAGGGCAACCCCTCGCACCTGAAGGCACGAATCCGGCTGGCCGAGCTCGAGGAGAGGCGCGGCGAGCCCGACCGGGCCGTCGAAACCCTTCGACAAGCCGCCGCGCGCGACCCGTCGCTTGCGGCACCTCTCGGCCCCCGGATAGCCCGGCTCGAGTCCGAGCGAGGGAACCGCGAGTTCCAGCGAGGAGCGTGGGATGAAGCCGTCGCCGCGTACGAGTCAGCGCTTCGATGGAAACCGGGCGACCCGCGACAGCTCACGAACCTCGGATGGGCCGAACGGCGCGCCGGTCGGACCGATCGCGCGATCGAGGCATGGACGCGGGCGGCGGCCGCGAATCCGCCCGACCCGGCCGCCCTCTCGCGGAACCTCGGCGATGCTTGCCTCGAAGCGGGCCGCGCCGACGATGCCCGATCCTGGTTCGAGAAAGCCGCGACCGCCGACCCGGCCGACGCGGAGGCCTACCTGCGCCTCGCCCGTCTCGCGTTCGACGCGGGAGACACCGCCCTGGCCACGCGCCAGCTCGATGCGATGCTCGACCGGTCGCAACCCGATTCCATCGCGTTCCGCGAGGCGGCCGACCTGTTCGCCTCGCACGGCGGCTACGACGAAGGCGCCCGCTGGCTCGGCTCCGCCAGGACCGATCCCTCGAAAAGAGAAGCAGCCGGCTCCGCTCTCGCCCGGCTCCTCTCGGTGCGCGCCAAGGAGGCCTACGGCGGCGACCGCCTCGCGGAGGCCGCCGCGCTCTACAGGAGCGCGCTCGAGGCCGACCCGCTGCACCGTCCCGCGTTTCGCGACCTGGGCTGGACTCTCTGGAGGGAAGGTCTTTGGACCGAATGCGAGGAGGTCTGGAGCCGCTACGCCGCGGTGTTTCCCGGCGAGGCGCAGCCTCACGAGCTGCTCGCGAAGCTCCGTCTGGCGCGGAAAGAGTTCGGCGGGGCGGTGGAGGAAGCCGGGCGGAACTTGGCGCTTTCCGCCGATCCCGACGCCGCGAACCTCCTCCTCGCGCGCACCCTTCTCGAGGACGGACGCCTGAGCCGCGCCCGGCCGCTGGCGTCGGACCTCGCGTCGAGACTCCCGGGGGACCTCGCGGTCCAGCGCTTCTACGCGGAGGTCCTGTGGCGAGCCCGGGACTTCGCCGCCGCCAAGGACCAATGGCGCAAGGTCCTCGACATGGGGTACGTCTCGCCGAGAGCGATCCACTACTGGCTCCGCTCGACGTACGAGTCGGGGGAATACGAGGCGGCCCTCGAGGCGGCGAGACGGGAAGCCGCGTCCGAGAGTCCTCAGGAGCCGGTGCTGCGGCTGCTGGCCGAGGACGCCACGGTGCGCGAGGACCACGCCGAGGCTGCGCGATGGCTCGGAGAGCTCGCCCGAAGGTTCCCGGGAAAGACCTCTTACCCGTTGTCGCTGGCGGACGAGCTGCGGAACCTCGGGCGGCTGACCGGAGCGGTGGATGTTCTCGAAGACGCTCTCTTCCGGCGCCCGGGAGACCTCGAGCTGCGGCTCGGCCTCGCCGAGGCGCATCGGGACCTCCGCGAGAACCGCGAGGCCCTCACGATCTATGACGATCTCCGCCGGCAGTACCCCCAGAACCGCTACGTGTTCCAGGGACGCCTCGACACCCTCATCGCGCTCCGCCGTTTCGACGACGCGCTCGATCTCATCGAGCACAACCGGAGCACGTTCCTGAAGGACTACGAGATCACGCTCCGGAAAGCGACGATCCTGGCGTCGCTGCACGATCACGAGGAATCGGATGCGCTGCTCGCGTCGGTCGCGGTCCCGCCACGCGATACGGCGTACGTGCCGATCCTCCTCTACCACGGCCTCGGCGAGCACCCCCGGAGCCTCAATCTCCCCGCGGCCCGCTTCGAGGAGCAGATCGCGGCGCTCGCCAAGGCCGGCTTCACGTCCGTCTCGCTGCCCGATCTGGAGGACATGATCGCGGGCAGGAAGTCCTTCCCCGCACGCCCCATCGTGATCACCTTCGACGACGCGAGGCTCGACTCCTTCAAGCTGGGCGATCCCGTGCTGGAGCGGCACGGGATGAAGGCGACGATGTTCGTGCCCACCTCGCGGATCCACGACGACAATCCGTTCCACGCCGACTGGCACCGGATCTCGACCCTGGCCGCGACCGGGCGCTGGGACATCGAGAGCCACGGCCACCTCGCGCACGACCCGATCGTGGTGGACGCCGCGGGGGATCTCGGCGAGTTTCTCGTCAACCGCCAGTGGCTCGAGGACGAGGGCCGCCTCGAGACACGGGAGGAGTTCGAGGAGCGTCTCGACTCGGACTACACGGCGAGCCGGAGGAAGATCGAGGAGAACCTGCCCGGACGGCGCGTCGCCGGCTACGCGTTCCCGTTCTCGGAGATCGGCCAGGGGTACGGCGGGAACGAGCCCGATGCTCCCGCGATCAACGAGCGCCTGTTCCAACGGCACTATCGTTTCGGACTCGTCCAGGACTCGAGCGGCTACAACGTCCTGCGTGGCGGGACGGACTCCCCGCAGATGCTGCGCCGCTTCTCGGTCCCGCGCGGCTGGGACGGCGCGCGCCTGGTCGAGCACCTCGCCCTCGGGTACCCGCCGTTCCAGGCGCGCTTCGAGGCGGCCAAGAATGACCTCTGGAGCGGCCGCATCGACACCGCCGGCAAGGAGCTCGACGAGCTGGAGCGACGGGAGCCGTGGGTAGGCGCCGAGACCGTGCCCTACCTCGCCGAGGCGCTCCGCGAGCAGGGCCGCGTGCTCGAAGCCGGCAGCAAGCTCAGAGCACTCCCGCCGCGGGCGGACGAGCCTCCGGACTCCTTCCGCCGGCGCCTTGGCGAAGGGCTCGACTGGGATCTCGGAGCGAGGCTCGGGACGGGTTTCCTCGCCGCGTCCGACTCGGACCGGCGCGACACGCGGAGGAGCACGCTGCTCGGTCACATGCTGCTGCCCCTCGGGGTCGGCATCCGGGCCGAGGCCGGGATCGTGACCTATCGCGACCGGGCCTTCCCGGCTCTCCACGGTCGGGAGCTCACCCTCGGCGGCGAGTGGCAGGCGCCCGCGCGATGGAATCTCGACGCCTGGGTTCGCGGCAGCGCTTTCGGCGATGCACCGAGCAGCGTGAATGCGCAAATCACGGCGCAGCGCGGTGTGGACCGCCATCGCGTGCGCGCGGGATGCTCGATCGAGGACGTCGAGACCGTGGGGGCACGGCGCGAGGGGATGCAGGGGCGAGGGTGCGATGGCGTCTACCTGTTCCAGGGGAGCCCCTGGAAGGCCCGCGTCGCCCTGGCGGAGGTACGCTACGACGACGGGAACAGGCGGATGGACGCGCGGGCGGGCTGGTCGCGCGGCATGGGGCCGAGCGAGCGGATCGAGATCGGCGCGACGATGGAGCTGGGGGACAGCCGCTTCCTTTCACCGTTCTACTACATGCCCGAGAGGCTCGTATCCGGCCTCGCGGTCGTGCGCTACCGAAGCGAACTGATGTCGCGGTACTCGCTCGACGCGGAGGCGGGAGCCGGCTTCGCCGACGATGCGCCGCACGGCGGCCGATGGGTAAGCCGCGCCCGGCTCGGCGCGTCGCGCGCCTGGACCCCTCGATTCCGCACCGTGATCGACGCGCAGTACTCCGTCAATCCCGGCTACCACCGCCGATCCCTCAATCTCACCCTCGAGTTCCACCTCTGAGGAACGCGGACGCTGCCGCCTCCGGGCGTCGCGACCGGATCGTGCGAGGTAGCGACGGGGACGGTGCCTACTTCTTGCGGCGGAGGAGGGTCGGATCCTCGCTGCCGAGGCTCCACAGGACAACGCGGCCGTAGCCGCGGCCGCCAGCGAGCCGGATCTTCTCCGTGAGGCTCTCAGTATCCTCGAAGTAGACCGTGTGCCTCCCGACGGCGTCGGTGTAGCGGAAATGCGGGACCGCGTCTCCTCGGTCCCGCTCGATCCTTGCGCGGTACCGCTTCGCCAACGCCGCCGCGCGCGAGTGGGGGATCCACTCGGCGCCGGCGGGTCCCCAGTCCATGCCTGACACCTTGAGGACGGGGATCGTCTTCGAGCGATCGCAGCGCCCGGCGGCGAAGTCCAGGATCGCGCCGGCCCACCGCTTGGAGGCGACCGGCCCGGGCTCGGTCGACGCGTTGTGCTCGTTGTACAGCATGATCTGCAGCCGATCGGCGGCCGCGCACAGCGCCGCCCAGTCCGATGCCGCGGGTCCCTGCGCGCCGCTGTCCGACGCCTTCGGCTGCACCGTGACCGAGAGCAGCCTTCGCTCGGCGTGCAGATCCGAGGCCAGCTCCCGCACGAAGGCCGAGTAGAGGTCGCGGTCCTGGGCGAAGAGGTTCTCGTAGTCGAGGTCCACCCCCGCGACACCGAGCCTCCGCGCGAGATCGGCGATCCGCGCCCGGTGCTCTCGGCGCCGCGCGGGATCTCCGAGGATCGTGTGGACGACGGCGGCATCCTTGAGGCGGACCGCCTTGCCCGGCGCATCGCCCTCGCGGTCGTTGACGATCGTCATCCAGACGAACGCCCCCGCCCCGCGTGCCTCTCGGATCGCCTCCTCGAGCCCACCTCCGGCCGGATCCACCACGACGGGATCGCCCTCGTGGTCGAGGCGCGCCACAAAGAAGAGGACGTCCGAGAGCACCCCGCCGCTCGATCGGATCCGCTCGACCCCAGCGCCGAAATCCCAGGGGGTGACCCAACCGCCGACGCGAACGCCGCGCGGCGTCGCTGCCGCGGCCAGGGGCGCTCCCGCGCTGCTCCAGGCGATTCCGGCGAGGATGACGGCCTTCGCGAGCCTCACGTCGCGCCTCCGAGTCCCATCGCGGGCATGAGCATGTTGCCCCGCCGCCGCTTCGGACTCGCTTGATTATCTACGCCGCGCGGCCTGGGTGGATAGCGCTTTCCGCCGCGCCCTGGATTCGCACTCGGGTTCGACCCGGTGTCCCTACCGAAAACCCCGTCCACCCAATGGATGGGCGCCCGTGAGGGGGTGCGGTCGTCGTCGCGCCGCGTCGAGGTGGCTCCAGGGAGGCCGACAATGCCTCTTCTCTGCGTTTGCGGGGCCATCATCTATATGTGGGCGCTCCGGGGACGCCCGACGTCTCCAGAGAGCATGCTCGGTGTTGAAACGGTGCGCCTTTTTCTTCGCTATTTGAGGTGTGCCTGCCGAGCCAGACCACCGGATTACAAACTCCCGCGTTCTGCTTGACAGCCCGGCCCGAAATTTCGACCTTTTCTGCCATAACCTCCGCGAAACTCGCGACGTCTTCCGTCCACAAAGACGGTTCGCGCTCTCCGGCGGCGGCGTCTGGCCGGACGACGTGGTGAACAGCGACCGGCGCGACGAAGCGGCTCTCTTCCTCTCCAGCGGCTGCGGAGAGCCGGTTCCCTTCCGGGGCCGGCCGGCGTATGCTTCCTAGTGTGCCGACTCGGAAGTAGCTTTGCACATGGCGTACATGGTCTCGAAGATTTCGTTGGCTGATTTCGTCCAGGTGAAGGGTCGCGGGTTGTCATTATAGAGCTGGAGGTAGCGATTGATCTTGAGGATCAGGTCG
>JBGQAU010000034.1:0-28195 GCA_041494445.1 Acidobacteriota bacterium | reverse complement strand
GGTGGACAGCCCCTCGATCTCACGGAGCAGGTCGATGGCGGCGTTCACGGTGATCCTATACAACCACGTGTCGAAACGGCGCCCGGGGTCGAAACGCCGTAGCACCTTCCAGAGCCGGATGAAAACCCACTGCGCGACGTCACGGGCGTCCTCGAGGTCGCCCGTGATCTGATAGGCGGTCCGGACGACCTGCTCGCGCTTGAGAAGCACCAGCTCCTCGAACGCATCCGCGTCGCCGCGCGCGGCTTCCGCTATCAGATCGGTCTCGTCCCGCATCCGCCCGGCTTCGGGGACACGGCGGACTGGGGCGGGAGCCACAGTGAGATACGGGCAACGCCGCCCCGACGTCTAGCCGGATCCCTAAAAAAAGGGACCGTCGTCGGGACGGTCCCTCGAATCGCATTCTAGGGAGCCGGCCGCCAGGGGTCAAGGAACCACCGGCCGGGGGTGGGCAGGCTCAGGCACCGGCGCGCACTGCCCCTCAGCGAACTCGCGGCGCTCGGCGGCGGCCCGCGCTCCGTCGCCTTTCGCCGGGCGCCTTCTCGCCGGGCGTCTTCTCGCCGGGCGTCTTGGTGGATTCCCTGAGCGCGGCCGCGAAGACCTCCTGAATGTCCCTGACGAACACGAACCGCAGATCCTTCCGAAGCCCCGGCGGGATGTCCTCGAGGTTCTTCCGGTTGACCTCCGGAAGGATGACGGTCCCGATCCCGGAACGGCGCGCGGCCAGGACCTTCTCCTTGATCCCGCCGACCGGCAGGACGTTTCCCCTGAGCGTGATCTCGCCGGTCATCGCGACGTCCCGGGCCACCGGTCGATCGGTGAACGCGGAGAGCATCGCGGTGGCCATCGTGATACCCGCCGAGGGCCCGTCCTTCGGAATCGCCCCCTCCGGGACGTGGACGTGGACGTCCTTCTCCTCGAAGAAGTCCTCGGGGATCCCGAGCTTCGCCCCTCTCGCCCGCGCGTACGAGAGCGCCGCCTGGGCCGACTCCTTCATCACCTCGCCGAGGTGCCCGGTCAGGATCAGGTTGCCCCGCCCCTTCATCGCCGTGGCCTCGACGAACAGGACGTCGCCGCCGGCCTCGGTCCAAGCGAGGCCCGTCGCCACCCCGACCTGGTCCTCGGCGAGCGCGTCCTCCCGCGAGGCCGGGGCCACACCCAGGTAGGACTCGAGGCTCGACGCGATGATCCGCACCTTTCCCCGGCGTCCCTCCGCCACGTGCCTGGCCACCTTGCGACAGACCGAAGCGATGGAGCGCTCGAGGTTCCTGAGCCCCGCCTCGCGGGTGTAGTCGGAGATCAGCGCCTTGATCGCGTTCTCGGAAAACTCGATCTGCGCGGGCTTCAGCCCGTTCTCCACGATCTGCCGCGGCACTAGGTGGCGCCGCGCGATCATGAGCTTCTCTTCCTCGGTGTAGCCGGACAGGCGGATGACCTCCATCCGGTCCCGGAACGCCGGCTGGACCGGGTCGAGGAGGTTGGCGGTCGTGATGAACAGTACGTTGGAGAGGTCGTACGGCAGGTTGAGGTAGTGGTCGCGGAAAGAGAAGTTCTGCTCCGGGTCCAGGACCTCGAGAAGCGCCGCGGAGGGGTCTCCGCGGAAATCGGCGCCGATCTTGTCCACCTCGTCCAGCATGAACACGGGGTTGCCAGACCCGGCCTGGTGGATCCCCTGGATGATCCGGCCCGGCATGGCGCCCACGTAAGTCCGGCGGTGCCCGCGGACCTCCGCCTCGTCCTTGACCCCTCCCAGCGACAGCCGGACGAAGTTCCGCCCCAGCGCCCGCGCGATCGAGCGGCCGAGGGAGGTCTTTCCGACCCCGGGCGGGCCGACGAAGCAGAGGATCGGCCCCTTGCTGCGGCTCCTGAGCTTCCGGACGGCGAGGTATTCCAGAATCCGCTCCTTGACCTTCTCCAAGCCGTAGTGGTCGTCGTCGAGGATCTTCCGCGCCTTCTTGAGGTGCAGGTTGTCCTTCGTCTCCTTCCCCCACGGCATCCCCGTGAGCCAGTCCAGGTAGTTCCGGACCGTCGCCGTCTCCGCGGAGTCCGGGTGCATGCGCTCGAGCTTCTTGATCTGCTTCTCCATCTCCTCGACCGCGTGCTCCGGCATCCGGCCCTCCTTCGCCTTCTGCCGGTACTGCTCGACCTCCTCGGAGAGCTCGTTCCCCTCTCCCAGCTCGTTCAGGATCGCCTTCATCTGGTGCCGGAGGTAGAACTCCCGCTGCGAGCGGTCCATCTCGTCGCGGGCCATCGAGTCGATCTCCCGCTGCATCGAGAGCAGGTTGAGCTCGCGCCCGAGAAGGTCGTTGGCGCGCTTCAACCGCGCCACCGGGTCGAGGGTCTCCAGGATCTCCTGCGCCTCCCCGACCTTGAGATCGAGATTCGACGCGGTGAGGTCCGCGAGCCGCCCCGGGTCCTCCAGGTTGTTCGCGATGACCATGACCTCCGACGGAAGGTTCTTCCCGAGGCTCGTGGCCCGCTCGAGCGTCCGCTTCACCGAGCGCATCAGCGCTTCCTTCTCGATCGAGGAGGGGTCGTGCGGCTGGTCCCCGATCTGCTCGATCCGTGCCTGCAGGTACGGCCGCAGCGCGAGGTACTCCACCACCCGCGCGCGGCAGACTCCCTGCACGAGCACACGGATCCTCTCGTCGGGCAGCTTGAGCATGCGCATGATGACGGCCACGGTTCCGACCTGGTACAGGTCGTCGGCCGCCGGCTCCTCCTCGTCCTTGTCCTTCTGCGCGACGAGCAGGATCATCCGGTTCTCGGAGAGGGCCCGATCCACCGCCTGGATGGACAGGTCCCGCGCCACGGACAGCGGCGCGATGATGAACGGATACACGACCATGTCCCTGAGCGGGAGGACGGGCAGCTCCGAGGGCACCCGGACCTGCTCCTCCGCGGGACGATCGGGCGCCGCAGCCTTCATGGCGCCTTCACCTCGATGGCGACCTCTTCTCCCCTCCGGTTCGGGACCTTCGGGAACCGCACCCTGAGGAGGCCGTCCCCGAACTCCGCCTCCGCACGGTGGGTATTGACCGGGACGCCCAGGTTGATCACGCGCCGGAACCGGCCGAAGGCGCGCTCGGCGAGGTGGAACTTCGACCGCGCCTCGGGCTCGGGACGCCCCTTCTCTCCTTGGAGGATCAAGTTCCCACCGAGGACGGACACCGAGAGGCCCGCCGGGGCGACTCCGGGCAACTCGACCTTGACCAAGAGGGCGTCCTCGGTCTCGACGATGTCGGCGTTGGGGATCCAGGCGCCGCCGTCTTTTCCCTCGCCACCGAGGTCGAGCAGATTGTTGAAGAGACGGTTGATCTCGCTCTGGATCCTCGCCGCCTCGAGGAGGGGACCGAACGCTCTCGCCATGGTGGCCTCCCGCCGAGGACGGGCTCGTCGGCGTCGCATCCCGGGTCGCCCCGCGCGATGCCGCCGAGGTCCGTCCCTTCCCTACCTTCGTGTCTCGAGAAGGTCCTTGAGCTCCGCCATGAATTCCTGCACGTCCTCAAATTGACGGTAGACGGACGCGAAGCGGACGTACGCGACCTTATCCAGTTCCTTGAGGCTCACCATCACCCGCTCGCCGATCACCCGAGCCTCGACCTCGCGGTCCGGACTGTCCTGGACCATCTGCTCGACCTCGTCGGCGACGGCATCCAGCGCCTTCGCGGGGATCGGTCGCTTCTCGCAGGCTCGGTGCAACCCCGCCAGGAGCTTCCGCCGGTCGAACGGCTCGCGCCTCCCATCCTTCTTGATCACGAGGAACGGGATCTCCTCCACCCGCTCGTACGACGTGAATCGGCGGCTGCATTCCAGGCATTCCCTTCGCCGCCGGATCGCGTCGCCGGAGCCGGTCTCCCGCGAGTCCACGACCTTGTCCTTCTGGTGACCGCAAAACGGGCATCTCATGCCGTTCCCCCCTCCGCGCCCCGCGTCGCTTCCCGCCCCAGGGCCCTCACCCCGCGCGCCGCGGCCAGGACGTCGGCCCACGAGATCCCTTCGGTCTTGAGGAGGACGAGCCCCAGAACGATCACGGGAAGCACCACGGCCAGGTGCATGAGGATTCCCGCAGCGACGGCGGTGTCCGCCGGCACGCCGAACAGCATCTCGAGGCCGAACGCCATCGCGGCATGGTAACCCCCGGCCCCTCCCGGCGTCGGAACGGCCACACCGAAGGCGAGGAGCGGAAGCATCACCATCATGGCCGGGAACGAAACGTCGGCGCCGGAGGCTCGCACCCCGAGCCACGTACCGGCCGCTATGGTCAGCCATGCGAGAACGCTGTGACCCAGGACGACCGCGAGGAGCCGGGGTCGCCGGAGCGCCTCGGTGCCCAGGCTCAGCGCCACGAAAGCCCGCCCGGCCCGCCGGAAGAACCGCCCCCTTCGCTCGGACCAGGCTCCGATCCGGTCGCGCGCTCTCCCCGCCACGATCGCGCCGAGCATGAACAGCATCACGACGGCCAGCAACACGATCGCCGCCGAGCGAATCTCCCGCGCGGCGCTCCCCCGGATCGGGGCCAGAAACGTCCCCGTCGCGAAGAGCGCCACGATCGCCGCGCCGTCCAACACCCGGTCCGCCACGATGGAGCCGAGCGAGGGACCGATCGGAACGCCCTCCCTCGCGGTCAGCAGCGCGGGACGCACGAGCTCGCCGAGCCGGCCGGGGAGGACCCACGTCGTGAGGTAGCCGATGATCACCGAGGCGAACATCGGCCGAAACCTGAGCCTTGGGCGGACTGGAGCCAACAGCGCTCCCCAGCGCCAGACTCGGAAGACGTTGTGGGCGAGGTTCACCATGGCGCCGGCCACGAGCCCGCCTACCGAGGCCCGGCCGATCGCGGAAAGAAGAGCGCGCCGATCCACGCCCCGCAGGACGAACCAGAGCAGCAAGACCGCCAGGGCCACCCCGGCCCCGTACTTGAGGACTTCCTTCATGGGCGCCGAATGTAGGCCGTCCTGACGGAAAGGTCAACAGAAAACGGCCGAACTTGGCGCCGATGGCGGCGGTCCCGATGTCGCCAGGCCGGAAGTTGGGGTCACTCGGCCCGATCTCCGGCCTCGCGGCCGAGTCCGCGGGGGCGGACTGAGCGGTTCAGGCCGGCTCACGGTCGATGCCGGGAGGTGGAACCGGCTTGACCCGGATCGTCTCGAACCGCTTGACGGTCACCGTCCCCGCAGGCGCCCCCCTCAATCGCCGCACGTACTTTCGGCGGGTCCACTGAACGTCCGCCTGGGTCATTCCCCTCGCGTCGCTGAACCAGGCGGCGGCGGTCGCCGCCTCCTCGATCGTCGCGCGGGGCGGGCGCGGCTGGCGAGCCCCGTTCCGGACCACGACGTGCGCCCCGGCCGCTCCGGCCGCGTGGAACCAGAAATCCTCGGGGGTAGCCAGCCTGAATGTCAGCCGGTCGTTGTCCTTACCGGTCTTTCCGATCAGGATCGCGAGCCCATCGCTGCTTGTGAGCAGGCGCACCCCTTCCAGACGGGGGCGCTCCGCGCGGGCCGCGGCCCGGCCCGCGTGGGTCCGAGGACCGAGACCCACCGGGACCGCCTCCTCGCGGAGCGCCGCCTCGATCCGCTCGGCCTCCTCCTCGCCGCGGGCTCCTTCGGAGTCCGCCTGGAGCCGCTCGAGGCGAGCGAGTCGCAGCCGGATCGCCTCGCGCCGCGCACGTGCCGTCTCGAGGCCTCTCCGGGCCTTGCGCGACCGTTGAAAATGCTCGTCCGCGGCGGCGTGAAGCGCTCGATCGGCCGGCGCGGGAACCGCGATCTCCCCTCCACCGGGATCGTACGGGTCGGGGACCCACGCGCGGTCTCCGACCCTCCGCGCCCGGCCGAGCCCGGCCAGTAGCGCCTCTCCGAACCTGCGGTACGTCTCGGGATCGCCGAGATCCTCGAGATCGCCCGTTATCCTGCAGTCGGCGTCGAAAAGGCGCCGGATCTCGCCTGCGAGGATCCCTCGGAGCGCTTCGATCCTGGATGCCACCCGGCGACCCTTCTCGACCGCCTCGTGGTAGATCCCCGCCGTCGCGGCGGCGTCCGATCCGAGTGTCCACACGTCGTCCGCGGCGCACTCGGCAGGCTTCCACGGGAGGAGCCGCAGGCGAGAGACTTCGAGAGTTCCTCTCGCTGCCTCCGCGAGGGGGTCCGCCGGTCCGGCGACGACCGGGTCCAGCTCCCCGGCCTCCAGTTGCGCGAGGCGGGTCGCAAGGACCTCCCCCGCGGATCGTCCGGTCAGCCTCGCCTCCTCGAGCACGAGACCGGCGGCCTCGGTGCCGATGCCGAACGTCCGGCGGCGAAGCGTATCGAGGAGATCCGCTCCATCCTCGACGGTCCCCCGAAGAAAGCGATCGATCGTAGCGGCCGATACCCCGTACGGGACGAGCCTTCCCTCGGGCAGCGCGCGCGGCCGGTAGGGCTGACCCGGAGCGATGCGCTCCTGGGACTTCCGCGGATGGCGAGCGGAGATCACCACCTTCCCGCCCGAATCGACATGGATCAAGTTCGCGCCATGCGTCGCCAACTCCGCGATCAGCGCCTGGCCGTCGGCAAAATCCAGGACGACCGCGCGATCGTGTCCGGCCTTCCGGACGTCGCGCACCTTGAGGCCGGCCAGCGACTTCTGGGCCCTTGCGGCGAATGCCCCCGGCGCGCGGCGGGGACCGTCCCATCGCGCGCAGGGTCGGGCGAGCCAGGGCAGGACCGGATCGAGCGAAATCACGACGGCGGCGGGGTGCACGTCGCCCTCGAACACCAGGCGAAACCTCTGGTACGACTCCTCGCGAATCTCGCGCAAGACGAAGCCGCGCAGCCCCGTTCCCAACGTGGCCGCTACTCGAATAAGTACCAGGTTGTCCATGACGGAACAGTAAGGGGAGCCCGCGGCGCCTACCCGCCGTCCGCGCGACCGCCGGTTAACGCGCGGGGCGATCGCGGCCGGGCGGCGAGGATTCGGGGATCAGTGCTCCAGCTTTCCCTTGGCTCCCCTGATGCACTCGGCGAGCGCCGTGTCGATCTGTCCCTCGACGTCGCCGGGCCGCTTGTTGGAGGCTTCCGCGAGCTCCGACACGAGCAGGAACCGGGCGCGGTCGAGCATCTTCCGCTCCCGGTACGAGAGAGGCTTCACCTCGCTCAGCACGGAGAGGCTTTTGAGGACCTCGGCGACCGCCAGAATGTCGCCCGTGCGCATCTTCTCGGAGTTCGCCTGGAACCGTCCTTTCCAGTCGTCGTAGGTCGCCACCTCGCCGTTCTTGAGCACGCCCAGAACGCGCGTGACCTCCCGCCGGGTCAGGACCTTGCGGAGCCCGACCGCGGAAGTGTTTCCGATCGGCACCATCACCGTGCTGTCCGTGGAGAGGATCCGGAGCCGGTAGAACGACGAGACGATGTCACCGACGGATTGGTTGGTGACCTGCTCGATAACCCCTACGCCATGATTGGGATAGACGACCTTGTCGCCGACCTTGAAATCCAAGCACGCCTCCCTCGCGCTCCCCCAAGGGCGGGATCGCGGGATGACGGGTGGGCGCATGCCGCCCGTCTACCCTTAATGGTATCGCAAGTCCGGCGAAGTTGCAATGTTTAAAACAGGTTGCGCCGTATACGGGAGAACTTCCGGTCGGGGTTTTCTCCGCTTTCTTCTTGACAGGTCAGAAGATCCGGCGCTACGCTCCGCCGTCGCCGCCGGAGTGGCGGAATGGCAGACGCAGGGGACTCAAAATCCCCCGCCCCTTGTGGGTGTGTGGGTTCGACTCCCACCTCCGGCACCAGCCGCCTGGTCAAACCGCTGGAATACCGAGGTGATGCGACGCGCTCGCCGGGACTCGATGACACTCCGCGGCGAACGCGCGGCGGGAGCGCCTGAGGCTTCCTCCGCGGAGACCGGACGCTCGGGCGCGTCCCCCCGGCGCCCTCGGGAGCGCTCGCTCCTCCTCGCGCTCCTGGTCTTCGCCATGGCTCTCGCCGCTCACGTGCCGGCGTTGCTCGAGTACCGGCACGACCCGTTCGCGCACTGGCCGCTCTCCGACGCGCAGTCGTACGACGAGTGGGCGCAGCGGTTGGTGTCCCGCGGCCTCGCGGCGGAGCCGGTGTTCCACCAGGCCCCTCTGTTCCCCGTGCTCCTTTCGGCGGCCTACCGGCTCTCGGAAGGTACGGACGGGACCCGAGCCGCGCTGCTCCTTCAGGCGATCCTCACCGCGGCTGCCGCCGCGCTTCTCGTCCCGATGGGAAGAACATTCCTCGGCTCCGCTGCCGCCGGAGCCGTCGGCGCCGCGATCGTCATCCTCCACGGCCCTTTCGTCTTTTACGGTCTGAAGCTCTTGCCGGTCCCGGTGGCGCTCGCGACATCCGCGGCGGCGTTGGCGGTCCTCGGCGCCGCGCGCGAGCACCGCTCCCGCGCGATGGAGGCGCTGGCCGGCTTGGCCCTCGGCGTCTCCGCCCTGGCGAGGACGGAAGGGCTTCTGCTCGCGCCCATCGGCGCCGCGGCTCTCGCCGCGAGAGATGGACACAGGACGTGGCGCTCGCGGGTCGCATCCATCCTCGTCTATGTTGCGGGAATCTCCCTGGGCGTGGCGCCGGCGACGGTCCACAACCTCCGGCGCGGCGATCGGGTGCTCGTCGCGTCCTCGGGAGGCGAGAACCTGTTCATCGGGAACCAGAGGGGCGCGCGGGGCGACTACACGCCGCTTCACCCGAAAGCGGGAGACATCTTCTCGGAACGGGTGCTCGCAAAGGCGATCGCGGAGAAGGAAGTCGGGCGGCCGATCGGGCCGACGGAGGTATCCGCCTACTGGCGCGGCCGGGCCATCCGCGAGGTCCTGGCCGACCCGGCGGGCTGGCTGGCGCTCGAGGGCCGGAAGCTCCGGCGCATCCTCGACCCCGGCGACCCGACGGACGCGTATTCGTTCTCCCTGGAGCGAGGTCGTTTCCTGCCCTGGCTCCACGTCCTCGCGCTCCCGGCCTGGCTGCTCCTGGGACTCGGGATCGCGGGCCTCGCCCTCGCCCTCAAGCGTCACGCGGTTCTCGCGTGGCCGCTGGCGGGGGCCGCGGCCGCGCAGCTGGCGACACTCCTGGTCTTCTTCGTGAACACCCGTCTCCGGCTGCCGCTCTTCTTCCTGCTGGCGCCGTTCGGCGGCTTCGCGGTGCTCGAGGCCGTTCACCGCTGGCGCGAGGGTGTCCGGCGACTTCCGATCGCCATCGCCGCGATCGTGCTGGCGGCGGTCGGTGTGGCCAGCGCGCTCCTGACCCGGCCTTCGCCGAGGGACCACCTGCGTCTCGCCTCGACGCTCTCCTCGCAGGGCCGCCTGGACGAGGGGCTCGCCGCGCTGGCACCGGTCCTGACCGCGAGCCCGCCGTACGGGCTCGCGCTCGACCAGGCAGGCTGGATCCTCCAAAAGAAGGGGGAGTTAGCGGCGGCGCGCGACCGTTACCGCGAGGCGCTCGCCGCCGGCTTGCCGGAGGGCCGCGGGACGGAGACGCGGACCCGCCTCGCGCAGGTGCTGGAGAAGACGGGCGCCGCCGCCGAGGCCGCGGCGGAGCATGACCGCGCCGTGGGCTCTCCCGACGCCACGGCGGGTACGTGGTACGAGCGTGGGATGTTCCGTCTGCGGCGAGGCGACCGGGACGGGGGGGCGGCCGACCTTCGCGAGGCCGCGCAACTCGATCCGTCGTGGGACCGCCCCCGGGAGGCGCTGTCGCGGCTCGGGATCTGAGGCTCCGCGGAAGGACGCGCGGAGAGCGGGTCAGGGGTCGCGGCGCACGACGGTGAGAGAGCGCCAGCGGTTGATCGCCGCCGCGACGTCGAAGCGCCGCGGGCGGGCCAGATCGTAGGCCGCCGGGGGATCCAGTGCGTCGAGGCCGGCCTCGTCGAGCCAGGCGTCGATCTCCCGCACGAGCGCGCCCATCTCCTTGCCCTCTTCCATGCGGCCCGCGGCCTCTCGTAGCAGGAGCGCCAGCGCCCTGATCTGACCTGTCTCGTCGATCGGTCCGACGGCCGAGAGGTCCAGTGTCTCCTCCCCGATCCGCACGCTCCGCGGCCCGCGCAAGCCCGCGCGCAACGGACCCCCGCCGCCGCGCTCCACGACCGGCCGCCGCGGCACGGGGGGATGCATCGCCGGGACCCGCTCGGCAAGACGCATCGAGCGCGTCGCGGCGGCCACCTCGCGCGCGCGCTCGGTCGCGTCCTCCGCGCGATACCCGCGCATCAGGATCACCGTGTCCGCGACCTCGATGTAGTCCCCGGAACCGCCCGTCACCAGGAGCGTCGAGACGCCCAGACGGCGGTAAATCTCGACGACGCGATCCAGGAACGGCACGATCGGCTCCAGAGGACGCGGGACCAGGCGTTGCATCCTCCCGTCGCGAATCATGAAGTTGGTCGCCGCGGTGTCCTCGTCCACGAGCAGGAGGCGCGCGCCGACCTCGATGGCTTCGACGATCGCCGCGGCCAGGGAGGTACTCCCGCTGGCCCGTTCCGTCGAGAAATCGGCGGACCGCTCTCCCGACGGCAGGTCGGAGAGGAACCCCGAGACGTCCACGCGCCGGACCGCGCGACCGTCTTCCGATCGGACCGAGACCGCATCCTCGAGCGTGGCCACCCGCTCCCTTCCGTCGCCCGGGCGGTGAGCGTGGACGCCCGCGGCGACCGCGGCGAGCAACGTGCTCTTCCCGTGGAACCCGCCGCCCACGATCAGCGTGACCCCCGTTGGAATCCCCATTCCACGCACGAGGCCCGCGCGAGGGAGCCGCATCGTCACCGCCAGCGACTCCGGGGACTCGAACGCGACCTCGCGGCCGTCGTGCCGCGGCCCGGCATCGTCCCCGCCCGCGCGGGCGAGCAGACTCCCGTCGGCAACGAACGCCACGAGGCCCCGGGAGGCCAGCTCGGCCTGGAGCGCCTCGTGGTCCTCGGCGGCGTCGGCGAATCGGGTCGCGTCCTCCTCGCGCCGCGAAGAGAAGATCAGTGCGGCGGTCGCGATCCGCGTCAGGTCGGAGAAGAACAGCTCCTCGGCTTGCTGCCCCAGCACCTTGCGTCCGAGCGCGGGGAGATCCACGAAGAGCCGCAGCTCGATCTCGGCCGCGGTGATCCTGCACGTGCCCCGCTCCAGCATCGCGGGTCCGGGCGCCTCCACGGCGATCCGGCCGCTCCCCGGCGGCGCGTTCCCTCCTCTCCGCACCTGGCTAAGGAGCGCCTCCGCGGCCGACCGGGCGAGGTAGTCCTCGACGCCGATCCTCCGCGCCCGGCTCGACACCAGGTGGGGCGAGAGATGCGCCTTCGCCCGGTCGCAGACCAGGCGCACCCGCGCCGAGCCCGCGTACGGGTCCGGCGGGACCCGGTCCACGACGATCACGAACTCCCCGGCCTCGTGACGGCCGAGGATGCGCCGGTAGGCCCCGTACGAGGCCCCGTCGATGGTCCGGAGGAGTCCGCGCAATCCGGAGGCCGGGGGAACGACGGCCACGCTCGGCGCACGATCGCGGTGCGACGAGGGACTGGCCGGCGGTCGAGCTCCCGGGCCGCGGCGGGAAGGAGATGCGGGTTTCATCGACTGATTATAGGGGGTCAGAGCCGTATTCTCGCTTCGCGCTTCAGCGGAGGGGTGCCGCGGCGGCCGCCGCCACGACGCAAGCGGCCGCGACGTATCCCGCGGCGGTCCACCACCGGGCGCGGACCATCCTCCCCGCGAGGCGGTGCGCGTCGGCCCAATCGGCGAGGTCGGACCTTCCCGAGCGTGCGACGAGATCCGCGACGAGCCGGTCGCCGCCCGCAATCAGCGCCGGGATTCGGAACCGTTGCGCTCGGCGGTCGAGCAGGACGAGGGCGGGAGGCCAGCGCCCGTAGTGGCTGAACGGCGGATCCCAGTCCGCGCGGAGGATGTCGCCCCAGGCGAGGGACGCCATCCTGCCCCTCAGTTCGAACAGGAGGTCCTTCCCCCGCACCCGCACCGTGAGCCGCAGCTCCGCGAGGCTCAGCGAGATCCTTAGACCCAGGACCGCCGCGGACGCGACGAGGAGTCCTCTCATGACGGCCGAGTTGGGAACACGATCCGCGGGGTCGATCCTCGCGGCGAGGATCGCCGCGGCCACGACCATCGCGGCGGCCAGCACCCAGGGGAGCCGCCGCGCGGAAGCGGAGCAGAGAAACGTGGCCTCCGCCACGGGCTCGCCGGCCGCGCTCATCCCCCGCCCTCCCCGCCTCGCGGCGCGGGGATCTCCAACGGGGAGAAGCCCACCGCGTCGGCGGACACGAGATGGTAGCGAATCCCGTCGCGCTCCCCCGTGACCCCCAGCGCGATGTCGGCGCCGTGCAGGTGGCCGTACACGCAGTCCCGCACCGCCGCGTCGCGGAGGATGCCGACGATCTCGGTGGCCGGCCGCCCCTCGATCCACGGCGGAAAATGCAGCATCGCGACCCTCGGCCGGGAGCGGCCCAGGCGCCGGTCGGCAAACGCGACGGAGAGCCTCAACCTCGCGAGCTCGCGGCGGAAGATCGCGCCGTCGTGCTCGGTCGCCTCGGGATCCTCCGGGGGCGTCCAGCCCCGCGCCCCCAGCACGACCCGTTCTCCCGCGACATGGGCGTCGTTTTGGAGAATCGCGCATCCCGTGGGAAGCATCGCCCGGACCTTTCCCGCGCTGGCCCACCACGAGTCGTGGTTTCCCCGCAGCAGGACCTTCCGGCCCGGCCGCGCAGCGATCCATGCCAGGTCGGGTGCCGCCTCGCCGAGATCCGTCGCCCAGGAGAGGTCGCCTGGGAGCAGCACGGCGTCCTCGGCCGCGACAAGGCGATCCCACGCCGCGGCCATCCGTGCGGCGTGCTCCAGCCACGCCTCGCCGAAAATGTCCATCGGCTTCGCGCCGGACAGCGACAAGTGGAGATCGGCAAGGGCGAAAAGGCGCGGCAAGGCGGGTCCTCGGCGGATCGGTCGGCGATCGACGATGGATTGTAGATGCTCGCCGGCCCGGTGGCAACGAGCCCGTCGCCTCGACAGGACTCGCCGAGCCCCTCTATGATGGAGAGTTCGCGGAGGCGCTCCATGAAGCGTTTCGCCGTCCTTCTCTTCGTTGCCGTGCTCCTGGTTCCGCTTGGCGCGAGGGCGCAGGAGCGCGCGGGGATGGCCAATGAGAGGTACCTCGCCGAGCTCTACCTTTTCAAGCTCGATGAGGTTGTGGTCGTCTACCCGGCGGGTCCCGGCGAAGACGTCCAGGCCAACCGGCGGTCGGCCGAGGCGCGCGCCCGCTTCCTCGAGAAGGGCCACGGGGTGAAGGCAAGCGCCGTCGCCGACGACGCCCTCGGGCCCGAGGAGCGGCACAAGAACCTGCTGTTGCTCGGATGGGGAAACCGGCTCCTCGGCGCGGCCGACGCCCCCGCCCCCTTCAAGCATTCCCGGGAGGGGCTCGATTTCCTCGGGATCCACGAGCCGGACCCGCAGATCGACCTGATGTTCTTCACGAGCTCCCCCTTCAACCGCGACCGGGCGTTCGTCTTCTGGTCCCGGATCGACCAGGAACGGGATCGCGTCATGATGCTGCCGGCGGTGGGCTCCGACTGGGCGTTCTACCGGGACTACCGGATCATCCGCCAGGGGATGTTCGCGCGACCGCACACGTGGCCGCCGAATCGGAACGAGGGCGCGGAAAAAGACCACGGTCCCGAGTTGCGACGCGAGGGCAACGCCGAAACCACGCGGTCGTTCGCGCACTACGACGTCCACTACGACCCAGACCGGGTGAGCCCGGAGGATCTCGACGAGATCGTGAAGGCGCGCGAGGCCGCGCTCGCCCGCGCCGCCGCCGAGCTCGGGCCGGTTCCCGAAGGCTACCGGATCTTCCTCCATGTCTTCGAGGACGAGGCCGCCAAGGAGCGCCGGACCGGCCTCCGGGATCCGGCGCACTCGATTCCTTCCACCCGGGAGCTCACGATGGTGCGCAAAGCCGCGCGGTCCTCCTCCCCGCACGAGGAGATCCACCTCCTGGCCCACCAGGTCTTCGGCCCGTGCAGGCTGACGACGATGTACGAAGGCCTCGCGATCGCCGAGGAGAAGGCGTACCGCGGCGTGGACCTCGACCTCCTCGCGGCGACGATGCTGGACAAGGGAGTGTTCCCCACGCTGGACGACCTGCTGGACGAGGAGAAGGCGCGCCCCATGTTGGACACCGTGCGCTTCCCGTCCGCGGGCCTGCTCGTGACCTGGCTTCGCGAGACCGTGGGAGTGGAGGGCCTGAGGAAGGCCTACACCGCGCCCGAGGGGAGCGCGGTCGCGCTCGGTCTCGCGGTCGGCAAGCCCAAAGAAGCGCTCGATCGCGGGTTCCGCAAGTGGGTCCAGGAGCGGGTCCGATCACGGGACAACGAGGTGGCCTTGGTGAGGACGCAATCCGAGGCTCAGGAGCGACTGAAGGTCGGGGACTTTGCCGGCGTCGCCGCGGCGATGAAGCGCGCGCTCGATCTCCGGCCGGACGACCCCCAGAGCCTTTTCAACCTCGCGGCGGCGGAGATGCGGACGAAGGAATATCCCGCCGCGGAAGAGCACCTGAAGCGCATCCTCTCGCTGCCGCTCGGCCCGAAAAACTCCCGGTTCGTCATTTTCGGGCATTACCAGTTGGGGCGTCTCTACGACATCCAGTCCCGCCGAGAGGAGGCCCTCGCCGAGTACAGGAAGGTTCTCGAGCTGCCCGACCAGAAGGACGCGCATCGCCTGGCGAAGGAAGCGATCGAAACGCCGGCAACGCCGGACAGCCTGCAGTAGGTGTGCGGGCACGTCGCGTCAGGCGATGGCGGCCGCCTCGCGGACCGGCAGCACCAGCGTGAACGCAGCCCCCCCCCCGGGTGCCGGCGCGTAGCTCACGTCCCCGCCGTGGGCCTCGATAATCATCCGGACCAGGGGCAGGCCGAGCCCGGTGCCGCCCGGCTTCGTGGTGACCTTGCCCTCGAACAGGGTCGGCACCAGATCGGGGGAAACCCCGGGGCCCGTGTCCGCAACCGTGAGGACGGCCCGACCCTCCTCGCGGCGCGCCGACAGCCGGACCCGCCCTCCTCGCGGGGTCGCCTGAATGGCGTTCAGCGTCAGGTTCAGGACTGCCTGCTGCAGCCGGTCGGGAACGCCGTGAACGGGCGGGAGACGCTCGTCCTTCTCGAGGACCAATTCCACCTGCCCCTTCAGTGCGGTGAAGCGGAGGAGCTGAATCACGCGGCGGCAGAGGTCGCCGAGGTCCACGGGTCCCGCCACGGGGCTCGACCGAAGGAGCCCGAGGTAGTTGTTGAGCAAGTCCGTCAGACGCCGCGTCTCGTCCTGGATCATGCCCACGGAGTCGCGCATGATCCTCACGCGAGCCACGTCGGGTCCCGCGCCCAGGCGCTCCTTGAGCGCCGCGGCATTGAGTCCTATGGCGCTCAGGGGATTGCGGATCTCGTGGGCGAGGGCGCCGGCCAGATGGGCGAGGGTGGCGAATCGGCCCGCCTCGAGCAGGTGCGCCTCGACCTTCCGCAGCATCGTGAGGTCGCGGATCAGCACCAGGGTTCCTCCCTCGCCGTCCTTCTCACCGAGAGGCATGCGGCTGATCTTGACCCGGGTCGCGCCGCCGCCGTCGCTCGGAAGATCCACCTCCACCGGAGTCGCCGGGCTCCCCGGATCTCCCGTCCCGATCTCTGCCATTCGCCGGCGGAGCGCCTCGCGGACCGACTCGGAATCCTCGGGCCCGCCCGGCACGAGCACGCGCGCCGCGGCGGCGTTCCACGCCATCGGGGTCCCGTCCGGCCCGAGGGCGACCGTCCCTTCCTCCAGCGTCTGGTTCAGCGTCTCGAGCAGCACCTCTCGCTCGCGCCCGCGGGCGTCGAGCCGGTCCAGCTGCCCTCCCATCTCGCTGATCGCCCGCGCCGCCGACGCCAGGTCGCCATCGAGGCCGAGCCTCTCCGGGTCCAGCCCGCCCCGGAACCCTCGCGCCCGGTACTCCTCGACGGCCCGCACGAGCCGTCGCACCGGGAAAGCGGTCCATGCGGCCACCAGCACGCTCGCCATCACCGCCGAGACCAGGAACGGAAGGAGCGCGCGCGCCACGGCCTCCCACGACACGGGGACGACGTGCACCTGCGCGGGGTAGCTGTCGAGCTGGGTCTGCGCGCTGTGGTACCGGACCAGCACCGATCCGAGCCGGCGCCGGGCGCCGGCGCCGCCCTCGTCGCCTCTCGCGTCGAAGATCGGCCAGACCACCTCAGTGAGGTCTCCCTCCCGGGAGGTCAGCGGCCGGCGCGTCTCGACGTCCGAGGAGAGCAGCGCGCGGTATGCCGGGTCCTTGTAGGCGAGATCCACCATGTCCTTGTCCGACGCGAATCGGATCCTCAGGTCCGTGTCCACGACCACCAGGCTCGCGATGGCCGGCACCGCCTGCAGCAGGCTCCCCAGCCCTTCCGAAATCCGCTCCTGCGCCGCGTCGCGCCGCTCGGGAACGACGTCCTCGAGGCGCTTCAGGTACCCCGATGCCACTTCGTTCACCAGCGGCTGCATGGGCAGTTGCACCGAGAGGCCGGCGATCTCGTGGCGCCACTCTTCGGCGTACTGCTCGAACGCCTGGCGCACGAGAACCACCGCCGCCGCGGCCGCGCCCAGGGTGAACAGCAGGTGAACGACGAAGATGCGGATCGGTAGAAGGCTTCTCACAGCTGGTACTTCTTCACCTTGTTATGCATGGTCTTGAGAGAAATCCGCAGGATCCGCGCGGCCTGCGTCTTGTTGCCGCCGGTGTGGGCGAGTGTCGAGCGGATCATCTCGCGCTCGGCATCGTCCATGGTGGTCCCGATCCTCAGGCTGAGCGTCCCCGCATCCGGTTCGCCTGGCGGCACCGGCGAGGGATGTGCCTCCGAGGCCGCGCGGGAAGTCAGCACTTCCGGCGGCAGGTGCTGCGGCAGGATCGTCCCGCCGCCCGAAAGCAGCGTCGCCCGTTCGATGGCGTTCTTCAGCTCGCGGACGTTCCCCGGCCACGGGTGCGCGAGCAGTGCCTCCATCGTCGACTGGTGGATGGCCGGCACCGTCCCGCCGGTCCGGGTGGCGTACTGCTCCGCGAAGTGTCGGCTGAGGGAGCGGATGTCCTCGGGATGCTCCCTCAAGGCCGGCAGCGCGATGGTAAACGCGTTGAGACGGTAGTACAGATCCTCCCGGAGCTTCCTGTCGGCGATCGCCTTCATCGGGTCCTTGTTCGTCGCGGCGATCACGCGCACGTCGGCCTCGATCATGTCGCGACCGCCGACGCGCCGGAACCGCTGCTCCTGGAGAACGCGCAGGAGTTTCGCCTGGAGGTTCTCTTCCATCTCCGCGATCTCGTCCAGAAACAACGTCCCGTGGTTAGCCATCTCGAAGCAGCCGATCTTCCGCTGGAACGCTCCGGTGAACGATCCCCGCTCGTGGCCGAAGATCTCGCTCTCGAGGAGGGTCGCCGGGATCGCGGCGCAGTTGAGCTCCACGAACTCGAACTTGCACCGCCCCGACAGCTCGTGGAGCGTCCGCGCCACCAGCTCCTTGCCCGTCCCGCTCTCACCGACGATGAGGACCGACAGTGTGCTGGGAGCCACCTGCTCGATCTGCCGGAAGACCACGAGCATCTTCTCCGACTCCCCGCGGAGCCGCTCGAACGCCCCGCGCTCGCGGAGTTCGGCCTTCAGCAGGCGCTTCTCCACCTCCAGCCGGCGCTTCTCCGCCTCGAGATCTCGGGTGCGGCCGAGACGGGTCAGGAGGATCTTCAGCTTTGCCGGCTCGACGGGCTTCTCGAGGTAGTCCTGCGCACCGAGCTTCATCGCCTCGAGCGCTTGCTCCTCCGTCCCCTGGGCTGAGAAGACGACCACCGGGATGTCGTCGCTCTTGTGGAGCCGACGAATGAACTCGAGCCCGTCGAGTCCCGGCATCACGAGGTCGGTGAAGATGGCCCATGGGGGATTCTTCTCGACCTTGGAGAGTGCCTCCTCGACGGACTCGGCGGTTTCGACCTCATGGCCGAGCGCCTCTAGAAACGAGCGCAGCGCGTTCCGTGCGGGAGCCTCGTCGTCCACCACCAGTATGTGGTCGCCCATGGATCTTCACCGTTCGAGGTGACACTCCACCTCCTGGCTTCAACGTGCCTGCGGAACCGCGTCAAAAGGATCGGGTCAGCGTAATTTTTGCAGGATCCGGAAGAAGAGCGCGAAGACGGCCGACGCGGTCCCCACCGCCAAGCCCAGGCTCAGCAAGACAGCGCCGATCAATAGGATCCACTGCATCTCCACACCTCTCGGGCCCGGCGTCCGGGGCGGTCCAGCCGATCCACGGCGGTGTCTGCACCAGGCTACGGGTCATGTTAATTGCAAAACGCGGACCAAACAAGACGATTGGCGGGAGAATCGGGCTCTTCTTACACGCGACGAGGCGCGCTGACGGCCGGAGGCTTACGCGGGACCGATGCGGATCGACCCGAGGTCGGCGATTTCCTCCGCAAGGTGCTCCTTCAATCGGCCCAAGAGCTTCGCCTCGGCCTGTCGCACGGCCTCCCGGGTGGTCCCGAATCGTTCCCCCAGCGCCTGCAGCGTGAGAGGTTCTTCGCTCAGGATCCTCTCGTCGAGGATCGCGCGATCGCGGTCCGAAAGGTCCTTGCGGAAACGCCCGATCGCGGCCTGGACTTTCTCCTGGAGCTCGCGCCGTGCGACCTCTTCCTCGACCGTCGGTCCGCCGGCGGCCAGAGCGTCAGCGCGGGTGGGATCGCCCTCCTTCCCGATGGGCTCGTCGAGACGCACGTCGCGCGAGGAAAGCGCCCGCTCGACATCGCGAACGTCTTCCTCGGAGACGCCGAACCGCTCCGCCAGCAGCCTCGGGCCGACCTCGAACCCCTGCGCCTCGAGATGGCGCTTCTCCTGGGCGAGGTTGTGCAGGAGCTTGCGGCGCGCGTTCGTGGTCCCGACGCGCACCTGCCGCACGTTGTCCAGCAGGAATTTCACGATGTAGGCCCGGATCCACCAAGCCGCGTAGGTGGGAAGTCGCACGCCCAGATCCGGGTCGAACCGTTCGATCGCCTGCATGAGACCGACGTTCCCTTCCTGCACGAGGTCCAGCAGGTTGCGCACCGCGCGCCGGAAGGAAAGCGCGATGCGGACCACGAGCATCAGGTTCGAGGTGATGAGCCGGAAGAGCGCGTCACGATCCCCGGTCCCGCGGTGGAGCCTCGCCAGACGCTGCTCCTCCTCGCGGGTGAGAGGCGCGTAGCGGCGAATCTCGGCGATGTAACGCCTGAGGGGGTCCGCCGCCGCGAGCGAGCGGTTGCCGGCCGGTACCAGCGCCCCGGCGACCGCCGCCGCGGACGCAGCGTCTTCCCCTTCGATCGCTTTCTCTCCGTCCGGGGGGTCGGCGAGCAACTCGCCGTCGGATCCGGGGGACTCCTCGAGGCTCATCGATCCGAGATTATCACGGCGGCCGGGCCGCGACCGGAGGGGCGGGGGCCCGGGCGGGCGCTACACACGGCCGTCGGACGTGTACTTCCGCGGGTCCACCCGGTGGCCGCCCTTCACGACTTCGTAGTGCACGTGCGGCCCCGTGGACCGGCCGGTGGAGCCTACCCGGCCGATGAGCTCACCCCGCCGGATCCGCTGGCCGGGCCGGACCAGCGTCGCCGACAGGTGCCCGTACAGCGTGCCGAGCCCGTACCCGTGGGACAGCTGCACCATCCGGCCGTAGCCGCTTTCGCGACCGACCCGTATGACGACGCCGTCCGCCGTCGCGCGCACCGCGGTCCCCGAGGGGGCCACGATGTCGAGCCCGGTGTGGTACTCGGGCTCTCCGGAAAACGGATCCTTCCGCCACCCGAAGCCGTCGGAGTAGCTACCCGTCACGGGAAGCCCCTGAGGGGTCGAGGCCAGGATCCGGAGCCGCTCCTCCCACTTTCGGTTGAGCTGGTCGAGGGAGGAATCGAGGGAGATCGCGCGGGACCTCAGCGCCTGCAGCTCCTCGTCGAGCATCCCGTTCCCGTCGACGGCGGGAAGGGCCCCCCTCGTCGCGCCGCCCGAGGATCGATGGAGGCTCGGAAGGTCGTTGAGGCCCACGGCCGACGCGAGCCGCCGCGCGCCCGTCTCGAACGCGTTGAGCTGCGCACCGATCTGGGCCAGGGAGGCCTCGAACCGGCCATTCACGGCCTTCAGCTTCCGGTTCTCTTCCTGCAGACTCGTGATCGCCAAGGTGCGGGCACGGATCGCAAGGAAGAGGTGAGGCGTGGTCGCGCCGGCCGCCGCCACCAAGGCGACGATCCCGGCGAGGATCAGCACGAAATTGCGCGAAACGTGGATCTTGCGGAAGCGCGCGTGCGCATGCGGCAGGATGAAGATCGTGTAAAACTTCCGCGGCATGCTTTTCTTCCTCCAGGTGTGCTCGCGGTTGCGCACTCGATTCTTGCCGCGACCACGAGGAGGTGGTGCCCGAATCGTTCCGGCACCGCGTCGTTTTTCGATCGGTCGAGGCGGAAACCTACCATGCCGATCGGCGTTAGTCAACCGATCCGACCCCATTCGTGGTTGCAGGATGCGTGCCCTGAGATCTAGCTTTAAAGTTGCGCGGCCGACCGCGCCCGCGACCTCTCGTGGATCACGAAGAGGTGATCGAGAATTCAGAATCGTAATCCACTCTCGGCAGCTCTCTTGTCATGAGCAGCCGGAACCCCGTACGATGCGGAGCCGAACGGAGTGCACATGCGCGGGACGACAGAAGAGCGGAGCGAGGCGGCGGGACGCGTGCTCATGGTCGGGGTCCCCTCGCCCTACCTCGAAGACGCGACGATCACCGCGCTGCGGCAGCTCCGCCCGGGAGGGGTGATCCTGTTCGGGAGGAACCTCGACCGGCCGCGAGACCTCGCCGCCCTCGTTACGGCCCTGGGCGCGGTGCTGCCCGCTTGGCACTTCCTCGGGCTCGACCAGGAGGGGGGACGCGTCAGCCGCCTCAGGCCATGGATCGGTCCGACCCCGGGCGCCGCAGCCCTCGCGGCGCGCGGAGAAGCCACGGTGCGCGCCGCAGCCTTTGCGACGGGGCGCGCGCTCCGCGCGCTCGGCTTCAACCTGGACTTCGCGCCGGTCGTCGACCTCGGCGAGCCCGGTGCGGCGGGCGTCATCGGCGACCGCTCGTTCGGGATCGACCCCGAGAGCGTCGCGCGCCTCGCGGGCGCGTTTCTCGACTCGTTGCAGGAGGAGGGCGTCGCGGGCTGCCTCAAGCACTTCCCCGGCCTACGGGACACGAACGTGGACCCGCACCTCGACCTCCCGGTTTTCCGGCGTTCTGCGGAGGATCTCGCGACGAGCGATCTCCTGCCCTACCGGCGTCTCGGATCCCGCGCCGCGGTGGTGATGGTCGGGCACGGCTCGTACCCCGAGCTCGACGCGACGCCGGGACGACCCGCGACGCTCTCCCCTCCGATCGTCGGCGGCTGGCTCCGCGAGCGGCTCGGATACCGGGGCCTCGTCGCGACCGACGACCTCGAGATGGGAGCCATCGCGCCGCTCGATCCGGACGGCCGCGCCGCGGTCGAGGCGGTCGTGGCGGGCTGCGAACTGCTTCTCTACTGCAAGGACCTCGATCGCGCCGCGCGTGCCCGCGAGGCCCTGATGCGCGCGGCGGAATCGGATGCCGCTTTCGCGGAGCGTCTCCTGGCCGCGGCCGAGACCGTGCGCGCCACCGCGGCGCGCCATCCCGCGGGTGCCGTCGACCTCGCGGCGTTCGAGATCGCTCGCGCGGGGTTTCGCGATCTTTCGTCAGTGGGGTGAGGGGAGTTTCGGATCCGCAGATCCCCCCGTTTCGATGGTTCAGCTGGCAGGTTGTTGATAAGGCCATGGATCGGATGAAGTCGGAAACGCAGCTTGTTTCTCTCACCCCCGACCGGGAAGGCGTCACGGCCGGAGCAGCTCCCTTACGAGGCCGTCGGCGTCGTAGAGCGTCCTGAGCGCCTCCGTCATCGCGGCGGTGTGGACGGCCACGGCGCGGTTCGTGGTCTCGTCGAAGACGAAGCGGCCGACCAGGCTCTCGATGTTGCCGTCGAATATCAGGCCCACGATCTCGCCCGCGCGATTGACCACCGGGGAGCCCGAGTTCCCGCCGACGATGTCGCCGCTCATGACGAAGTTGAGAGGTGTCGAGAGGTCCAGGGCGTTCTTTCGCTCGACGAAGCGAGAGGGCAGATCGTAGGGGGGCTTGAAGTCGAACCCCCCGGCCCGGTCGTAAAGGCCGTGGAAGGTCGTCTTGGGAGGCGCCTCGGTGCCGTTCATCGGGTATCCCTTGACCGTGCCGTAGGCGAGGCGCAGCGTGAACGTCGCGTCCGGATAGGTCGACTTGCCGTAGACGGCGAACCGGGCCTTGCCGATCCTCTCGCCTCCCGACCGCTCGACGCTCTGGATGTTGTCCTCGTACCACTTGCGCGTTTCCCGCCGGATCGGGTCGAGGCGGCGGGCGAGGACCACAAGGGGGTCTGTCGACGCGGCGACCGCGGCCTCGCCTCCGTCCAGGAGCTTCTTCCGTTCCGCCGGGTCGCCCAGCTTGGTGCCCGCGATCAGCTCCTTGGCGACCTCCGCGGGGGTCCTTCCTCCCAGCGCGGCCCTGACGAAGGGGTCGTCGGGTCCGAGTTTTTCCACCGAGAGCCGGAAGTCGTCGGCGAGCAGCGCCTCCTCGAGGCCGGGATAGACGGGCGCCGGCGACAGGAGCGAGAAACGGAGCGACTCGAGGCCGGCCTCGTGGTACTCCTCCAGCCGCTCGCCGTCGGGTTTCGTCACCTCGGTCACGTAGCGCACGAGGGTCATGGCGGTTTCGGGCAGCTGGTAGCCGCTGAACGCTCGGTAGGCCAGGTTGTCGTACCGTTCGAGGTGCCTGCTCTTGGCCTTCGCGATCTCGCCCCATGCTCCCCCGTATGCAGCCTGCCAGTCGGACCGGCTCGCCACGAGCCTCCGGAACTCCTGCTCGTCCCGGGCCTTGCCGGCGAGCAATCGGGGCTCCTTGATCCCCTGGTGCTCGCCCGACAGGGCCTTGAGGGCGTTCTCGAGGCCGTAGATCATGTTCGCGGCCTCGCGAGCGTGCTCCTGGCCCCTCGCCGAATAGCGCCGGACCACGTCGAGCCGACGCCGGATCAGCTCGAGGTAGGTCGGGTACTCGCGGTCGCGCGAGAACTCGAGCTGGGCCAGGGTTCGCATGCGGTCGGTGGACCCGGGATGGCCGGAGACCAGGACCAGATCGCCCGCGGCCGCACCCTTGGCATTCCACCTGAGGTAAGCGGGGCTCGCTACCCGCTTGTCGTTCTCGTAGACGCGGAAGAGCGCCATGTCCAGATCGTGCCGCGGATACGTGAAATTGTCGGGATCGCCCCCGAAGAAGGCGATGCGCCTCTCGGGCGCGAAGACGAGCCGGATGTCGGTGTACTTCTTGTAGCGGTAGAGCCAGTACTCGCCCCCCGCGTACAGGCTCACCACGTCCGAGCGCAGGCCTGTGGCATCGAGGCTCTCTTTCTCGATCCGCGCCACAACTCCCTTCCGCGCGTCGTTGGCCTGCTTGTCGGTCATCCCCGGCTTGATCGCCGCGAAGACCCTAGCGGTCACGTCCTCCATGGAGATGAGGACGTTCAGCTCGAGATCGGGGCACTTCATCTCCTCGGAGGGGCCGCGCGCCAGGAATCCGGCCTCGAGGTAGTCCCTCTCCGGCGTCGAGACCTTCTGGAGCTGTTCGCTGGCGACGTGATGGTTGGTGAGCACGAGGCCGTTCGGGCTCACGAACGACCCGGAGCCGCCGTCGTTGAACCGCACCGAGGCGAGTCGCAAGTGATCGAGCCACTCCCGGGTGGGCTCGAAGCCGTAGCGCTCCTTGAGCTGCTTCGAGGGGGGGTTGTCGAAGGTCCACATCCCTTCCTCCGCGCTCGCAACCGTCATGACGGACAGAACGACGACCGGTGCCAGGAGCCACGCTCCGCTCCGCCTCGCAACGCCACGTGATCCGCGCACGTGGAACCTCCTCGTCCTAGCCCGCCGTCCCGGACTTGTCGCGGGATGGTACAACACCTCGGCGCGCGACACCGGCGGGGCGCGCCGGGCACCGGGAGGAGAATGCGTTATGGGTGGTGACGTGAGCGTTGGGAGGATGCGTGACATTAGGCCCGTTCTCGGACACGGGACCGGAAACGCAGTTGGTCCTTCCTCTCCGTCGACCGCCCCTGGCCTCTGTTGCGCTCTCTTTCCCCGCTCTTTCCTCTTGACCTCGCCTGCCCTCCGGACGTATTCGATACGGGTCCGCCCGGGATGTGGCGGTCCGATGGGGTTAATTACCGCATGAAGGCATCGCGGTACAACGTTCGGGTGCCGGCACCCGGGGGGGGTACGCTCCTTTTCAACGCCGCGTCGGCGGCGCTCGCGCACCTCGATCCGGCGGATGAGCCGGTGGTGGCGCGCCTCCTCACGGGCTCCCCCGCGTCGAACGACGCGGAGGCCGGACTGTCGACGACGCTCCGCGAGGAGGGCTTCCTCGTGGAGGACAACGCCGACGAGTTGGCCGCGCAGCGGGCGGACAGTCGCAGGGCCCGTATCGGCAGCAGGAACTTCCTCCTCACGGTCGCTCCGACGCTCGCCTGCAATTTCGCCTGCGATTACTGCTTCGAGCGCACGGCGGCGGGCCCGCCGATGTCCGAGGAGACGGAGCGGGCCCTCCTCGCGTTCTGCCGCAAGCGCCTCGCCGGGGCCGAGGACCTGCTCGTCAACTGGTTCGGGGGCGAGCCGACCCTCAGGCTCGGGACGATCGAGCGGCTCAACCCGGCCCTCGCGGAGGCCGCCGCCGGCCACGGGGCGGAGGTGCGCCCCGGCGAGATCGTCACGAACGGCTGGCTCCTCGACGAGAGCGTCGCCCGGCGGCTCGCCGCCGCGGGCATCCGGGAGGCCCAGGTCACCCTCGACGGCCCCGAGCCCATCCACGACGCGCGGCGCCGCCTCCCGGACGGCCGCGGCACCTTCGCGCGCATTCTTCGGGGGATCGAGGAGTCGGCCGGGCACCTCAACGTCACGATCCGCGTGAATCTCGATCGCCGCAACGAGGCCTCGGCCCCGGATCTTCTTGAAACCCTCGACCGCCGCGCCCTTCTCGACCGGGTGGGCGTTTACTTCGCGCCGGTCCTCGACGACAATCCCTCCTGCGGCGGCCTTCACGGCCGCTGCTTCGGCTCGGCGGAGTTCCCGGAGAAGCTCGCGGCCCTTCACGAGCGCCTCTTCTCCGAGGGGCGCGCCCAGATCGCCTACCCCGAGGTCGCGGGAGGGAGCGCCTGCGGAGCCGACACCGACCTCGCCTTCGTCGTCGGGCCGGACGGGACCCTCTTCAAGTGCTGGGAGGACCTGTCCGACCCCGCCGTCTCGGTCGGCTCCGTCCACGTCGAGGAGCCGGAGCCGTGGCAGCGCAGGAACGCCGAGCGGTTCCTCGCCTGGGACCCGTTCGAGAAGTCCGGCTGCCGCGAGTGCGAGGTGCTGCCGCTTTGCATGGGAGGTTGTCCACGCCGCGCGATCCGGCTCGATCTGCCGGACCGCGGTTACTGCTGCGCCTGGAAGCACAACCTGGGCCCGATGCTGGTCCTGAGGCACCGCGCCGAAGGCGGAGAGGAGGTGACATCCGCCGGACCCGGACGTTGACTCCGGCCGCAGTCATGGTTCAAGAAGCGCAGTTGACCAGTCCTACGAAGGAGGATTCGCATGAAGATCGTCGTTCGCTCTCAAGACAAGCCGGTCAAGAGGCCCTGCTCCTGCTACAAGATGCTGTTCCTGATCTGCCCGCGCGCCAAGTAGCGGCGAAGCGTTCCTTGGGCGGGCCGCGCGACCGGCGCGGCCCGCCCTCGTCGTCGCCCCCTCGCGAACCCCGATGCGCGCCCGCCGAGCCCGCCCCCGCCTCGTCGGCTGGGAGATCACCCGCCAGTGCAACCTGCGCTGTCCCCACTGCTACAGCAGCGCGACGGTCGAGCCGCGCCCCGAGCTGTCCACGAAGAAATGCTTCGAGCTGGTGGACGAGCTGGCCGCGCTGAAGACCGAGATCATCGGGTTCACCGGGGGCGAGCCGCTCCTCCGCGAGGACCTCGAGACGATCGCGCGACGGGCAAAGCGCAAGGGAATCGAATCGGGAATCACGACCAACGGCCAGCTCCTCGACGCGCGGCGTGCGGCGAGCCTCAAGCGGGCGGGCTTCTCGACCGTCCAGGTCAGCGTGGACGGCTCGACCCCGGAGAGGAACGCGCGGATGCGCGCGACCGACGCCGCCGCGTTCGAGCGGGTCCTGGAGGCCGTCAGGGCGTGCGGGCGCCTGAAGCTCGACGTCGGCTTCGCGATGCTCCTCGGCGCCGAGTCGCTCGACGACGCCCGGCCGTTCCTCGACCTCGCGAGGCGCGAGAAGGTGGGCTGGGTCCGCTTCTGCGGGTTCGTTCCCTGGGGGGCGGGCAAGCGCGAGCCAGTCGCGCGGCGCCTCAGCTTCCGCGGCCGGCTGGACGCCCTGCGCCGCTTCGTCGAGGAAGCCCGGGGGTCGGAGAGTCCTGAGGTGATGTTCGACCCGGGGTTCGGCCCATCGGAGGCCGGCAACCTGTTCCACCCCTGCGTCGCCGGAAAGAAGACGCTGTACCTGTCGTCCACCGGCGACGTCTACCCGTGCACGTCGCTCCTCGACCCCCGCTTCGTCGTAGGGAACGTCAACGAGCGGTCGCTCCGCGAGATCTGGAACGACCCGCGCATGACCGAGATCGCGTCCTACCCGCGCGAGCGGATCCGCGTCCGCTGCGCCTCCTGCGAGGACTTCGCCGCCTGCCACGGCGCCTGCCGCGGCATCACGTACGCTTACACCGGCCGTCTCGACGCGTCGTTCCCCGTGTGCCTGAAGCCGAGGGAGCGAGCCGGCGCCGCCCCGGTCGCGCGATCCTCGCCACGAAGGCTCTAGCCCAGCTGTCTTCCCGTCAGGATCCGGAAGATCTCGAGGTACCTATCGCGGGCGCCGCTCACGACGTGCTCGGGCAGCTCGGGCACCGGCGGCTGCTTGTTCCAGCCGATGGACTCCAGATAGTCCCTCACGAACTGCTTGTCGAGCGACGGCTGCCCCCGACCCGGCGCGTACGTGGACGCCGGCCAGAACCGTGACGAGTCCGGGGTCAGCATCTCGTCGGCGACCACGAGCCGGCCCCCCTCGAGGCCGAACTCGAACTTCGTGTCGGCGATGATGATCCCGCGATCGAGAGCGTACGCCGCCGCCGAGCGGTAGAGGGTGAGCGTCCGGTCCCTCAGATCCCGCGCGAGCTCGCGCCCGACGCGGCGCTCGACCTCGTGGAACGGTATGTTCTCGTCATGGCCGGTCTCGGCCTTGGTGGAGGGAGTGAAGATCGGCTCGGGCAGCCGGTCCGACTCCCGGAGCCCGGGCGGGAGCGGAATCCCGCAGACCGTGCCGAGGTCCCGGTACTCCTTCCAACCGGAGCCGGCGAGGTAGCCGCGGGCGACGCACTCCACCGGGACCATGTCGAGCTTGCGGACCAGGGTCGCCCGGCCCGCGAGCATGGGAGCGTGCGGCCGCAGCGGCTCCGGGAACGCCGCCGGGTCCGCGGTGATCACATGGTTCGCGATTACGGGGGCCGTCCTCTCGAACCAGAAGAGCGAAACCTGGTTCAGGACCTTTCCCTTGTCCGGGATCGGGTTCGGGAGGACGTAGTCGAACGCGGAGAGGCGATCTGTCGCGACGATCAGCAGCGACTCGCCAATCTCGTAGACGTCGCGAACCTTGCCGCGTCCGCGAAGGGGTATCCCGGGAAGATGGGTCTCGAAAACGGCGCCTGGACTCGTCGGTCGCATTTCACCTTCGGAAGCATGAGAAGAGGACGAAGAATGTCCCCGACCGCGGCGATGTGTCAACCGCTTTCAGCAGGCCAGGACCAGCTCCCGGTCCGAGATCGCGAAGTCCATCGGCAACCGCCCCGCCAGCTCGCCGTCGAGCTGGACCGGAACGTCGGGATGCTCGGAGCTGGCCCGAAGCCAGGCTACCCGGCGGTCGAGGACCCCCGGCCGGCCGATGTGCGCCCCGGACCAGAGCGCGGGCAGGAGGCGCAGAAGCCCCCCCGTCGAGCGCGCCGCGAACGCGCAGGCTTCGAGAACGTCGCGATCGAGCGCGGCCCCAGGAGTCGGCCGCAGGAATCCTCCGTACAACGGCGCCCTCCCGACGATCGCGGCGGTCGCCTCG
>JBGQAU010000121.1:0-5976 GCA_041494445.1 Acidobacteriota bacterium | reverse complement strand
GGCCCGGGCGTCGGGCGCGGCGTATAGTACTCCGATTGGAGGGAGGGCCATGCGCTTCCGAAGTTCCTTCGCGGTGTCGACCGCGGCCACGGTTCTGGCGGCCCTCGCGGCGCTTTCGGGCGCCACCACGGCACCGGCGCAGATGACGGTCCCGGACACGCCGCCCACCGTCTTCGTCCCGGAGGACACGGGCGAGGGAGTCTGGGACGGGACCTATGTCTTTTCGTGCCGCGACTTCAAGATGGCGCTGTGGATGCGAACGCGCGAGGGGAAGCCGGAGATGAAGCTGCGGTACCAGGGGATCCAGGCCCCCGAGGCGTTCGAGACGGACTGGAACGCGAAGGCGACGTACTACCTGTCCGGCCAGCCGGCGATCTTCGAAGTGACCACCACGAGCCGGGACGCCAGGCGAATCGAGGGGAGCTGGCATTGGGACGTGCAATTCTCCGACTCGGGACGGACGGACGACGCGGCGTTCTCGGTGTACCGCTCCGGCACGGGGCGCAACGTGGTCTTCAAGTTCAATCGGGTGGAGCGCCAGATGCGCCGGCGCGAGGAGGTGAAACGCTTCCCGGTCGTGCCCCCGCCGGTGTGGACGTTCCGCAAGGTGTCGAAGCGGATCGACGTCCTCTGGGAGGAGCTCCCCTTCTGACCGCGTACTCCCTGAGCCGGTAGGTCCATTCCCTCCATGCGCTGCGCGCTTCCCGCTCTCGTCCTCCTCGCGGCACTCGGGCCGCTCGCCGGGCCGTCCGTCCTTGCGGCTGCCTCGGGCTCGGCGTCGCCCTTCCCGTGGCGCGCATTCAAGCTCTGGGGGTCGCCTGCCGACCCCGCGGTCCGGGAGCACGCGGAGTTCTGCAGCCGGCTGGGATTCAACGCGATCTGGATCTACTCGTACGAGGCCGGCCGGTGGGACCCGGTCTCCGCGCCTCGCGGACCTTTCCTCGACCCCGCGTTCGTGGACCTGGCCGCGTGGTGCCGGACGCGCGGGGTGCGGTTGCTGGTGTCCGTGAACCCGCTTTCCGATACCGGGGGCCGCTTCGTCTTTCACGCCCGTGACGGGGAGCGGCGGATCCGCAGGTTCTTCCGGCTCCTCCGGCGCGCCGGCGTCCGTGACTTCGTGCTCTCCTTCGACGACCTGCCCGTCGATCTCCGGGACCTGGGCGACATCGTCCGTTACGGCCGGAGCACGGCACCCGCGCACCTCGACCTCGCCCGCAGGATCGAGCGCCGCCTGCGCGGGGGCGAGCGGCTGTGGCTGTGCGCGACCACCTACTGCGACGCGCAGCTTGCCGCCGGCCGGGGCCCCTACGCGGCGGCGTTTCTCGCCGGGCTTCCGTCGCTCCCCGTGCGGGTCGGGTTGGTCTGGACGGGAAGCGCACCGATCTCCCCCGCGATCGTAGCCGACGGGATCCGGGCGGCGCGCGAGCGCCTGGGGGGCCGCGAGATCCTGCTGTACGACAATTTCGCCGCGATCGAAGGAGGCTACGATGCGATCGCCGCCTACCTCGGCCCGCTGCGCGACCGGGACCCGCGCCTCCCGGAGGAGGTGGCCGTCTACATGGCGTGCCCGCTGTACGGCCCAGGGGCGTCGCGTCTGTCCATGCTCACCGTGGCCGACTGGCTCTCGAGCCCTACGGGCTACGACGCCGATGCCAGCTGGCGCCGGGCGATCGCGCGGCTTGCCGGATCCGATCGCGAGGCCGCGGAGGCGCTCCGGGTCCAGGCCCTCGAGTGGCGCGGCTGGGACTCCGGTCGGCGCTTCCGCCCCTGGGACCCCGTCGACCCCGAGGAAGCGGCGGAGACCCTGGACGACCCGGCGCTCGCGGCGGAATGGACGTGGACGGTCGAGCGTTATCCCGCCCGGATGGCCGCGCTCTCGCGTCTCGAGGATGCTCCTTTTCGCGAGTCCCTTCTCGACCTGATGGCGAGAAGGCTCGCGATCGCCCGGGCGGTTCCGCCCTCGATCGAGTACCGCGCCCGGAAGCGCGCCGGCCGCGAGGACCTCGCGCCGCTGCTTCAGGAGCTGCGCCGCCAGCGCGCGGAGATCGCCGGGAAGCCTTCGGTGTTGCGGGCGCTCGACCGCTTCCTCGAGGAAGCCGGGATCCCCTGAGGGGTCAGAGCTTGATTCTTGCCTGCGGTCCCGGGTCGAGGCGGCCGGGCGGGAGCCGGATCGCTAAGCAAATAATCAAGCTCTGACCCCTCGGTATAGAATCTGCCGTCGCGCGCGCCGGTCTCCGCCGGGCGCAAGGAGACGATCATGGCCGACGCGCCCTCGATCGGGACCGGCTGGTTCCACCCGTCCCGACGACCTTTCCGTTTCACCGTGCTGCTGTTCGTGAGCCTCCTCACCTACGGGAGCTACTTCGCGTACGACAGCGTCGGGGCGATCCCCGACCAGCTCATGAAGGCCTGGGCGGTGGACCAGACGTCCATCGGGAAGCTGTACTCGATCTACAGCCTCGCGGCGATCCTCACGCTCTTCCTCGGGGGTCTCCTGATCGACCGCGTCGGGACCCGCAAGGCGAGCCTGCTCTTCTCGGGCCTCGTCACCGCCGGAGCGGCGATCGTGGCGTTCGCCCCGAGCATCGGGGTCGCGTACGTCGGAAGATTCCTGTTCGGCTGGGGCTCGGAGTCCCTCGTCGTGGCGCAGAGCGCGATCCTCTCCCGCTGGTTCAAGGGGAAGGAGCTGGCGCTTTCGTTCGGCGTCGCGCTGACCATCAGCCGGCTCGGCACGCTGTTCACCTTCAACACCGAGGCGCTGATCGCCGAGAGGACGGGCTATCACGGAGCGCTGTGGGCGGCGGTGGCTTTCTGCGCCGTGAGCCTCCTGGGGAACCTCGTCTACGTCGCGATGGACATCAAGGGGCAGCGGTCGCTGGGGCTCAAGGACGGATCCGCGGGGGACAAGATCGTGCTGGCGGACGCGACCCGCTTCCGCCCGTCCTACTGGTACGTGACGCTGATGTGCGTGACGTTCTACTCGGCGATCTTCCCGTTCACCGCGCTGTCCACCGATTTCTTCCACGAGAAGTTCGGCCTGCCGATGACGGCCGGCTCCTCCGGCGGGTTCCTCGCGGGCGTCTTCTCCAGCTTCGCGCACATGTTCTCCACCGCCCCCGGGACCTCCTCGATCATCATCTTCGCGTCCATGGTGTTCGCCCCGTTCGCGGGAGGCCTCGTGGACCGGATCGGCCGGCGGGCCAGCCTGATGGTGTTCGGCTCGCTCCTGATGATCCCCTGCTATCTCCTGCTGGCGTTCACCGCGCTGCCGCCGGCGATCCCGATGGTTCTGCTCGGGGCGTCGTTCGTGCTGGTGCCCGCGGCGATGTGGCCCTCGGTGCCCCTGATCGTCGAGAAGCAGCGGGTGGGGACCGCGTTCGGCCTGATGACCATGGTCCAGAACGTCGGCCTCATGACCTTTCCCTGGCTCAACGGGAAGCTCCGCGTGCTGACCCACGACTACGCCGCGAGCATGATGATGTTCGCCGCGCTCGGCGCCGCGGGATTCGTGTTCTCCCTTCTCCTCCTCGGTGCCGACCGAAGGGGAGGCCACATCCTCGAGAGGCCCGAGGATCGCTCCGCGGGTTAGGGGCCCGCGGGCTGCCGGGCCGGACGGGGAAGTCCCGACCCGGCGCCGCCCGTTCCGCTCCCTCCGCTCAGTCGTGGAGATCGAGGATCCGGCGGATCATCGACGAGGTGCTCCGCCCCTCCACGAGGGGGCACAGGGCGACCCTCCCGCCGTACGATTCGACGAGATCCCATCCCACGACCTGCTCCTTCCGGTAGTCGGCCCCCTTCACGAGCACGTCCGGGCGGATCTCTTCGATCAAGGCCATCGGGGTGTCCTCGTCGAAGAGGACGAGATAGTCGATGCTCTCGAGCTCCTCCAGGAGGGCCATGCGGTCCCGTTCCTCGACGATCGGTCTCGTCGGTCCCTTCAGCCGGCGGGTGCCGGCGTCGGAGTTCACGGCGACCACCAGCACGTCTCCCTGCCGCTTCGCGAACCGGAAGTATTCCACGTGGCCGAGGTGGATCAGGTCGAAGCAGCCGTTCGTGAAGACGATGCGCTTCCCGGTGGCCCGGTGGCGCCGGAGCTCGGAAAGGAGCTGCTCACGCGTCCGCTCCTTCCCGGACCGCCCTCGGACCTCGCTCAAGAGCTCCTGCACGATCTCGTCCGGCGAGACCGGGACCGATCCGAACCGCTCCACTTCGAGTCCGCCGGCGAGGTTGCCGAGCGCCACGGCCTCTTCCCAGCTCGCTCCCGCCGCGCGGGCGGCGGCGATCATGGCCAGCACCATGTCCCCGGCGCCGGTCACGTCGTAGACGCGCCGCGGCCGCGTCTCGAGCCACCGCCGCGCTCCCTCGCGCGTGGCCAGGTACGCGCCGTCCCGATCGAGAGTCACGACCACGGCCTCGAGGTCGAGTCGATCGAGGAGCCATTCCGCGGTCTCCCCGGACCTCTCCGGCGACGGTATCGGAATCCCGCTCGCCTTCTCCGCCTCGGTCCGGTTCAGCTTGAGGGCGGTCGCCCCGCCGTACTTCGCGTAGTCGCCGACGGCGGCCGGGTCCACCAGCACGGGCACTCCCAGCGCCCGGGCCGACTCGATGACCCGCCGGCAGACCTCCTCCGTCAGCAGCCCCTTGGCGTAGTCCTCGATGCAGACCAGGTGAACCCCGTCGAGCGCCGCCAGGACGCGGTCCACGATCGCTCCCCCCAGCTCGGGATCGACGGGTGTGACGTCCTCGAAGTCCAGCCGGATCATCTGCTGCGCGTGCCGGTGCCGCGCGAGCCCGACGAGACGGGTCTTGCACACCGTCGGCCGGGCGGGCGCCTCGAGGACGCCTAGGGTGTCGGCCCCGAGATCCTCCAAGAGACGTCGGACGTGTTTCCCGTCGTCGTCCGCTCCCACGACGCTGACGACCCTGACCTCGGCTCCGAGCGCGAGCAGGTCGGCGGCGACCCCGCCGGCCCCTCCCAGCCGCAGCTCCTCCCGCTGGAAGTGGAGCACGGGCACGGGAGCCTCGGGTGAGAGCCGCTCCGCGTTCCCGTAGACGTACCGGTCGAGCATGAGGTCGCCGACCAGCAGGACCCGGCTCTGTCCGAGCCCCTGCACGCGTTGAATGAGACGGGTCAGCATGGCGGGCGCTCCGATCCGGCGTGGCGAAGCGAGGTGCGAAACGTCGTCGTCATCGTCCTTCAGTCTCTCACAAAGGAACCCCGGCGGTCACCTCCGGCGCGCGCCCTATAATCCCGCTCCATGGCCCTCTACGTCCTCTACTTCCTGTCCGGCGCCGCGGGGCTCGTCCTCGAAGCCGTCTTCCTGCGGCAGGCGACCTGGCTCTTCGGGAGCGCCGCGACGGCCACCGCGCTGGTGCTCGCCGCGTTCATGGGCGGCCTCGCCGCCGGCTCCGCCGCGCTCGGCCCCGCCGCGGACCGGACCGCGCGGCCGCTTCGCCTCTACGGCCTCGTCGAGATCGGAACCGGGCTCTCGGGCGCGCTCCTCGCGTGGGTTCTCGGCTCGCGCCGCGAGGCGCTTCTGGCGACCGTCGGCGGAACAGGCCTGCCGGGCGAGACGATCCTCGCGCTCGCGATCCTGCTCCTCCCCACCGCCCTCATGGGCGCGAGCCTCCCCGTCCTCGGACGGCTCGTCGTGCGCGATCCGCGGCGCATGCTCCGGAGCTTCGGGACGCTGTACGGCATCAACACGCTGGGCGGCGCCGTGGGCGCTCTCGCGGCGGGATTCTGGCTGTTCGAGAACGTCGGCGTGTCGCGGAGCGGGTGGCTGGCCGGGGGCCTCGACGTCGCGGTCGGGGCCGCTGCGCTCGCGCTCGACCGGCTCGGGACGGCGGCGGCGCCTCCCGGGGAGACGGTCTCTCGCCGGTTGGAGCGGGGCGAGTCGCCGACGGCGGAGGCCGCGCCGGCGGGCGAAGAGGCTCCCGTCCGGGTCCGGCGAGCCTCTTACGTCGCCGCCGCTC
>JBGQAU010000018.1:0-41634 GCA_041494445.1 Acidobacteriota bacterium | reverse complement strand
CTGGTGTTTTTCGTCGGCCAAGACATTGCTCATCCCGGCGTAGGAACATGACTTCCCCGCCGGCGTCAACGTCTCGGCACGCCAGCCTAATGGCCGGTTTTCAGATGTCCACTAATGGCCGGTTTTGGGTGTCCACCGAGGACCCTTGCCCCGGCGGCCGATCTTCCAGCGCCAGTGACGCTTGAAGCCTTTCCGATGCCATCGAACCACGGCGTCCGGCGCGAACACGTCCCTGACGTTCAGGCCGTCATTCACACGACACTAAGGGCATGATCGCCAAGGGCGCCGCTACCGTCCCGGAAAGATCTCAGGAAATGAGCCGGCAACCCTGACGCGAAAAGCGGGCACGTCCGCTTCTATTCCAGGGATTTCCAAATCCGAGAAGCACCGCCCTCACTTGGCCTTCCCCTCTCTTCATGAACGAGTTGTCCTTTGCTATCGTACGCAAGCACAACCGTATCCTTCTTTTCAACGCCGAGCTTCCTTCTCAGCTCTCCTTCCGAGTCAATGAGGAGTAAAGGGTCTTCACCCGCGTCGGATTGTTCCTTCATTGCGCTGCGAGCTTGTCCTTTGAAGGAACTCGGCGACATATCTTCAAGGAAAACCAGCCGTCCCTTGCCCTTGTGTTTCGTCGCTTTGAGGTACTTTGCCCAGTCTTCCTGGTCGTTCTTGTTGCTGAGAATAGGAGCTGTAACGACGAAGACCGCTCCATCCCCCAGAATATCCTTTCTGGTGAAGACTGTTCCTCTGGGGTCCTGCAACGAAAACTCAGGAAGGTCCTTTCCCGTACGTGAAGCCTTCTTGTCTGAGGTTAACTTTGTACACGCCGTAGAACAAACAACCACCGCCATGATGGCCAGAAGAGCGGTTCTCTTGGAGTGATTCATGGAATCGGGTCTCCCATCTGTTTAGATGCGCTCAATTGCGTTTCATCGTTACATGATGAGTACGGTTCGCTCGCCAACGCGCCGATACACCCCCGGCGGGCGATTGCGGACATAAACATTCCTGGACTCATCGACTGTCCCCCCGAACTTCTGACGTACTTGTACGCCTGATCGGCTGGTCCAGGCAACGGTTTTCGTGAAGTGAAGTCCGAAATCGCGGAAGGGCAGCCGAGTCAGCAGGCCAGCGTCTTGACTCTTCGGGACATCTCCTCGTCACCGGGATGAGTGTAAACGACCGTCGTCAGCGGGCTCACGTGCCGCGCGAACCTCTGCGCCAGGAACAGGTCGTGGTTGGCGCGGTAGACCGCCGTCACGGCCGAGTGGCGCAAGCAATGAAACGGGTATAGCCGGTCGAACCCCGCCTTCTTCTGCCACGTCCGCCACGCGAACTGGACCCGTCGTTTCGAGATGCGGTGGCGGGAGTGGTTGCAGAAGAGGGGTGCGCCAGGGGCCAGGTCCTCACCGCGCTCGCGCTTCCACCTCCAGAACCGCTCCAGCTTCACGACCAACCTGTCCGGCAGGAACACGTCCGCAGCCTGGCCGCCCTTGGCGATCTCGGGCCGGATGCGGACGCGCACCCGGGGCGTGCCGTCTGGCGTGAACACGTCGCCGACGTTCAGGCCGACGAGCTCCGCGAGCCGCAGGCCGGTGCCGAGGGCCATCGAGAAGATGGTGTGGTCGCGCACGTTGCCGGCCGTGGCCCGCAGGATCGCCTTCTGCTCGGCGGCGGTCAGTGTCGGCGGGGCAAGGTGGGGCATGGGGTACTCCCTCTATGATCGTGATGCGGCGAAGCGTAGAATCCGGGCAGGTCGAGTCCAGACAGCACGGAGGCCGCCATGCCCATCTACGAGTACTTGTGCCTGAACTGCAAGAAGAAGTTCAGCGAGACGAAGCCGATGTCGGCGTACGATCCAAAGAGGGTCAAGTGCCCGAAGTGCAAGAGCAGGAACCTCGAGCGGCGCTGGAGCACGGTCAGCGTAACGACATCGAGGAAGAGCTAGCTCCGGCATTCGTGGTGCTTCCCGCGCTCCCGGCGGATTCCAGAGAGTTGCGACCAAGCGGGCACCTGCCTCTCCCACACCGACTCTGCCACGATCTCCCTCAGGTTCCGCTCGCTGATCGGATCAAGCCCCGCGGTGATCGGCGGCCAAGTCAGAATGGCCTCCTGGATCGCGGGCGCCAATAGCAGCAGGTTCGCGATCTGCGTGACCCGGGCGCGGGTGAGGCCCATCTTCCGGGCGGCGTCGGCGAGGTCGTGGTACTCGCCAGCGCGGATCTTCGCGTTGATCTGGTGGGCGAGGGCGAGGAGGTGGGCCACCCGCAGGACGCGGCCAGGACCTTCCGGTGCGGGCTCAGTCCTTGGTTGCCGCGAGAAGTCGACCGTGTAGGCGACCTCGGCGCTCACGACGCGGTCTCCACGGTCGTCTCGGCCGCCAGGTTCGCGATCCCGTCCAGGCGGAACTGAGGGGGTCCACCGAATCTTCGTGTTTCGGGAAACGCGCCATTCGGCTGGCGCATCCGTGGCTGGCGGGAGCTGCCCGATCCGCCACGGCTCGTCCGCGCGCCTCGATCGCTCTGATATGGTCGATCCCGTAGCCGGGGCAGCGGGGCGGAGGTCAGCGGGAAGCGGACAATCCCCATCCGCTTCCTTGCTATGTCACCCCGCCTCCCACCTCCGAAGCCCGAAGCCCACCACCCAAACCCATTCTTTTCCAGGTGCCCGGGCTTCTGTAGAATGCTGTTATTGGAGCGGCGGCTCCAAGAGGAGGGAAAGACCATGGGGCTCATCATCCTGATCGTGGTATTGGTCCTTCTGTTCGGCGGAGGCGGCGGCTACTATGGGTATTCCAAATGGGGCGCACGCGGGGGCCTTGGGGTCGTCGGGACCATTCTCCTCATTCTCTTGATCTTGTACCTGCTCGGCGGGTTCCGTTAACCCTTTTAAGGGCGGGCCACACGCCCATGACCCCTCCGGCCTGCCGGATGGGCGCCGCAGAAAGATGAGCGGACACGATGATGTCCTGGCCGTGCATCTCAGTCAACTGAAGCGGCATGCTCCGAAGTCAGTGTGTCACCGGCCACGCCAAGTCCGAGTTCGCAGCACAGGGGAAGCCCAATGCATGGCATGCTGGTTGAAAATATCAGCAACGCCTTGCGGCCGCGGAAAGTGAAGCTGTGATTTCAAGGGGATTTCACATGGCCAAGACCAAGCACTGGAAAGGAATCCTGTTCGCTGGACTGCTGTGGGCGACACTGTCGGGTGTGTTGCCGGCCCAGATGAACATGGACCCCTACTTCACCGCGATCAGTGCGCCGCTCGAAAAGCAATCGTTGATGTTGATGGTTCTGCCGGATTTCCAACTGGCGCGGTACGGAAGCAACTTCGTCACCGGGATGCTCATGGCCGAGTACGGTCTGACCTCGCGCTGGACGGCCGGCGTCATGGCCGAGGGCCAGAAGATCGATGGTCTGCCCGTCACCTACGGCGGCATGCGGTTCAACACGTATTTCCATCTGTTCCGAGACGATCGGTTGCTGAACCTGACCCTGTACGGTGAATACGAGGATCTGAATGGGGCGGCCCTGTACAAGATGGAGGTCGCGGGCTTTGGCCCCGGAGACTTGACCGAACCGCTGGCGCTCGCACGCCATACCCCGGTCCGCACGTTCGAACAGCGTGTGATTGTCCATCACGACTGGGATCGGCTGAACGCGACTGTCAATTTCATCAGAGAAACCGCTCTCCAAGCGCCCCATGGGAGCGACTATGGGTACGCTTTGGGCCTGTTTTTCAAGCCCTCCTGGATGAACGTCTCGATGGCAGGGATGGCCGGCACGCCTTCGCCACCGGCGCTTTCCATGAGCCGCTTGGGCTATGGCTTGGAGATGTTCGGAGCGCTGGGGGATAACCAGCGGTTCGGCTTTCACTGGAACGCCCAGCAGCATTACCTTGGTCCCGTTCTCACATATGCCATGTCTTCCCGCTGGTCGGTGCGTCTCGAGCCCGCGTTTGGACTCTCCGACGTCAGCGACCCCTTCATGCTGCGCACGGGGGTGGCTTACATGTTCGGGCCGTCCAGTCCCAAAGCCATGGAGATGCCCCATAGAAGATTCGGTGGCGCATGAGGTTGCCGTGGAAGCCAGAACCAAGCTGCAGCGTGTGATTGCAGGCCTCAAGTGATCCAGATGAGCGGCTTTTTGGCAAGGAGACTAATCCCATGAACCCAACGAACAAAACAGCCTTCGTCATCGCCTTCGTCGTCGTAGTAGTGCTTTTCCTTCTCTTCGGCGGCGGGGCGATGACAGGAGCAACGCTGAGCGGCGGCATGATGGGGCGCGGGATGATGGGCGGTATCAGTTGGATGTGGATACCCACCTTGCTTACCCTCGGCATCGGCATCCTACTCGGTTGGGCCATTTTCGGAAAAAAGTAAATCGCTTGTGCCGCGCCAGCGAAAGTTCGTGCCTCGGGAAACGCACCATTGGGTCGAGCAATCGTTAGCTGGCGAGGGCTGGCTGGGGATCGCGAGGCACGGGTTCGGACGAATGAAAACCTGCGATGTGTCGTTTCCCTCCCACCCATGCCTCGTGTCCTGCACGGCCTGCCACGGATCGTCCGCGCCGCCCTCCTTCAGCGCCCTGACGTGATCGATCACGTAGCCGGGGCGGCGGCGCGGGAACCAGGAGGAGAGTGAGTTTGGGTGGTGGTGTCGGCGCGGGGCAGCTGGGCGACACAAGGGCCCCTTCACGGACGGGCCCTTGGATCCGCAGTTTGATCCTCTTATCCCCTTCGAATCGCTCTCGGGGGGGGCCCGGCGGGCCAGCGCCGAAGGTGCCGGTGGGGCGTGTCCTCGTGTGCCCGGCTCAGCCCCGGCGCGGAGACTGCGCCGCCGCCCTGCCGCTGCGTGACCGAGAGGACCGTAGGCGTCCGGGAGGCCTGACAGCCGCGTTGCGCGCCAAAGGCTCGCGCCCATCTCGGGAAGCGAAGAGATCCTCGTCGGCCCTGGGACGGTCAGGGTGAGCCCCGATGTTGGGTTGCGGCGATGGAATTCCCTTCCCGTCCCGGTGTTGCTCCACGTTGGAAGGGGTTCGGGATCCGCGCGTTCGCACGAGATCAGACACGTCGTGGGGCCAGGAGAGGTCCTTGACAGGTGGAGGAAATGGGTATAATAGGATAATAGTAGTCCATTAATTTCCGAGGCGGTCTTGGGGGGCAGTGATCGGATGCGACACCATGTCAGCGACGGTGGATCGGATCCGGATCGGAGCAAGCTCCAGTCTCGACGGCCTCGTCATCGCGGTGCCGGCCGTTTCCGGGCCCTTCTCGGGGTCGTAACGCTACTCGATCAGTCCCGCACCGAGCTTCCATTTCTTTCCGGGCGGCGGAGCGGGTCGAGCCACCGCTGTGGCGGTGAACCGCGCGAACGCCGACGATATCCGGATCGCCACGGCCGGAGATGGTGTCCGGAGTTCTCCCGACCGCGGGGTTACCCGGTTCCCGATGTCCGATGATAAGCCGTCGCTCGCCGTCGACTCGATCGCGGTCGCGGGCTGCACGTCGCTCGACGGTTGCAGCTCGATCTACGCCGGGATGGGCGCGAACGCCATCCGGCGTGACACCTACGACGATGCGGGGCTCCTCGTGAGAGCGGTCGACACCGGTGGGTTTCGGCGGACGCTTCGCGACGGCAAGCCCACCCACGACTTCACGCAGAGCTCGATCCTCAACGGGGTCTTCGACCGCACCACCCCGGGTCCCACCCAGGTCTTTTGCGTTACGCTCTCGAGCGAAAGGGGCCGCGCCCCTCCGCTACGGGTCTCGGATCGTCCAAGCGTTCGATCCCACGATTCCACGCTGACGGTAATCCGTCCTTTCACCTTTCACGTTGGGGAGGAGAAACATGTCGCAGGTCTTTAGGGGTGGGGTGAATTTCAGGGTTGCGATTCTCTCGCTCTGCGTCCTCGCGCTCGGTGGGGGTACGGCCCACGCCGCACAGGCGCCGGACGGGAACTCTGTCCTGGTACTCGGCAGTACGGTTCGCAAAGCTGCTTCGAACGTCGAGGTCGTCGAGGCCGCCGCCGCCGGCTACACGGTGGTCGTGGCCAGCGACACTGAATGGGCCGCGATGACCGCGGCGGAGTTCGCGACCTACCGGGCGATCGTCCTCGGGGACGGGATGTGCCTGGGAAGCAGCTCTCTGGCCGCGGCGGTCGCGAATCGAGACGTGTGGGGGAGCGCAGTGACGGGAAACGTCATCGCGATCGGAACCCACCCTGGCTCGAGTGCTCGGGTCAGGCCGGATGCCAAGACGTTCGTCCGGGATGCCCTTAGTTTCGCCGGAGGAGCCCAGAGCACGGGTGCCTATGTCACGTTGGGCTGCTACATGTCCTCGCAGCCGACCGAAGTGTCGGTTCTGGAGCCGTTTGGCAAGTTCTCTGTCGTCCGGCAAGACGGATGCTCCCGCGAGGTTCAGGTCGTCGCGACCGATCCGGCGCTATCCAACGTGAAGAACGCCAACATGTCGGGTTGGAAATGCACGTCGGACGCGAGTTTCATCGCATGGCCCGAGAGCTTCGACGCGCTCGCGATTGCCACCAACGTCCCGGGTCAATTCATCGGCCTGGGAGGCGTGACCGGCTCGCCCTCCATCCTGGTGCGCGGAGCGGGGGTCAGTTCGATCCTCTGCGGTAACGGCATCGTCGACGGTGCGGAGAATTGCGATGATGGGAACCTCCTGCCTGGCGACGGCTGCTCCGGAAGGTGCCACGTCGAAGTGGCGCTCGAATCCGCGGGTCAAGGCGTGGGGACGGGCCTCGAAGAGGTCACGAGCGGGGTGAAGGCTCTGACGACCGCCAACATCTCGTTCCCCATGTCGGGGAGCCACGACTTCTTCAACCAGCCGGTCGACCTCTCCGATTCCGGCTGGGGCTTTCAGGGAGACCTCCGGTTGTTCACGGACTGGAAGCCGAACTCCAAGGTCTCCTTGCAGTACCAGTCATCGCTCGTGCGTCAGGGCGAGACGCCTGGCATGGTGGACACCCTCGATCCCGGTCACGGAGACTTGTGCGTGGGCGTCGAGGCGGACCTCTCGGTTCTGATCGAGGGCAGCTCCTTCAGCGTGGGGGGTGTCTCCGAGAGCCTGTGCGGGGATTGCCCGCTCGGCTTCGGCGGTGATCCCGTGTACCCGTGCACCATCGGGGAGGACGACTTCCAGCTCCTCTGCGTCCCGGTCGTTCCTCCCGTCGAGGCGTGTGTCGCCCTGACCCTCACGCTGAATGCGAATGTGACTCCTCAGAACTTCTCGACCGACCGCACGGTCCTCTACGACGGAACGCCGGGTACGGGGCCCGATACGCTGACGTTCCCTCCCAGCCCGCAGGATGATCCCTTCAGGGTGAGCTGTCGGGTCCCGGAGGGGGCCGACGCGGTGTACCAGCTTGCGAATCCCACGACCAGTCCTTCGCTCGACTTCGAGGTCGTCGTGGGTGTTGCCGGTCAGGAATGCGATCCGATCACAGGTTGTAACGACATCATCAACGTCCCGCTGTTGCCCATTCCTATCACCGGCACCACTCTGGACCTGACGGGGCCCTCGGGTCAGGTGGACCTTGGCCCCGTCCAGAAGGACAACACGCCGCCCGACCTCACCAACGTGAACGCCTCGTACAGCGGAGCGGAGGGCTCGCCCATCCAGTTCTCCGCGGCCGGGGCCGTGGACAACTGCATCGACACGGTGAACTGGGTCTGGAACTTCTCCGACCACGGCGTTGCGTACGGTTTCAGCCCATTCCACACCTTCCAGGACAACGCCACTTTCAGCGGTCAGCTCGTGGCGACAGACCTCGCCGGCAACCAGTCAACGAAGGCGCTCACGATCCCGGTCTCGAACGTGCCGCCCGTCGTCCATGCCGGTCCGGACACCACGGCGCCCTGGGGCGCGCCGGTGGCCTTCAACGGCAGCGCGACGGATCCGGGCGCAGCTGACCAGGCGACCCTGCAGTACCAGTGGTCCTTCGGCGACGGCAGCCCGAGCGCGACCGGCGGGCCGAGCGTGCAGCATGCGTACTCGGCGCCTGGAACCTACACCGCCACTCTGACCGTGTGCGATAAGGACGAAGTCCCCCCCTGTCCCTCGGATACCCGCACCGTCCTCGTCCGCAAGCGCGACGTGACCATCGGCTACCTCGGGGACCAGCACGGCGTGTACGACACGCTGACGAACTTGACAGGCTCCCTCGTGGACGAGCTGGGCTCCGTCGTGCCCGGCCGGACCATAACGTTCGCCATCGGCGCCGAGGCCGGCGGATCGGCGGCGACCAACTCGTCCGGCATCGCGTCGACGACCCACCTCCTGGGGCTCGATGCCGGAACCTACTCCGCGTCCGCGACGTTCGCGGGCGACTCCCTCTACAGCTCCGCGCTTCCCAGCGCCGCTACTTACACGGTCGACAGGAAGCCGACGTCGGTGGCCTACACCGGGGCGCTCAGCGGCGGGCCGAACAAGACCATCAACTTGAGTGCAGTGCTCAAGGACAGTCAGAGCAAGCCCCTGGCCGGCAGGGTGATTGCGTTCCAGCTCGGTTCCCAGTCGGCCTCGGCGACGACCGATGCAAGCGGCGTCGCGGCGACGACGCTCAAGCTGACCCAGAAGAACGCGAACTGCACGCTCACGTCCACCTTCACTCCGGCGGGCGCGGACGCGAACCGCTACGTAGGAAACGTTGCCTCGGTGACGTTCAAGCTCCAGGCCAAGTAGGCGGACCGTTCCGGCGTCCCGTTTTCTTCTTGCAGCGGCGGCGGGCGGGCGGCTCGCCGCCGCTCTTTTCTTCCGTGAACAGCCGGACGGAAGGTCCCTTAAACGAACCGCGGTAGGCGCGTCCGCGAGGGCACGCAAGAAAGCTCGGCAATCCGCAATCTCTACTGAAATGGTACGGTTGTGATACTTGGTGTGGGTGCCGAGCCAAAACACTCGGTAACAACAAATCGGCGAACGGGTCTGCGGTCCGGCCCAGATCCACGAGTCTTTCGAAACTCCCGCGAAACCAGCTCTCTTCCTGCGCCCATGTTGCGCTGGTACACGTATAGGTGTACATTGAGGCCATGAAACGGCGGGAGCTGGAGCGCCGACTCCGCAAGCTGGGTTGGACGCTGCAGCGCCACGGAGGCAAGCACGACGTGTGGGTCAGCGCCAACGGCTCATTCACAGAGTACGTGCCAAGGAGAGGCGATGAGGTTCCCAGGGCGAATCAAGAGGGACGGCAGGTTCTGGTTGGTGGAGATCCCGGCGCTCGATGCGGTCACCCAGGGACGCACAAAGCGGGAAGCGCTCGCGATGGCGGAGGATCTCATCGAAACGATGGCGGGTGTGAAAGGCTTTCGAGCCACGGTCTATCCGACAGGCTGCGAGACGTTCGAAATCGGGGGGAATCGCTTGGGCGTCCTTTTGGCGCTCCTCTTGCGCCGGCAGCGGGAACGTCAGGGGCTCACGCTGGCCGAGGCCGCCGAGAGGCTGGGGCAACGCTCAAAAAACGCGTACGCCCGATACGAGCAGGGACGGGCGATGCCGACCGTCGAGAAGGTGGAGCGGCTCCTCAAGGCGATCGCACCCGACCAGAGGATCGTGTGGCACATCGCCGCGTGAGTGAATTCGCGCCTGCCGGAGACCCACTGGATTCTCAGCAGCCCACATGCCGGGCGCCGTTTCCTCCCAAATGTCATAATGCAGCGGATCTCAACGAGACCGGGCTGCGATGCGCGGGCCCGCCGCGGAGGAGAAGCGCATGAAGACCGACGTGAAGGACACCTTGCACCCGTTCGTCGCCTCGGAGCAGGCGGGGCGGGCCCCCTACAGGGTGGCGGACCTCGGCCTCCACGAGCTCGGGCGGAAGGAAATAGGGCTGGCGGAACAGGAGATGCCGGGCCTGATGGCGTTGCGTGCGCGGTACAGGGGAAAGAAGCCGCTTTGCGGCGCGCGGATCACGGGCAGCCTGCACATGACGATTCAGACCGCGGTTCTGATCGAGACGCTTCAGGATCTCGGGGCGGACGTTCGTTGGGCCTCGTGCAACATCTTCTCCACGCAGGATCACGCGGCGGCGGCCGCGGTCGTGGGTCGTCCGGAGGGCGGCGGCACGCCGGAGTGCCCGAGGGGGGTCCCGGTGTTCGCCTGGAAAGGGGAGGGCCTCGAGGAGTACTGGTGGTGCACGCGGGAGGCGCTCACGTGGCCTGACGGGTCGGGGCCCACCTCGATCGTGGACGACGGCGGCGACGCGACCCTCCTGGTTCACAGGGGGCTGGAGTTCGAGAGAGCGGGACGGGTCCCGGAATCGGACCCCAAGAAGGATCCGGAGGAGTGGGGGGTGATCCTCGGCGTGCTCCGGCGCCTTCAGGCGGAGGAGCCCGGGCGATGGGCGCGCGTGACGGGCTCGATCCGCGGCGTGAGCGAGGAGACGACCACCGGGGTCCACCGCCTCTACCAGATGCAGGAGGCCGGGACGCTCCTGTTCCCCGCGATCAACGTCAACGACTCGGTGACCAAGAGCAAGTTCGACAACATCTACGGCTGCCGGCACTCGGTGGTGGACGGGCTCAACCGCGCCACCGACGTGATGATCGGCGGCAAGGTGGCGGTCGTCTGCGGCTACGGCGAGGTCGGAAAGGGCTGCGCCCAGGCGCTTCGGGGCCAGGGGTGCCGGGTGATCGTCACGGAGATCGACCCCATCTGCGCGCTCCAGGCCACCATGGAGGGGTACGAGGTCAAGACCGTCGAGGACGCGTTGGCGACCGCCGACATCTTCATCACGGCCACCGGAAACAAGGACGTGATCACCGCCGGCCACATGGCGAGGATGAAGGACAAGGCGATCGTCGGGAACATCGGCCATTTCGACAACGAGATCGACATGGCCGGCCTCAAAAAGGTGCCCGGGATCGAGAGGGTTCCGATCAAGCCGCAGTACGACGAGTGGCGTTTTCCCGACGGCCACTCCGTCATGATCCTAGCGGAGGGGCGCCTCCTGAACCTCGGCTGCGCCACCGGGCACCCCAGCTTCGTGATGTCGTCCTCGTTCACGAACCAGGTGATGGCCCAGCTCGAGCTCTACGCTCACCCGGAGCGGTACGAGAAGAAGGTCTACATGCTCCCCAAGACGCTCGACGAGGAGGTGGCGCGCCTCCATCTCGAGCAGCTGGGCGTCAGGCTCACGCGCTTGAGCCGCGAGCAGGCCGACTACATCGGCGTGCCGATGGATGGGCCGTACAAGCCGGACCACTACCGGTACTGACCGGGGACGATCCCCACGATCACTTTTCCCCGAACCGCTCGGACCAGCGGATCCTCCCCGTGGCCTGCATGACCACGAACAGGGTGAGGATCGAGCCGATGGTGAGGGTGAGGCCTGTGTATCCCCGGAAGAAGAAGGCGTAGGAGAAAAGCACCAGGTAGAGGATCTGTGTCAGCCCCGCCTCCACCGCGGCGAACCGCATGCCTGTCACGAGCCTCAGGTAGCTCACCACCAGGAACACGGAGACCGCGGAGGCGGTCGCGAACGCCGCGTGCACCGAGACGTGGTCCACGAGGTAGGCGAGCAGGAGGTGGAAGGAGAAGAACGCCGCCGCCAGGAAGAAGTAGTTCATCGGGTGCAGCTCGATCCTCCGTAGCGTCGTCAGCACGAACATCAGGAAGAAGAAGAACAGGAGCGACACGGGGGCGAAGAAGGAGATGCGGCCTGCCAGCGGGCCGGGCTGGAGCTTCTCGGGCATCGTCATCCCGATCTCGTAACCCGACACGAGGTTCGCGTAGCTCCACACCGTCTCCGCTCCCTCGGCGGTCTCGCGCCTGGATGTCGGCGAGAGCGAGTTGTCGGGGAAGTCCACGTCGCGGAAGTTCGTGGCCATCTCGAGGCGGAAGTCCCTCACCCGGGCGACCTCGGAGCCGAGGCGGTACTTCCACGAACCCAGCCCTTGGGACCGGTAGGCCACCTTCAGGGTCGCCGAAGCACCCGCAGCGACGTTCGCTGACGCGGTCGCGGCGGCCTTGCCGAGCTCGGGCTCCAGCGGGGCTCCGTCCAAACTCAGGGACAGCCCGTCGTAAATCGCCTGCGGCGTCGGAAGAAGGAGGCGGAGCTCGACGCGCCTCTCGTTGGCGTCGGGGTTCCGGAACGTGTATTCCCCTTCGAAGGAAACCGCGTAGGTGGAGTACCAGAGAAGCCCCTTCCGGCGGGATTCGAGGTCGATCGCCACCTTCACGCGGCTGCGCTCGAGTGGCAGCGGGGTGACGACGCACTCCTCCTGCGTTCGGGAGACCTTGCGGCCGTCTTCCACCGTTTCGACGACCTTCGCCACCTTCTCCGAGAACGTGGCCGACGGGGGCCCCTGCTCGTGGGGGGCGCCCCACGTGGACGCCACCTTTCCCCCCAGGACCGGGCCGGCCTTGTAGGTGCGGACGAGGATCGTGGCGCCCAGGATCGCCCAGGCGATCGACGTCAGGACGAAGATCAGGGCGATGGCGGCGATGCGCTTGGTCATGGGGCCTCCGTCTGTTTCCATTTCATAGAGTACTTTACATAACAAAGTATACGCCGATCCGGCGACGTGTCAACCCCACCGGGATTCTCCCCGGATTCATGACCCGGCGCGCGAAGAAACCCGCGGATTCGCGGCCGACCTGGTCGTATACTCACGCGCTCGACGGGAGGCCGGAGATCGTGGCGCAGTTCGGCGGAATTTCTTTCAGGACGGCGACGATCGCCGCGCTGCTCGCCCTCGCGGTCGGCCCCGCCGCCGCGGAGACGGGGGGCATCGAGGTCCGCGTGTACGACGCCTCGGGGCGAAGCCCCGTGGCGGGAGCCTCGGTGACCCTCTCGAGCGCTCTCGGCATGGTCGCGACCACGGCGGTCTCGACGGGAGCCGACGGGGTGGCGTTCTTTCCGGTCCTGCGTCCCGGGGGCGGGTACGTCGTGGAGGTGGCGTTTCCGGGCTTCGCCCGGGTCCGGGTCACGGACGTCCGCGTCCGGATCCAGGAGGTTTCCCGGATTCCGATCCGCCTGGTCTCGGAGATCCGCGAGAGCGTGAAGGTCGTGGAGCGGCGCGCGGAGGTGGATCTCGACAAGACCTCGCGGAGCACGACGTTCGATGACGCGTTCCTGCAGGACCTGCCGTCGCAGGGACGTTTCTACCAGTCGCGGCTGACCCTGGCGCCGGGGGTCGTGGACCCGGACGGGGACGGGAACCCGAACGTGCACGGCGCGAGGGCGGTGGACTTCCAGACGCAGGTGGGGGGGGTGAGCAACCAGGATCCGCTCACCGGCGGCTGGATGAGCTATCTCAATCCGGATTCCATCGAGGAGATCGAGGTGATCGGGGCGGGGGCCGGTGTCGAGTTCGGTCGGGCGCAGGGGGGCTTCGCGCAGGTGATCCAGAAGCAGGGGTCGAACGAATTCGAGGGGTTGGCGAACCTGCTGTGGCGGTCGAGCCTGATGGACGGCGGGGCGTTGGTCGGGAAGGCGGGGGCGCGGGCCCCGAGCTACGACTGGATCCAGCCCGCCATCCAGCTCTCGGGACCCATCATCAAGGATCGGCTCTGGTACCGGCTGTCCCACGAGTACATCTCGCGGAAGGAACCGGTGACGGTTCTCGACGGCACCGCCCTGGCCACGCGCGAGCAGCGGATCTCTTCCGACCAGATCACCTGGCAGGTCTCGCCGAGGAACAAGCTGGCCCTCGCGATCAGCAACGACCCGCTCACCCGAACGTACGTGGGGGCCAGCACGCTGACCACGTCCGACTCCACGCAGCGTTACGAGACCGGGGGACCCACGTTCGCCCTCAACTGGACGGCGCCAGCCTCCCCCGACGTCCTGGTCGACACGGTCCTCTCCTACCAGAATGGGCACCAAAGGCTCCTCCCGATGACGACCGGGACCCGGAACAACTGCACCGTGGGGCTCTTCGTGCCGGAGGCGCTCAAGGAATCCCACTGCACGGACACGGGAACGGGCATCAGCAGCGGACCCTACGCCTCGACGCAGATGGACGAGCGGCAGCGCCTGACGCTCAAGAGCCAGGCCTCGATCTTCGGGGGCCGCTTCCTGGGGATGACGCACCAGATCAAAGCGGGGATCAACATCGAGAACGAGCGGTACTTCCGGTACCTCGAAAAGCGGCCCGAGATGACGATGTCCGTCAAGGAGAGCGTGTTCACGGATACCTCCGGCCACAATCACCGCGCCGAGTACGCGTCCATCTCCATCCAGGTGGCCTCGCCGCCCACGGCGCGCGTCAACGCCACGGACGTGGCCTACGGCTTCTTCGTGGAGGACCAGGTCAAGCCCCTCCCGAATCTCAGCCTGACCCTGGGGTTCCGTGTGGACCGCGAGGAGCTCCGGGGGACCGGTTACGAGCCGTTCGACCCGGCGGCGGAATCTGCGGAATTCCTACGCAGGCTCGAAGGCGGGACCTCGGACGGGGGATTCACCGCGGCCGCCGCGTCCTTCACGTCCTTCGGCACCCTCAAGGACCTCGTCGCAGGGATGTCCGACGCCACGGGCTACTCGGAAGACAAGCTCTCCCAGTACATCAGCGTCGGCCAGTCGTCGAGCCAGCTCTGGGCGAAGCACCGCCGCCCCGACGACCTGGAGATCCTCAACACGAACCCCTCACCCAGGCTCTCCGTGGCGTGGGATCCCGGAGGGAAGGGCAAGTCGAAGCTGGCGCTCACCGCCGGCCGGTACTACGGCACGCTCCTCCTCGCGGTCCCGCTGGTTGAGGAGGAGCCGGTGACCACCACGATGGGCCTTCGCGCCATACGGGTTCCTCCCGACCCGCTCTGGAGGAGAGTGAGCGTCTCGTCCGGGATCGACCCGACGGTGAGCGCGCGGGTGGTCGACCGAGGGCTCAGGACGCCGTACCAGGACGAGCTGACGATCTCGCTGGAGCACGAGATCGCGAGGGAGACCCTCGCCCGCGTTTCCTTCATCTCGCGCCGATTCCAGGACCAGCTCCAGGACGTGGACATCAACCACCACAAGGGAGATTACGGGAGGTGCGTTCAGCAGACGTCCCCCGACCGGCCCTGGATCGTCGGCCCCCCGGACGGCATCCTGGACGACTGCGACGGCACGCTCGTGGTGAATCAGGCGCAGTTCGGCAGCCTCCCTCTGCCGGCGTTCCACCAGCCCGATGGCTACCTGGACTCGTACACCTACAATCCGGGGTGGGGAGCGATCTACCGGGTCGGGAACGAGGACACCGCGCGCTACAAGGGGATCGTTCTCGAGGTGGTGCGCCGCCAGTACCGGAACTGGCAGATGCAGGCGTCGTACACCTGGTCGCGCGCCCTGGGCAACGGGGAGGACTTCTCCTCGAACGTCGGCGACGACCCGGCGAACCGGGAGACGGAATACGGATACCTCGCCTACGACCAAAGGAACGTGGTGAAGGTCAACGCGACGACGATCACCCCGTGGGGGTTCCGCTTCGGCGGCACGGCGAGCTGGATGTCGGGACTGCCCTACTCCATCGTCCAGGTCGCCTCGGTCGCGGACAGCAGGCCGCTCGATTACCCGTCGATCTTCGTGAGCGGAATCCGGTCGCGGACGCGCTATTCGACCCACCGGCGCAACGATCAGCGGAACCGGCCGTCGCTCACCCTGAACGCAAAACTGGACAAGGAGTACAACCTGAGCGGGGGACAGAATCTCCAGATTTCCCTGGAGGTGTTCAACCTGCTCAACGACCGGAACTACGTGATCTACAACCCCCAGCTCGGCTATGGCCGGCAGACCAACGGCCAGAACGACGCGACGATCACTCCCGGCCGGGAGTACCAGGTCGGGCTGCGCCTCGCGTTCTAGGTCACTCCTCCGCCGGAAGCGTCTCGTAGACGGCGCGAAGCACGCGGAACGCGTACGTCCTCCCGTCCCGCGTGGGGACGCGGGCGCGCCACGACGAGGGCGGCTCGAAGCGGAACGAAAGCGTCCGATGCCGACTCCGCAGGAGGCGGAGAAGAGAGGCCCGTCCGTCGGGGGCGTCCTCCCGGCCGAGCAGGACCACGAGCTCCCGGAGCCCCTCGGTGGGGAGGGCCGGCCCGTCGAGATGCCGGCAGTGCTTCCACCAGAGCATCTCGTCCAGATTGTCGAACTCGTACAGGGGGATCCGGTGGAACACCGCCTCGGTGTCCTGGGGCCGCCCCGGAACGTCGAGCAGACCCGCCGCGTGGAGGTCCGCCGCGGCGCCCAGCCTCGCGCGGAGCGAGCCGCGCGGGAACAATCCCGAGCGTCCGGGTCGCGTCTCCCGGAGTGCGAGCCGCCGGACGAACCCGTCCGCCGGCAGGATGACGTACCCTTCCTTGCGATCGCCCAGGAACATGCAATCCTCCGGCGATTTCATGTACCGCCTGGCGGTGCCGGCGATCAGGCAGGCGTCGAGGAGGGACGCGGCTCGCTCGACTTCCGGATCGGACGCGGCACCCCGGAGCGCGTTGCGTGGGGGATCGAGATCGAACCCCGGGAGCGGCCCCGCGGTGCGGAGCACCAGATCGAGCGCCGCCGCGCGCTCCGCCCAGTCGCTCCCTCGCCGTCCCGGCGGCCGGCGGTAGGGAAGGACGGTGTAAGCCCGGAAGATCTCCTCCCGGGCCGGGTGAGAGCCCTCGGCCACGGCCGAGCCCTGCCAGAGGAGAACCTTGAGCGAGAGTCCGGGGTGGATCTCGGCGAGACCCGAGGCCCTGAGGTCACGGTCCGGGTAGGGAAGGCAGGGAAAACCGGCCACCGCCAGCGCCGCCAGGAGCGACTCGCCGTTTGCCGGGGACCGCGCGGCGTCGGCGACGGTGCGGCCGGAAGCCGGCAGCCGGAAGCCGAGCCGGCGCAGCACCGAGCTTTCCACCGTCCGGGCGCGGCTCGGCCTTTCCGGAGTCACGACCGGCACGTCGACGCCGAGGAGGAACGGCTCGCCGCCCGCGAGCTCGCCGACCGCCGCCGCGAGGCCGGGGACCGTACTCGGATGTCTCGCCGCGGCGACTCGGCCGTCCTCGTCCAGAAGGACGACCGCGCCTTCCCGGGACTCGGGAGACGAGGGATCCGCGTACAGGTCGGCTCCCAGAATCCTCACGTGCTGCCGATCTCCTTCCGGATCAGGCCGGCAAGCCGTTCCGCGTGGCCGCGGACCGAATCCGCATCGGGACCTTCGACCATGACGCGCGCGAGCGGCTCCGTCCCCGAGTACCGCAGGAGGATCCGCCCGCTCCCTTCGAGCAGGCTCTCGATCTCCCGCACTGCGGGACCGATCACCGGGTGCCGCGTGAGGTCGGGTTTCTCCCGGACGCCGACGTTCACGAGAACCTGCGGGAACGGAACGATCCCGTCGAGGATCGCCTCGAGCGGAGCGTCCTCCTCGACCAGGGTGTCCAGCAGGAGCAGTCCGGTCAGGATCCCGTCCCCGGTGCTCGCGCGGTCCCGAACGATCACGTGGCCGGACTGCTCGCCGCCGAGGATGGCGTCCTCCTCGATCATTCGCTCGAGCACGTACTTGTCGCCGACGGGCGCCCGCAGGAGGCGCATCCCCTCTTCCCTCAGCTTGAGCTCGAGCCACAAGTTGCTCATCACGGTGGCCACCACCGTGCCGCCCTTGAGCCTCCCGGCCCGTTTCATCCGGCGGGCGAGGAGGTAGAGGATGAGATCGCCGTCCACCACCCGCCCCGTCCGGTCCACCGCGAGCGCGCGGTCCGCGTCGCCGTCGAAGGCGATGCCGATGTCTCGCCCTTTCTCCAGGACCTCCGGCCCGAGGCCCTCGAGGTGCAGCGAGCCGCATTCGAGGTTGATGTTCCGGCCGTTCGGCTCGGCGCCCCGGACGAGGACGTCCGCCCCGTGATACCGGAAGATCTCGGGGGCGAAGGCCGATGCGGAGCCGTTCGCGCAATCGAGGAGGAGCTTCATTCCGGCGAACCGACCGCGCGGCGACACCGCGCCTTCCAGGAACTCCACGTAAGCCCGCCCGAGCGAGGGGTCCGTCACGGCGGGATGTTCGGAAGGGCCGGGGTCCACGATCCCGTGATCGAGAAGGAGCACCTCGATCTCCGCCTCCAGGGCGTCGGAGAGCTTGGTCCCGTCATGGCCGAAGACCTTGAGCCCGTTGTCTTCGAACGGGTTGTGGCTGGCCGAGATCATGACGCCCGCCTCGAAGGGCCCCGTCCGCGCGAGATGGGCCAGCCCGGGTGTCGTGATCACGCCGGCGTCCACGGCCTCCGCCCCCTGCGAGAGAAGACCCGCCGCGACCGCTGCGCCGAGCCAGGCACCCGATTCCCGGGTATCCCGCCCGAGCAACACCCGCGGCGGGCGCCCCGTGGGCGACGCGAGCACGCCGGCGAGCGCGGCGCCGAAGCAGCGCACGGTCGCCGGGTCCAGGGGGCTCTCTCCCGCGACGGCGCGGATGCCGTCGGTCCCGAACAGACGCTTCACGTCGCGATCCTCCGGTTCGACAGTCGCACGGCGACCTTGGGGTGGCTGACCGACTTCACGCTGATACGGGCCAGGTCCGCTGCCGCGACGCCGACGAACTCGATCCTCAGCTCTGCGGCGTACGGCTCGCGTCGCGGGACGAAGCCCGACAGGTCGGCGACCGGTCGGATCTGCCCGCGACGGATCGTGCGGAGGACCGCGGGAGGACCCGAGATGACCACGCGGACGCTGGAGGGCTGGGCCGTAGCCTCGTACTCCTGGTCGGCGAAGACCACGGGGACGGCGTCGAACGACACCCTCACCGGGGCGACGTCCACCTCGACGTGCACCGAGATCTCCCGCGGTTCGAGGACGCGTGTCCCCGGCCGTTCCGGAACGGCGCTCACGGCGGCGGCGAACGGCGCGGTCCGTCCCTCGAGGTGGATCGGGTCGGTCCGGATTCGGTCGAGGCCGACGACCTCCGCCCGGGGCCCCTCCACCTCGAGCGTATCCGGCACGACCCGGGCACCGTAGAAGCCGTACCCGGGCGGCGGCGCTCCGACGAAGGCGGGCGCCACCGGTAGCACCTTGCGCATCCTCCGATCCACGGTCAGCCGGAGCCGGTCCGGCTCGATCTGGACGACCTCGATCCCGCGCGAGAGGCCGTCGAGGGACTCGGCGGCGAGCTGGACGTTTCGCTGCCCCGGCGCTGCGTCGGTGATGTCCACGCGGAAAGCGAGCTTGAACGGGTCCAGTTGGCGAATCAACCGTTCCGGACCCCGCAGGCTCACGTTGACCTTCGTGGGAGCCGCTCCCGCAAGGACGCAACCCGGCGGGAGCCTGATATCGAGCGGGGCGGGGTAGACCTGGAGCACGCGGCTATCGCCGGTGACCGCGACCCAGACGGCGGAAGCGAGCCCCAATGCCAGGAGCTTGAGCGGCCAATTCCGCAGCAGGCGCTCAAGCATCTCGGCCACCCTCGGCGGGGGCGGCGCGCCCGGCCGCGGAGCCCTTCCTCCGCCCCGCGCGCGGCAGGAGAGCCAGGCGAAGCCGCTCCGCGAGCCCGTGCGCGTCCAGGTCCTCGACGATGCGCCCTCCTTCCGCGAGAGAGACGATGCCGCGTTCCTCGGAGACCACCACGGCCAGGGCGTCCGACTCCTCCGTGATCCCGATCGCGGCCCGGTGCCGGGTCCCGTACGTGCGGGAGAGGCTCGGGTCCATGGTCAGCGGAAGGTAGCAGGCGGCCGCCTTGATGCGCCCCTCCGAGAGGATGGCGGCGCCGTCGTGGAGCGGCGAGCCATAGGTGAAGATGTTCAGCAGCAGGTCGTAGGAGATCAGCGCGTCCAGCGAGATCCCGGTCTCGTAGAACGCCCTGAGCCCCAGCTCGCGCTCGATGACGACCAGGGCGCCGAGGCGCTTGCTCGCGAGGGAGACCGCCGCCAGCGCGATCTCCTCGGCCAGGTTCTCGTGACGCGGCCGGGGGATCAAGGCGGAGATGGGATTTCTGCCGACGCGGGCCAAGGCCTGCCGGATCGGGTTCTGGAAGAGGACGATCACCGCGAACGGGATGTAGATCAGCAGGTTGCCGAGGACCGCGTGCACCGCCGGCAGGTGGAACAGGCCGGGGCGGGTGAGAAGGTGGGCGATCACGAGGGCCGCCACGCCGAACATCATCTGGACCGCTCTCGTGCCGCGGATCAGCAGGAGCAGCTGGTAGATGATGACGGAGAGGACGAGAACGTCGAGGAGCGCCTGGCCGTTCAGCTCCTGGAGGTGGATGGGGGCCGACAGTCGCTCGAGCATCTTTCCCCAGTCGCCGCGCCGAACGCCCCGTCAGAGGTTCCGAATCGCGTCGATCATCCGGACCACGCGGACCGTCTCGGCGACGTCATGCGCCCGGATCACGTGGGCTCCCTGCCATGCGGCCAGCGCCGCGACGGCCAAACTTCCCTCCAACCGCTCGCCCGCGGGCAGGTTCAGCGCCGCGCCGATGAACGATTTTCGCGAGCCCCCGATCAGGATCGGACGGCCCGTGCTCCGCAGGGTCGGCAGCTCCCGGAGGATCTGGAGGTTCCCCGCGGGGGACTTCCCGAAGCCCAGGCCCGGATCCACGAGGATCTTATCATCGGCCACCCCGGCCTGGGCAGCCTTCTCGACGGCGCGCCGGAGGTAGCCGACGACGGAGGCCATCAGGTCCACGTACTGCGTGTCCTGCTGCATCGACCGCGGGGTGCCCCGCATGTGCATGACGGCGGCGACCGCGCGGTGGTCGCGCAGGAGCTGGATCATCCTCGGGTCCGCGAAGGCCGAGACGTCGTTGACCATATCGGCGCCGGCATCGAGGGCGCGCCGGGCGACCGCCGCCTTGGTCGTGTCGACCGAGATCCGGACCGACAGCTCGCGCTTGATCGCCGCCACCACCGGAACGATACGGCGGGCCTCCTCATCCTCGGGGACCGGCTCGGCGCCGGGACGCGTGCTCTCGCCCCCGACATCCACGATCTCGGCTCCGTCCTCGGTCAGCGCCGCCGCTGCGTCGAGGGCCGCCGCGGGGTCCAGGAACCGTCCGCCGTCGGAAAACGAGTCCGGGGTCACGTTCAGGATCCCCATGACCCGCGTCTCGCGGCCCAGCGTGAGCCGCTCCCCGTCGGGCCAGGAGAGCGAGAAACCGGCGCGGAGATAGCTCGAGAGCGTGGCCCGAATCGCGGAGGCAAGGGGCTTCTCGCCGGAGCTCTCGAGGACCGAGGCCAGCCGCCGAAGGGTCTCGTCATCCGCAACGAGGATTCGCGCGGCGGACCCCGTGCTCGTCGGCATCCCGTCGAGCACCGCGATGCCCAGCGATTCCGCCTCGCGGGTCAGCAGCGCGGCGGTTTCGGGGGTGACCCCCTCGAGACGTACGGCGCGGCGCGTCTTGGCGTAAAGCCGATCGGCGAGCAGCGCGTGGGGCTCGTCCACGTCGGTCATTCGACGGACCGCGTGGCGTAGCTCCGCCATCTCGATGAGTCGCGGATTGTGATCCAAGAATTCCCCCGCTCGGCTCCCTCGCCGCCGCGCCGTTCCGGGCCCGAGGCGGCGGCCGGCCGTCAGGCGGGCTGGCTTCCCGGTGTGGGCAGGACTCCCGGCCGGCCTTCGCCGACCCGTCCCCGTTCCGCGTCGGGCTCCGGCGCTCCCGTCGCCGGGGCGGGCGCAGCCGGCTGCCGCATCGGCATCGCCTCGCCCTTCACGAGGGCGGCGATCTGCTCGGCGTCGAGGACCTCGTAATCCAGAAGCGCCTCGGCGATGCGGACCAGGGCCCCGCTGTGCTCCTCGAGGATCCGCCGGGCCTCCTTGTAGGCTTCGAGGACGATCTCCTTCACCTCACGATCGATATCGATGGCGGTCGCCTCGCTGTAGTCCCGGTGCTGCGCGATCTCCCGACCGAGGAAGATCGCCTCCTCCTTCTTGCCGAAGGTGAGCGGGCCCATCTTGTCCGACATGCCCCACTCGCAGACCATCTTCCGGGCCAGGTCGGTCGCCCGCTCGATGTCGTTGCCCGCGCCCGTGGTCATATTGCCGAGCTGCAGCTCCTCGCTCACGCGGCCCCCCATCATCACCGTGAGCGCGGCCTCGAGGTAGTCGCGCGAGTACGTGTGCTTGTCGTCCACCGGAAGCTGTTGCGTGACGCCCAAGGCGCGTCCGCGCGGGATGATGGTCACCTTGTGCAGCGGATCGGCGTCCGGGAGCATGTACGCGACGAGGGCGTGACCCGCCTCGTGGTACGCGGTCGCCTTTTTCTCGGAGTCGCTGATGATGAGCGACTTCCGCTCGGTCCCCATGAGGACCTTGTCCTTCGCGATCTCGAAATCCTCCTGGACGACCGCTTTGCGGTTCAGGCGCGCCGCGTGGAGCGCCGCTTCGTTCACAAGGTTCGCGAGGTCGGCGCCGCTGAACCCGGGCGTCGAGCGGGCGATCACCGCCAGCTCGACATCGGCCGACAGCGGGATCCGGCGGACGTGGACTTTCAGGATCTCCTCCCGGCCGCGGACGTCAGGCCGTCCCACGACGACCTGCCGGTCGAACCGGCCGGGACGGAGGAGGGCCGGATCCAGCACGTCGGGGCGGTTCGTCGCGGCGATGAGGATCACCCCCTCGTTGGTCTCGAATCCGTCCATCTCGACGAGGAGCTGATTCAGCGTCTGCTCGCGCTCGTCGTGCCCGCCGCCCAGACCCGCGCCGCGGTGGCGGCCGACCGCGTCGATCTCGTCGATGAAGATGATGCACGGAGCGTTCTTCTTGCCTTGCTCGAACAGGTCGCGGACGCGCGAAGCGCCGACGCCCACGAACATCTCGACGAAGTCCGAGCCCGAGATCGAGAAGAACGGCACGTTCGCCTCGCCGGCGATCGCCCGCGCCAGGAGGGTTTTCCCGGTTCCCGGCGGCCCCATGAGCAGCACGCCCTTCGGAATCTTTCCGCCGAGCTTCTGGAACTTCTGCGGCTCGCGGAGGAACTCGATGATCTCCTGCAGCTCCTCCTTGGCCTCCTCCACTCCCGCCACGTCCTTGAACGTGACCTTCTTCCCCTGGGACGAGGTCAGCTTCGCGCGGGACTTGCCGAACGAGAGCGCCTTGCTCCCGCCCGATTGCATCTGGCGCATGAAGAAGATCCAGACGCCGAGAAACAGGAGCATCGGCGACCAGGTGAGCAAGAGGGTCAGGAACGAGCTGTCGCTGGGCTTCTTGGCCTCGACCTTGATTCCCTTGTCGCGAAGCATCTTGAGAAGGCTCTCGTCCTTCACGGCGTAGGTCTTGAATCCGGCCACGGGCTGACCCATGGCGCCGGCCTTCGGCGCCTTGAACTTGCCCTGGATCTCGTAGCCGATGCTGTCGCCGGTGATGACGACTTCCTTGACGTCCCCCGCGGCCACGCGGTCGTAGAACTCGGACTGGTCCAGCGTCTCCTTCTGGCTGCCGGCTGCGCTCAGGACCTGGTAGCCGATCACGATGGCCGCGATCACGACCAGCCAGATCACGATGGTCTTCAGATGTGAATTCACCGCGCGGCTCCTCAGGTCCTCGAGGTCCGGGGAAACCCCTCCCCCTGCGCCTCCGCACGCGCTCGACCCAACTCCACATAATATAACGAACCCGGCCCCGAATCGCCAAGAGGATCCGTGACTTGCGAGGCTTCGCGACCGCGGGTCCGGAACTCACTCCGCATACGTGAGATAGGGCAGGTTCCGGTAGAGACCGTCCGCGTCGAGGCCGTAGCCGACGAGCCAGACGTTCGGGACGGTGAACCCCACGTAGTCCGCCAGGACCGGAACGGCCCGCCGGGCGGGCTTGTCGAGCAGGACGGCGATCCTGACCCGCAGGGGCCGGCGTGAGAGGAGGTATCGGCGAAGGGCCGCCAGCGTGCGTCCCGTGTCGAGGATGTCCTCGACGACCAGGACGTCGGCCCCCTCGACCGGAAAGCCATCCGGCAGCGCGATCGCCGTCGGGTCGCCGCCCCGGTCCACGGAGCACACCGGGACCAGCGCGAGCCGCACCGGCATCGTGAGGCGGCGCACGAGGTCGGAGGCGAAAACGAACGCGCCGTCCATGAGCGCCAGCACCGACAGCGTGGTTCCTTCCGGCGTGTCCGTCGCGACGGCGCGCGCGAGGGCGTCCACCCTCTCCCGTAGCCGGTCTTCGCCGATCAGAATCTCTCCGGAGAGCTTCACGCCGTCACCTCCTCGGGCGGGTCCGCCGGGCGAGAACGATGCTGTCCCCCCGCCTCCGGGCGCCGAGACCCCCCGGAAGGTCGGTCCGCCGCCCCTCGCTCCCCCGCGCGAGGTCGAGCAACGCGTCGATGTGCCGCGTCCCGATGCGGCGCGGGTCGGCTCCGGCGCGCTCGAGCGCGAGGCGGGCGATCCGCGCGGCGAGGGGCGGCGGCGTCCGGGCGAGACCCCGGGCGTCGAGCGCGAGCCCTCCGGGGGACGCCCTTCCGAGGAGTCGATCGAGACGCCGCCTCGCAAGGTCGTCGAGGAAGCGCGCGTCCTCGCGGAGCCGCCCGGCGGCCTCCGCGAGGTGACGCGCGGCGCGCGGGTTCAACGCCGCGGCGAGCGCGGGGAGCACGAGTCGCCTGACGCGGTTGCGGTCGAAACGGAGACTGCGGTTCGACGGATCCTCGCGGTGTCCGAAACCGCGCCGGCGGAGCCACCCGCGGAGATCGGCCCGCTCGATGCCGAGCAGCGGGCGCACGAAGGGGCCGGGCCCGTCGGGGGCCATCCCCGACAGAGCCGTCGGCCCCGCCCCGCGCGCGAGACGCATGAGGACGGTCTCCGCTTGGTCGTCGAGAGTGTGCCCCGTCGCGATCCGCTCGGCGCCCGCCTCCGTCGCCGCCTCGAGGAGGAACGCGCGGCGCACCCGGCGGGCCGCCTCTTCGAGAGACTCTCCGCGCCGGCGGAGCGTCGTGACCCGCCGCCGGCCGGCGAGGCAGGGGAAGCCGAGATCCGTCGCGAGCCGCTCCACGAACCGACGGTCCCGGTCCGAGCCGGGGCGCAGTGCGTGGTCGATGTGGGCGACCACGATGCGAAGCGGCCGGCGTGCCGCGAAGCGGGCGAGAAGATGGAGGAGCGCCACGGAGTCCGCGCCGCCCGACACCGCCGCCAGCACCGTTCCCCGCCGGGGCAAGAGCCGCTCTGCGGCGGCGCGGAAGAGAAGCTCGACGCGGTCGGCCATGCGGTCAGCGCAGGAAGCGCTCGCGGGAGAGGTCGGCGCCGACGGCAAGGGCGAAGCGCTCGATCGCTTCCCCGAGCGCGGCGTGGAGCGGCCCGACGAAGCCGCGGTCCCGGAGCGCGGTCCAGACGGCGCGATGGTAGGCAGCGATCTGGTGGGGCGGCCGCTTGAACCGGCGCCACACCTCGTCGGGATCGAGCCCCTCGGAGCGGGCGTCGTCGAGGTCCCAGAGAATGCTGCGGAGGTTGTGGGTCTTGTCGGCGGCGCACGACGGCAGCGCGAGTTCGACGGCGTTCGCGAGATGGGCGACGTACGCGAGCTTCCGCTCCTCCCAGGGGAGCGTCTTGTCCGGCTCGGAGAGGTCCACGACCGCCTGGGCGATCGCCGAGCCGAACGCGTCCTCGATCTCGTCCCGGTCGGCGGGGGTGTCCTCGATGACGTCGTGGAGGAGTCCGACGACCGCGGCCTCGATGCCGTGGCCGTGGGCGAGCACCATCATTCCCACCGCCACGGGGTGGGTGAAGTAGGGCTTCTGCGTCCCCTTGCGGACCTGGCCGCGGTGTGCACGCTCGGCGAAGCTGATCGCACGGTAGAGGATGTGGTCGGGCTCCATGGGGCCGCCTCCCGCGTGTGAGCGGTCCAAAAGCAGAGCACCGCTCGCCCCCCGCCGTCAACCCGCCGTGGAAAAGAAAAGGCGGCGGGACGATCCCGCCGCCTTCGCCAGGAAGGAGAGTAGCCGGATCGGTTACTGCTGGACACCCTCGGGCCAGGCGGCGAACTGCCCGCTCATGAACACGATCGGGGCGTTGAAGCTCTGGGTGGCGCCTCCGGGGGGGAAGCCGTTCAGGCCGCCGCCGTCCTTGCCGCCGGAGGCGAGGGTGTAGCCGGTGGTCTCCGAGTGGACGTAGAAATCGTTCCGCCAGCCGTCCTGCTGCGGCAGGACCTTGATGTAGATCGGGGCCACGTTGGTCCCCTGGGCGGACAGCGTCGCGATGTCCGTGGCGGCCGGGTAGTAGTTGTTGTCGATGGCGTACGACTCCACGGCGGTGCCGATGGAGCGGAGGTCCGCCATGGTCCTCTTCTGCTTGCCACGGTCGATGGCGTTCAGCAGGTTCGGGATGGCGATGGCCGCGATGATGCCGATGATCGCCACCACGATCAGGAGTTCGATTAGCGTGAAACCTTTGTTGCTTCGCTTCATGACCTATGGCCTCCTTTTTTCTGGTTCGGGACAGTCTATCAAGCAATCACAGTGCCAGCGCAACGCGGGGGGAGGGCATGGTGCGAAACGCCCATCTGACGCTCTATTCCACTCCCGCGCCCGCCCCCCGGCACCGCCCGGGTGGCCGGGGACGGACCCGCTCTGCCGCGGGACGTCGCGTTGGCGGTCGGGGAGCGACAAAACCTGTCACGGCAAGCTCCCTCATTTTGTGGTCGGATCCGGGCCGCCGGTCGTCAACGCCCGAGACGAGGTTCCGAGGCACAGGTTCGAAGGGAGGGCGCGGTGCTCCATGCGCCGGATCGTACCGGGGCGAGCGCCGGGACGCTCCGCCGGGTCAGCTGCCGGCGACCTCGAAGAGCACGCAGCCGCCGTCCCTTGCGACCGGCCGAAGTGCCCTGAAGAACCGGTCGAGGCGGTCGGCGGCCTGCGGGTCGTTCAGGATGCCGGCCTGGCGGCGCGCGGACTCGGACTCGTACATCTCCCGTGCGTTCAGCAGGACGTGGGAGTAGCCCATCCGGTGTAGCTCGGCGCGCAGCGCGAGCGGGTCGGCCCCCGGTCGGGAGGCGCGCGCGATCCAGGCGTCGTCCCAGGCGCACGGGGCATCGCACCGACGGTGGATGTAAGTGGAGCGCGAGCTTCCCACCACGAGGATCCGTGCGTCCAAAGGGAGGCGCGCGTTCGCGAAACGGGCCACCGGGAGGTAGTTCACGCGCTCCTCCAGGTAGGCCTCGGGCTCCATACGGCCGAGGAACACCCGGCTTCCGCCCGCCGAGACGGCCTCCATCATCCGGGCCGACATCAGGAAACCCGGCACCGCCGCCGCGGCCACGATCGACACGACGGCGATCCGCCACGCCCGATGGCGGAACCGCGCGAAGAGCACCGCCGCGGCCAGCGGCACGAGGGTCCAGGCCACGGCGTACACCCGGACCACGGCCGAGAGGTAGCCCACCCCGACGACCAGGGTGAGGAGAGCGATGCCCAGTGTGGCGGCCGTTTCCCGCCGGCGGGAAAGCAGAAGCCCGGCGACGAGCAGGGGCAGGGTCAAGGGCGAAAGCTCGCCGCCGCTCGCGTAGCGCTCTCGATCGAACCCGATCCGGCCGACCCGCGCGGCGACCGCGCCCGCCGATCGATCCATCTCCTGAAGAGTGTCGCGCTCCATTCGCGCGGCGGCCTCGGGGGAGAAATCCCGTCCGCCGAGTACGGAATAGAACGCGGGGAAGAAGGGGTTCCCGCGGTGGATCGCGTTCCGCACGAGCCATGGCGACGCGGTCGCGAGGACGGCGACAAGGAAGACTGCGGGGTGGAGGATTCTCCCCTTCGAAGCGGTGCCGCGCTTCAACGCCGGCACGCATCCGATCAGGAACGCCGGCAGGGCGTTGGTGAGCTTGACGCCGACCCCGAAGCCGGCGAGGGCGCCGGCGAGGGTCAGGGAGCGGAGCGGCTTCGACGTCGCCGGGTCCAGCACGATCGTGAGGGCCGCGAGGAGGAACAGCGCGCCGAGGAGGTCGTTCTTGGCGAAGCAGGCCTCGAACCAGAACGGCCACTGCGACGCGAGGAACAGGATCGCGAGGTCCGCGCCGGGCCGCCCGGCCTCCCGGTGCGCCATGCCCCTCACCGCGAGCGCGACGAGGCAGGCCACCCCGAACGCCAGGATCTGCGCGGCCTTCTCGCCGCCGACCGCCATCGCGATCACGTTGAGCATCTCGGCGTTCTGGGGATAACACGCGAGGTACGAGCCGCTCCAGTAGGTCAGCGAGCCGGTGGCCAGGTACAAGTTCGGGAGTCCGAGGTGGTACACCAGCGTGTCGTAGAAGATCGGCGGGAGCGACGCGTAGAGGAATCCGCCGGCGAACACGAGAGCGAAGGCGATCCCACCCGCCCAGGAAGGCCATCGGGACGATGCGGCATCCTCGTCGGAGGGTGGGCCGGCGAAGGCCGGCACGGTCGTCCCGCCGCGGCGCCGCGCGAGCCAGGCCGCCGCCCCGGGCACCGCGGCCGCGGCGACGAGGAGCCATAGGAGCGGAGGCCGAAGTAGACCCAGGACGCCCGCGGCGAACGTCGCGAGGACCAGGAGGCCCAGGCCGAGTGCGGTCGCGACCACGCCTCCCGAGAGGCGGGTCGCGTCCCCGCCGAGGAGCGCGCGGAGCAACGTGCGCCCCGCGGACCAGGCGGCGAGAAGGATCATGATCGCGCCGGAAACCTCGCGGGCCCACGAGAACGCCCATCCGTGCATCGCACCCGTCGCCTCGATCGAGGCGAGGATCGCGAGGCCGGCCAACGCCGAGAGTACCGCGGCCCGCGTCGCCGGGCCGCGGAGGGTCGGGACGGAGAAGGTCATCGGGAAAGGAGCATCGGCGGCAGAGGCACGAGAGTCAAGGGACGAAACCATTCCGCCGCGGCCGCCGGGAGGCGTCCACGGAGTTCTCGCCGTAAGATACTCCGCAAGGACGCGCGGGGGCGGGAGGGTGCCACGATGCGGGAAAGAGGGATCGAGACGGCGCTCCTGGTCCTGGCGCTGACCGCCGCCCCGGCACTCGCCGCGGACGGAGCCGGGGCGACCGAATCTCCCGGGAAGCCCAAGATCTCCGCGAGAGTCTCGTGGGCCGGGTCCCACGACGTCTCGCCGCCGCTCCGCTCGATCCCGCCGGTCGCGGGGCGCGCCGTCTCGGACGAGCCGAGCCTGAACCTGGTCCTGCCGGGACGCGTTTTGGCGCGCCCGGGCGCCGGGACCGTGGATGCGTGTTACGTCCGGGAACTCGCGCCCGCCTCGGGGCCGATGCCCGCGCCGATCGCGAACTTCGAGGGGGTCTCGAACCTTAACAACCGTGTGCCTCCGGATACCCAAGGGGACGTGGGGCCTCGGCACTACGTGCAGTGGGTCAACCTCTCCCTGGCGATCTGGGACAAGAACGGAAATCTCCTCTACGGCCCGGTGAACGGCCGCACCCTGTGGTCCGGGTTCGGAGGGATCTGCGAAACGCACGACAACGGCGACCCGGTCGTCGTGTACGACGGGCTCGCGGACCGGTGGCTCGCGAGCCAGCTCGCCTTCGACTGGCCGGGGAACTTCCACGAGTGCATCGCGGTGTCCGAGACCGGGGACCCCACGGGGGCCTGGTACCGTTACGATTTTCCGTGGAGCCCGACGACGCTCAACGACTATCCGAAGTTCGCCGTCTGGCCCGACGCCTACTACATGGCCGTCAACCAATTCGACGGCGGAACGCAGGGCTGGCGCGGGCAGGCCGCCGCCGCGTTCGAAAGGGACCGGATGCTGCTCGGCCAGCCGGCCCGGATGGTCGTCTTCGACCTGTACGGCGTGAATCCCGGTTACGGGGGCCAGCTCCCCGCGGACCTCGAGGGTCCGATCCCGCCTCCCGCGGGGACGCCGGCATGGTTCGTCGAGGTGGACGACGACGGGTGGGGGTGGCCGGCCGATCTTCTGCAGCTGTGGAAGTTTCACGTGGACTGGTCCGACACCTCGCTCTCGACTTACGGCCTCGCCGGCGACCCGGATGCGGTGATCGACCTGACCGCCGCGGGACTGTCGTTCAACTCCGACCTCTGCGGCTACGCGCGCGCCTGCATCCCGCTTCCCGGGGGCAACAAGGTGGACGCCCTCTCCGACCGCCTCATGTGGCACCTCTCGTACCGGAATCTCGTCTCGCACGAGACGCTCGTCGCGAATCACACCGTGGATGTGGACGGCCTCGACCACGCGGGCGTGCGCTGGTACGAGATCCGGGGGCTCGACACTTCGGTGCCGTTCGTCGCCCAGGCGGGGACCGTGGCCCCCGACGCCGATCATCGCTGGATGGGGAGCCTGGCGACCGACGGAGCGGGGGACATGGCGCTCGGGTACAGCGTCGCGAGCGCGACCACGTATCCTTCGGTCCGCTACGTCGGGCGGCTCGCGGCGGACCCCCCCGGAGCGATGCCGCGCACCGAGGCGACGCTCGCGGCGGGCGCCGGATCCCAGAACGGAGCGGTTCGCTGGGGCGACTACAGCGCGATGAGCGTCGATCCCGCGGACGACTGCACGTTCTGGTACACGCAGGAGTACTACGCCGCGAGCAGCGCTTACTCGTGGCAAACGCGGATCGGCGCGTTCAGGTTCGATTCGTGCGGGACGTGCCCGCTCGTCGGCGTTTCCGTGCTGTCGGCCGACCGGGAGCCGCCCGGAACCCGGCTGTCGTGGGCCGCGGCACCGAACGCCGGCGCGTACGATGCCGTCGAGGGCGACCTCGCGGCGCTTCGGGCGAGCGGCGGCGATTTCGCAGCCTCGGTGTCCCGCTGCCTCGCCGGCGACCTCGCCGCGACGTCGCTCCACCTCGACGAGCCGGACCCCGTCCCCGGCGGAGGCTCTTGGTACCTCGTGCGCGGAAAGCGGAGCGTCTGCCGCGGCACCTTCGCGGACGACTCGGCCGGAGGCGCGAACCCCCGGGACACGGGAATCGGCACCGCGGCCGGGACTTGCCCGTGACGCTCAGATCGCGCGGGCCCGCGTGGTGAACTCGTCCTGCGCGGCGCGCCGCTCCTCCGAGGTGCCGGGGGTCCGGCGGACGTAGAGCCCGTCGGGGCCACAGTCCCAGGCGGAGGCGTTGTCGCGGTCGTACACCCCGAGGATCGCGTCCAGCTCGCGCTTGACCGCCTCGTCCTCGATCGGCAGCACCGTCTCGACCCGGTTGTCGAGGTTCCGCTTCATCCAGTCCGCCGATCCGATGAAGAACTCCGGCGCGCCGCCGTTCTCGAACCGGTAGATCCGGCTGTGCTCGAGGAATCGGCCGACCACGCTGAACACCCGCGTGCGATCGGAGAAACCCGGGACGCCGGGACGCAGGCAGCAAAGGCCGCGCACGTTGAGCTTGATCGGCACGCCCGCGAGGCCAGCCCCGTACAGCTCCCGGATGATCTCCGGATCCTGGAGCTGGTTCATCTTCGCGTGGATCCCCGAGGCTTTCCCCCCCCGCGCGAGCTCCGCTTCGCGCCGGATCATCTCGATGAACCGCTTTCGCATCGCGGCCGGGGCGACCACGATCTTGCGGTACCCTGCCGTCGGGATCGCTCCGGTCAGCTCGTTGTAGACCGCGGCGGCATCTTCGCAGACGTCCGGATCGCACGTCAGGATCCCGACGTCCTCGTAGATCCTCGCGGTACCCGTGTGGTAGTTGCCGCTCCCGATGTGGACGTAGCGGCGGATGCGGCCGGCCTCTTCCCGGACGACGAGCGCGAGCTTGACGTGGGTCTTGAGCCGCTCGACCCCGTAGGAAACGTGGACCCCCTCAGTCTCGAGGTACTGCCCCCAGGCGATGTTGGGGGCCTCGTCGAACCGCGCCGTGATCTCCACCAGCACGGCCACCTGCTTTCCGCGTCGCGCCGCCTCGGCCAGGGCGCGGACGATCGGCGAGTCCGCGCTCGTTCGGTAGATCGTCAGCTTGATCGCCAAAACGTCCGGGTCGGCCGCGGCGGACTCGAGGAACCGGAGGACCGACGTGTCGAAGTCATCGTAGGGGTGGTGGAGCAGGATGTCGCCGCGCGCGATCTCCTCGAAGATCGCGGAGGTCGACGACGAGGCGATCCCGCGGAGCCGCGGGTGCGTGACGGGTACGTGCGGCGGGAGCCGGAGGTCGTCGTGCCCCGGCGCCTCGAGCCTCAGGAGGTCGCACACTCCGAGAAACGTGTCCGTCGGGTACACGTCGTCTCGCTCGATCTTGAGCTGCGTGCACAGCCACCCGACGATCTTCCGCGGCATTTCCGCGTCCAACTCGAGCCGGACCACCCCGGCGAAGCGCCGGGCCTTCAGCTCGTCCGACACCAGGCGGACGATGCTGCCCGGTTCGCGGAGATCCCCCTCGTCCTCGAGGTCCGCCGTCCGCGGACGGTCTCCCTCGGCGCCCCGCGTGACCCGGAAGAAGTGGATCCGCCTGGGGGGTGACGAGGGGAACATGAGGTCGAGGTTCGCGGCGATCACCTGCTCAAGCGGGGTGAACCCCGTGCCGCCGGGAAGCGGCACCCACCGTGGCCGGTTTCCGGGCACTTTGATCCGGACGAACCGCTCGCGGTCTCCGTCGTCGTCAGGGAGCAGCACGGCGAGGTTCAGCCCGACGTTGCTGATGAACGGAAACGGGTGCTCCGCGTCCACCGCGAGCGGCGTCAGTATCGGCTGGACGGAGAGTCGGAAGTACTCGCGGAGACCTTCCTTCTGCCCGGCATCGAGCCGGTCGTGCCGCACGATCGGGAGCCCGTGGCCCGAGAGGCCGGGGAGAAGCTCCTCGCGGATCGCCCGGCCGAGCTTCTCCGACTGCCGGAGAAGCTCCTCGCGGCAGGCGGCGAACTCCTGCTGGGGCAGCCGGCCGTCCAACGACGCCTTCTTCGATCCCTTCTGGATCTGCCGCTTGAGCCCGCTCATTCGCTTCATGAAGAACTCGTCGTGGAGCATCCCCATGATGCCGGCGAACTTGACCCGCTCGAGGAGCGGGAGGTCTTGCTCCTCGACGAGGGCGAGGACGCGGCGCGCGAACGAGAGCCAGCTCAGCTCGCGATTGAAATACGCCTCTCGGGACTCGATCCACTCTTCCGGGGACGGCTGTCGAGACACGGCGAAGCCTCTCCGCACGGGCATCCGGACCGGGACTCTAGCATACGCCGGCGGGCCGTCACTCGAGGAGCGCCAGCAGGTCCTCGCGGGTGAGCGCGGCGGCCCGGTCGGCTTCGCCGAGGACCGCATCGGCCAGCGCGCGCTTCCGTTTCTGGAGGGCCAGGATCCGTTCCTCGACGGTATCCTCGGCGAGGAGACGGTAGACCATGACCGGCCGCTCCTGGCCGATCCGGTGCGCGCGGTCGGCCGCCTGGTCCTCGACCGCGGGGTTCCACCAGGGGTCGAGCAGGAAGACGTGGTCGGCGGCCGTGAGGTTGATCCCGGTCCCACCGGCCTTGAGCGACACCAGCATCACCGGCGGCCCGGCCTCGTCCTGGAACCGCCCGATCACCCCCGCGCGGTCGCGCGTTCCGCCGTCGAGCCGCTCGAACGCGATCCCCGCCGCCTTGAGGTGCGGCTCGACGCGGTCGAGGAGCGAGGTCCACTGGGAGAACACCAGCGCCTTGTGCCCCTCGGCGGCGACCTCGTCGAGCGCCTCGAGGAGGAGGGTGACCTTCGAGGAGGTCTCGGCCTCGCGACCCGGGATCAGGCCGGGATGGCAGGCCGCCTGCCGCAGCCGGAGCAGGGCCTCGAGCGCCGCGAGCACGCCCCCTCCCGCCTTGAGCCGCTCGACGACCTCGCGGAGCGTCGCCGCGCGGATCGTGTCGTAGACCTCGCGCTCCTGCGGCGTCAGCTGGCAGCGCAGCTCCGCCTCGGTCCGTGGCGGGAGCTCCGGCGCGACCTCCTGCTTGAGCCGCCTCAGCACGAAGGGCCGGATGCGCTCCCGGAGCCGCCCCGCCGCACCGGGCACGCCCGCGGCGACGGGGCGCGCGTAGCGCTCCTCGAAGTCCTCGCGCCCGCCCAGAAGGCCGCGGTTCAGGAAGTGGATCTGGCTCCAAAGCTCGTCGAGCCGGTTTTCGACGGGGGTGCCGGTGAGCGCGATCCGGAAACGCGCGGCCAGGGCGAAGGCGGCCCGGGCCGCCTGGCTGTCGGGGTTCTTGATCGCCTGCGCTTCGTCGAGCACCACCGTGTCCCATGCCTCGCGGGCGAGGGCGTCCGCGTCGAGGCGCAGGATCGCGTACGTGGTCAACGTGACGTCGGCCGACGGGTCGAGCGCACGGCGCTCGCCGTGGTAGACGCCGCAACGGAGACCCGGCCGGAAGCGCCGGACCTCCTCCGCCCAGTTGTGGAGGACGCTGGTGGGGGCCACGACGAGCGTCCTCCCCTCAAGCGCGCACAGCGCCTGGATCGTTTTCCCGAGGCCCATGTCGTCGGCCAGGAGCGCGCCCAGGCCGGCTCCGCGCAGGAAAGCGAGCCAATCCACGCCGCGCCGCTGATACGAGCGGAGCGTGGCGGTGAGATCCGGCGGGAGCGGTGCCTCCGGGATGCCGGAGAAGTCGGTGAGGAGGGCCGCGAGCGGCTCGAAGTCGGGCGGGCGCGGCCGCGCGAGGTCGTCGCAGAGCCGCGCGAGGTCGGGAAGAACGCAGCGCGGAATCCTCCCCCCCGCGTCTCGCGCGGCGAGGAGGTCCGAGATCCGATCGCCGAACCTCGCGAGCCAGTCGGAGGGCAGGGGGGAGAAGCCGCCGCCCTCCAGCGGGACGAGAGACGCTCCCTCGCGCCACGCGCGGATCACCGAGCCGGCGTCGGCCCGGCCCTTCCCCGCGGGAGTCTCGAAGACGACGTCGAGCCGCTCGCCTTCCGTCTCGATCCGCGGCGCGAGCGGCGGCGTCCGGCGGAAGTAGTCGAGGTCGCGGCTCCGCGGCGCGCTGTCCCAGGCCTCGAGCCGCTCGGCGAACGCCACCGCCGCCTCCCCGTCGAAGCGCGCTCGGACGCCCGGGGCGAGGTCGAGCTCGCGCCCCAGCCTCGCGAGCAGCCTCCGCTCCTGCCCTTCGCGACGGATCGGCACCGCGCCTCCCAGATGCACGAGCCGACCGCCGTCCACGCGCGCGCAGGGCGGCTCACCGTACACGAGGAGCGCGAGCACGGAGAGGGATCGTCCGTCCCGCGCCAGCTCGAACGCGATTCGCGGCGGCATCGCGGTCCCGTGCGGCAGCCGATCGGTCCGGACCTCGACGGGGACGCGTTTCCTCAGGGAGGGGAGCACCTCGGTGACCAACTCGGCGATGTCTCCGGCGCCGAAGCGCTTTCCTCCGGGCAGCTCGTGCAACTCACGTCCCGTCAGGCGGGTCTCGTCCACGGGGCGGAGCACGCCGGCGGCCAGGGCGATCCCGTTCGCGAACACCGCCACGACCGACGGGTCGCGGCCGACGGTCAGCCGAAAACCGTTCCCCTGTTCCTCGAGGGTCGCGACCGGCACCACCGGCGAGCCGGACGTCCGGACCGGCGCGCCGTCGAGGAGGACCTCCGCGCACCCCGAGAGCGCGTCCATGAGGCGCTCGACGATCGACCTTGGGATCGGGCCGCGCCGATAGGTGCCCAGGGCCATCTCGACGGCGAGATCGGCCTGCGAGGCGGCGAACCGCGGGCCGCCGGCGCGGCCGGAGGCGATCGCGGCCAAGGTGACCTCGACCGGGTGCGCGTCTTCGCCGACGACGATGAGCCTCTCCAGGGAGAGTCCCCCCGGCGTTCCCGTGAAACGGTAGCTCAGACGGCCCGCCAACGTGCCGGGGGCCGGAACGTCGCGCCCCTCCTCGCCCGCGCGGCGGAGCGCGATCACCGCGGCGGCGGCGTGCTCGCAGGCGCCCGAACGCGCGCCGCACGAGCACTCCCAGTCGGCGTCCTCGAGATAGAGAGTAACGGCGGGGCAGTAGATCCCTCCGCGGGTCACGACGCGCATGAGGATCGAAGCGTCGCCGGAGCGCTCCTGCTGGACCGCCCCGGCACGCACCAACTCGACGCCGCGCGACCACGTTTCCGGGGTGCACGCCTTGCGGACCGCCTCGAAGAGTTCCTGCACGGGCGCGTGACTCAGGTGCTTCCGGTCGAGAGACTGGCCGCTTCGGGCCGCGCAGTCGACGATCCGCCGCTCACGACCCCTTGCGGATCTTGTGCTGGTGGTTCCGCAGGACCAGGGACGCCTGGTTCAGGCGCTGGATCCTGCGGTTGCGGCTCTTGATCAGGTCGAGGTCGTCCAGAGGGGGCTGCTCGGCGCGGATCTCGCGGAGGCAGCGGTCCAGCTCGAACGCGAGCTGCTCCACCTCGCCGCGGGACATGTTCTTGAACGTGCGCTCCGTCACGAGGTGGTACCCCTCGGCGATGTCCTTGGCCATCGAGAAGGCGCTCCCGCCCATGAAGTTGGTCATGTCCTCAGGATCATACCAAGCACGCGGCGCCGGCGCCTAACCCGCGTCCAGGAAGGCCGCGAGGACGCGTGTCGCTCGATCCACCTTCCGGTAGCAGGGGAGGCCCGCGGCCTTCATCATCCGGACGCACGGATCGTAAAGAGCGCCCGCGTCCACCGAGAAGATCATCGGCTTCGGGGACTTCCGGAACACCTCGATGAGGCGCGACGGGTAGCTCGTCGGACGGGAGATGTCTTCGTCGTGCCCCTCCCCCTTCGGAAGCGTCTCGAGGGCCGGAGTGTCCGGAACCGTGGCCACCACCACCGCGTCCACGCCCGGGTCCTCGGCGATCGCGCGGACGCAGGCGACGTACGCCTCCGTCGGGCAGACCGGCGTGGCGTCGATCGGGTTGTGGACGTCCACGATCCCGGGGAGAAGCTCCCGCAGCCGCCGCTCCGTTTCCGGCGCGAACCGAGCGAGGCTCAAGCCGTAGAGCTTGTCCGCGGCGGCGGTGCACTCGAACCCCGCGTTGGACATCACGGCGATGCGGCGACCCAGCGGCCTGCGGTCTGCCAGGAACGCGAAGGTCATGGTGTAGTCGTCGAACATGTCGAGCGTGGCGCAGTCGACGACCCCCACGGAGCGCACCAGCTCGCGGCAGACGTCGTAGTCGCCCACGACCGAGGCCGTGTGCGAAGCTGCGGCCGCCTGTCCCTCCCGGGTGCGTCCTGCCTTGTAGAGCAGGACTCGGCGCCCGCCGGCGACGATCCGCCGGGCGATCTCTAGGAACCGGAGCCCGTCCCCGCGATTGAACCCCTCGAGGTACACCGCGAACAGCCGGACCGCCGGATCCCCTTCGAGGTACTCGAGGTAGTCGGCCACGGTCACGTCGATCTGGTTGCCGAACGAGATCGAGTAGCGCGATCTCACCGTGCCGCCGAGGTTCGCCAGGCGGGTCACGAGGTGGGCGCCCGACTGACTGATGCTGGCGACGTTGTTCGCCGGCGCGTCGAGGATCGGCAGCTTGTAGGGGGGGATGAAGAACGTGTTGTACCCTCCCGGCACCGAGATGATCCCGAGGCAGTTTCCCCCGTTCACCAGGACGCCGCCATCGGGCCGGCGGTGCGATCGCTCCACGGCGTCGCGCATCCGGGCCTCGGCTTCCTTCCCCCCCTCGGTCTCCGCGAAGCCGCCGGAGATCAGCGTGATCGTGTGCGCGTGGTGCTTCTCCACGAGATCCACCACCACCCGGTCGGCCCCCTTGTCCGCGGGCACCGACACCACCGCCATGTCCGGCACCGAGGGGAGCGACGCCGGCGACGCGTACGCGCGGCACCCGTCGATGCTCTCGGCGCGCGGATGGATCACCCAGATCCGGTCCTGCGGGATGCCCCCTCCCTTCGCCAGGTTCCGGAGGATGATCCGGCCGGGGTTCACGGACTCGGCGGAGGCGCCGATCACGACGGCGCTCCCCGGCGTCAGGAGCCTTCGCAGGTTCGCCACGGGACGAGGCGCGGGGAGCGGCGCCGGGCGGTGCAGACGCGCGAGCCCGTCCAGCGCGACGAGCCGCCCATCGTCCTCCGAGGCGACGAACGGGTTGACCTCGAGCTCCGAGAGGCCCAGGCCGCCGGGGACCTCGAATCCGCCGAAGATGTCCGCGAGCGCCCCGAGCGATAGGACGAGCCGCGCGAGCGTCGCCTCGGCGACCGATGCGCGCTTCGCGCTCCTCAGCCCTCCGCAGAGGGCCGCGTGGACGACCGTCCCGCGGACCATGCGTAGCGCCTCTTCGAGGTCGAGGCCACGGGTTGAGCGCATGCCGCTCGCCTTTCCCGGGCCGAGGGAGCGCAGGAGGTACTCGGTGTCCACCCCGCCCGCCCCGACGAACACCACCGGCCCGAACGCCCGGTCGTGGCGGAATCCTGCGAGGATCTCCCGCCCGAGCCCCGCGCGATACGGGATCTTCCGGGCCACGAGCGCGCCGCGCAGGTCCGCGTCCGCCGCCGCCGCTCGCGACGCGGCGAGCACCGAGGCCACGGCGTCGCGCACCGCCCCCGGGTCGTTCCTGACCACGAGGACCCCTCCGACATCGCTCTTGTGGAGGATCTGCGGGGAGACCACCTTGATCACCACCTCCGCCGAGTCGAGCGAGGAGCAGAGGTCGTGGTCCACCTCGTCCGGTCCCGCGACGACGCGGTGGGCCGGGACGGAGATCCCGGCCGCACCCATCAGGGCATAGACCTCGTGCTCCAGCAGGATCGTTCGGCTCTCGCTCTCGGCGAGGGCCAGGATCGGGTGGGCGGCGGTCGTCGAGGCGGCGGGTTCGCGGGTCATGACGTCTCCCTTCGGCGGCGGGTCCGGCGAGGGCCAGGCTCCCCGAGAACATCCTGCCGGCGGGGACCGGCCTATCCCTTCGCGGTCTCGAACGGTCCTGGCAGCAGCAGGTGGCTCGTCTCCTTGAACCGGATGCCCACCGCCCCCAGCTCCGACATGACCGGCTCGTAGATCTCCGGCGTCACCGGGACGTGCACGCCGGTGATCTCCAGCTTCTTCTGGAGGATGAGCCGCGCGGCGATCGCCGCCGGGAGCGACACGGTCCGGGCCATGGACGAGTCGCCGAACGGCTCGCCGTAGTCCACAAGGACGCAGACCGTGCGGGCGGACGGACGGTCGGGCCAGGAGGCCACGAACTCGTGCCGCAGGATGATCATGTCCCGCTCGCCGCGGGCGTACGGCATCATCTTCAGCAGCCGGTTCGCCAGGACGTCGAGAGGGGAGGCCTTCCTCTCCGGGATCGGGCGATCGGACAGGAGCCCCGCCCATTCGAGGCGGGCGAGGATCGGATCGTCGGCCGTCACGCCGATCTTCGCTGAGATCCGCTCCGCGAGGGAACCGGACTTCCCCTTCGGCAGGAAGCCCGAGAGGAACGACGCGTAGGTCGTTCCCGGCGCGTACTCGCGCTCTTCCAGGTCGAGGAGGCCGAGGTCGGCGATCGCCTTCAGGGTCTCGCACCATCCGGGGTACCGGATGGTCCCCCGGAACATGTTCCGGACCCCCTTGAGCCCGTAGGTGTCGACGTACGGGAGCGAGTCGCGGTTCGGGTAGATCACGAACAGCCCGACTCCCTCGACGCCGTACGGCCAGCGGTTCGCGAAGAGCTTCGGGCCCGGGATCTCGACGACCTTGCCGTTCCTCAGGAACTTGGCGTTGTTCCGCCCGGCGAGGATCACCCCCCGCGGGCTCCACGAGAACTTGTAACCCCAGGGGTTCGTGTTCGCCTCGAGAGCGGGGAAGCCGCCGCAGCAGCTCGAGAAGTGGGTGACGGTGCCGCCCGAATTCTGGATCTGGTGGATCACCTGCATGGCGGACATGTGGTCGATGCCGGGGTCGAGGCCGATCTCGTTGAGGAGCGCGACCCCGGCCTTCCGCGCCGGCTTGTCCAGCTCGCGCATTGCCGGGGAGACGTACGACGTCGTGACCACGTGGACGCGGTGCTTGATCGCCATCTTGGCCACCGCGACGTGGTGGGTGTACGGGACGAGGCTGACGACGATCTCGGCCTCCCTGATCAACGACTCGACCTGCGCGGCGTTGTCCACGTTCACCGCGACGGCCTCGCCGCGGGGATGTCCACCGACGAGCGCCTCGGCCTTGCTCACGGTGCGGCTCGCCACGACCACGCGACGGTCCGTCCGCTCCAGCAGGTACCGTACGATGGGTCGGCTCACCAGTCCCGCACCCAGGATCAGCACGTTCTTCATCGCGAACCTCCTCAGTGAATCCGGCCGGCCGACGTCAGACGGCCAGGTGTCGTTCGAGGTAGACGTAGAACGGCGCCAGCTTCCCGCGGTGGACGATCACGGCGCGCAGGATCTCGGGCGGCAGCGGGAGCCGCTCGAGCGGCTCGTCCCACGGGCAGCGGGCGAGCGCGGGCACGAACGGCAGGAGCATGTCGCCGAAGTGCTGCGAAGCGTCCACGGGGAGCTCGCACGGGAGGTTGTCCACGGCGAGCACCACGGGGCCGCGCCCCTCGATGCCGAGGGTGTCGCGTCCGGTCAGGGGGTCGTAGACGAAGAGCGGGTCCCCGGAATCGGTGCTCCGGACGGTGCACTCCACCGAGCCGCCGATGTCGCAGCTGATGTCCCCGATGACCTTGAGGCGCGGAGGGTCCTGCCCGCCGAAGAGTTCCCGCAGCGCCTCCAGCGTGACGAGGCGCGGGTACTTCGGCTCCCAGTAGACGCAGTTCACCAGGACCGAGAGGTGCGGGAGGTACTTCGAGAAGATCGGGCGGTACCTCTCGGGGTGCGCGTAGTAGTCCTGAAGGTCGAACCGGTCCCACGGCGACGCCGGCTCGACGGTGTGCTCCTCGTGGAACACCGCCTTGTAGACCGCGTGTCGATCGGGCGAGCCGGCGCCTGCCAGAAGCGGCACCTCGGTCGGCGCGATCTCGCGAAACGGCAGGAGATCGAAGACTTCCGCCGCCCCGCGGTAGGTGTTCCCGTAACCGGTGAACGCGCAGACGAAAGGCGTCAGCGCCTCTGGGAGCCCCTCGCTCAGGATCCGCTCGCCGGCCGCCGAGACCGCCGTCTGCGCGTCGGCCAGCGTTGCGTAATCGAGGGCCTGACGGATCTCCTCGAACGGGTTCGGCCGGATCCCTTCGTGCCGGAGCCGCCGGCCGAGGGCCCAGAGCGTGTCGATCATCCCGGAGTGACCGGCCTGCAGACCGAAGAAGATCAGCCTCCGTCCCCGGTCGTCCACGATCCTCTCGTAGTCCACCAGGCTGCAGCCGAGCTCCATCAGGCGCCGCAGCATCGGCATGTTGTGCTTCTGACCCTTCGCCACGTGGGCGAAGAAGGCGTAGGCCTTGCCGTGCTCGAGCCGGTCGAGCGGGATCTCCTTGACCCCGAGGACCACGCGGCAGGGTGAGAGGTCGGAGCTGACGGACGCGCCGGCCTCCTCGTAGGCCTTCTCGGAGAAGGCCCGGATCTCCGACGGCTCGACGAGGACCCGGAGGTGCTGCCCCTGGGTCAGGACCGCGACATGGTCGGGCGTCAAGGGGACCCGGCGCTCCCAACGGTTCTTGCTCTCCCTGAGGATTCCGATCATGGGGGGCTCCGTGAAGTCGGACAGTGTAGCGCGGCGACCGGGTTTTGGCCCGGCGGGATCGGACAATTGAGGAGTGATCCACTCGACAAATCGAGAGGGTACAATGCGCCTTTCGCGGGGCTCGAACGATGCCATCTCGAACGGCCGAACCGCGCGCCGGCGGGGACGCCGCCCCCCTTGCGGGGCGCTGGCGGGCGCGAAGCGCCATCGTCCCCGCCGCCGTCTTTCTGGTGGCGGCGGGGATCGCGGCGGCGGGCACGTCGGGATCCGTCTTCGATGGACCCTCGACCGCGGTGCTGGCCTCCGCGGCGGCGGCGGCGACCGTGGCGCTGTTCGCTCCCGGGAAGGCGCGAG
>JBGQAU010000073.1:0-17195 GCA_041494445.1 Acidobacteriota bacterium | reverse complement strand
CCCCCCGCCGCGACGGCGTACTTGTCGAGGAGTCGAAGCCCCGGGGCGGTCTTCCGCGTGTCGAGGATCGTCGCGCCCGTCCCCGCGATTTCCTCGACCGCGGCGCGCGCGGCGGTCGCGATGCCGCACATCCGCCCCAGGAAGTTCAGCGCGGTGCGCTCTCCGACGAGGATGGGCCGCGCCGCCCCCGAGACCTCGGCCAGCATGTCGCCGGCCCCGGCCCGGTCCCCCTCGGCCAGCCGGGCCTCGAAGCGCAGCGTGGGATCGAGGGAGAGGAACACCTCGCGGGCGATCGGAACCCCCGCGACGACCATCTCCGCGCGGGCGACGATCCTCCCCAGGCCGCGGCAATCCGCTCCGACCACGGCCTCGGTGGTCAGGTCGCCGGGGTCGCCGAGGTCCTCATCGAGGGCCGCTCGGACGATCCGGCGCACGGCGGTGGGATCGAGGACCGGGAGGTTCACGGGCGCGTTCCTCCGCCGAGGGAAGCCAGCGTGTTCTCGAGGCGCTTCTTCTTGTCGAGCATCTCCTTCTGGGCCGCGCGCTCGCGCTCGACCACCTCGGCCGGCGCGCGGAGGAGGAACGACTCGTTTCCCAGCTTTCGGGCACGGCCCTCGACCTCCGTCTCGATGCGCGCGAGCTCGCGACCCAGGCGCGCGCGCTCGACGTCGAGGTCGAGCAGTCCCGCCAGCGGCACCGCGACCTCGAGGCCCCGCACGACGCCGCGGGCCGCGATGAGCCCTTCCTCGAAGCTCTCCACCGTACGGACGGACTCGGCACGGCACAGCGCGGCGATGAGACCGGCCTGCTCGGTCACGAGATGGGCATTCCTCGGACTCGACGCGTGAATCCGCACCTCGATGCGGCGCGACGGGTCGATGTTGGACTCCGCGCGCAGGTTGCGGACCTTCACCACGAGGTCCTGCAGGATCTCGACGTCCCGCTCCGCCCGGACGTCAAGCCTCGCATCGTCGGCCTTCGGCCACGCCGCCGCCGCCAGGTAGTCTCCCTCGTGGGGGATCTTCTGCCAAAGCTCCTCGGTCAAGTAGGGCATGAACGGGTGCAGCAGGCGCAAGAGGGTGTCGAGGACTTCGAGGAGCACCGCCCGGGCCGTGGCGACGCGCCCCTGATCGGCGTCCGCCTCCCCCTTTTGGGCCGCTGCGAGGTCCGGCTTCACGAACTCGATGTACCAATCGCAGAACTCGTGCCAGACGAAGTGGTAGAGCGCGTCCGCGGCCCGGTCGAACCGGTACTGCTCCAGGGCGGCTTCCACTTCGCGGATCACCTGGTGAGTGCGAGACACGATCCAACGATCGGTCAGCGTCAGGGGCGAATCACCTGCGATGCGGGCGGGCCTCTCGTCGCCGAGCCGCAGGAGGACGAAGCGGCACGCGTTCCAGAGCTTGTTCGCGAAAGCCCGGTAGCCCTCCATCCGCTCCGGCGAGAGGGGGATGTCGTTTCCCGGCGCGGCGAGTATCGACATCGTGAATCGGACCGCGTCGGTGCCGTAGCGGGACTGCAGCTCCGACGGCTCGATGGTGTTTCCCTTGGACTTGGACATCTTCTGGCCTTCGGCGTCGCGCACGAGTCCGTGGATGTACACCTCGCGGAACGGGACGTCGCCCATGAACTTGAGCCCCATCATCACCATCCGCGCGACCCAGAAGAAGATGATGTCGAAACCGGTGATGAGGAGGCGCGTCGGGTAGTACCGCTCGAGGTCGGGGGTCCTCTCGGGCCACCCCAGCGTGCTGAACGGCCAAAGGGCCGAGGAGAACCATGTGTCGAGGACGTCCTCGTCCTGCCTTAGCGTGCCGCCGCAGCGGCTGCAGGCCGGCGGGTCCTCCTCCGAGACCTCGACGTTGCCGCACGCGTCGCAGTACCAGGCGGGAATCCGGTGCCCCCACCAGAGCTGGCGGGAGATGCACCAGTCGTGGATGTTGCTCAGCCACTCGAAGTAGGTCTTGGACCAGGAGGCGGGAACGAACTGCAGCCGCCCGTCCCGCACCGCCTCGATGGCGGGCCCGGCCAACGACGCGATGCGCACGAACCACTGCGTGGACAGCAAGGGCTCGATCATCGTCCCGCAGCGCTGGCAGTGTCCCACCGCGTGCTCGTGGTCCTTGACGTCCAGCAGGAGCCCCAGGTCCTCGAGCCGCTGGACGATGCGCTTGCGCGCCTGGAGCCGGTCCAGGCCCGCGAACTCCCCCGCTTCCGCGGTCATCCGCCCCGCGGTGTCGATGACCACCACTTGGGCGAGACCGTGCCGCTGACCGGCCAGGAAGTCGTTCGGATCGTGCGCCGGCGTGACCTTCACCGCGCCGGTGCCGAAGGCGGGGTCCACGAACGCGTCGGCGATCACCGGGATCGAGCGGCTCACGAGCGGCAGAATCAACTGCCGCCCGACCATCGCGCGGTACCGGTCGTCGTCGGGATGCACCGCGACCGCGGTGTCCCCGAGCATCGTCTCCGGCCGGGTCGTGGCCACGGGGATACCCTTCCCCTTCCCCTCGGCCGCCGGGTATCGGACGGTGTACAGCTTCCCCCGCACGGGCTCGTGGAGGGTCTCGAGGTCGGAAATCGCGGTGCGGCAGCGGGGACACCAGTTGACGATGTAGCGGTCGCGATAGATCAGTCCCTCGTGGTAGAGCCTGACGAACACCGTCCTCACGGCGCGGGAAAGTCCCTCGTCCAGCGTGAACCGCTCCCGCGTCCAGTCGCACGATGCGCCGAGTCCCTTGAGGGCGTCGATGATCCTGCCGCCGTAGTTCCGCTTCCATTCCCAGGCTCGGGCGATGAAGGCCTCGCGGCCGAGGGCGTGGCGGTCCTTGCCCTCCTTGGCGAGCTCCCGCTCCACGACCATCTGGGTCGCGATCCCCGCGTGGTCGGTTCCGGGCAGCCACAGGACGTCCCAGCCTTGCATGCGGCGCCAACGCGCGAGGACGTCGTGGAGCGTGTGATTGAGGACGTGGCCGATATGGAGATTGCCCGTGATGTTCGGCGGCGGCAGGACGATGCACCACGGGGGCTTTCCCGACTCGGGCCTCGCCTGGAACAGCCCGTGCTCGACCCACTCCTTGTACCAGCGGCCCTCGACGGTCTCGGGGCGGTATTCCTTGTCGATCTCCATCCTTCCCTCGATCTGGCGCGGCCTGCGGCAACCGAGGCGCGCTCAGCCGCGTCCGTTCTCTTCCCTCTCGATCTCCCGGAGGCGCTCCCGGATCAGAATCTCGGCCAGGTCCGGGACGACCTCCCAGGCCACCTCTCGAAGCGCCTCACCCCCGAGCCGCTCGACGACGGCGCGAGCGATGGCGTCGATCTCCTCCGCGGAGAGCGGAGGGCGGCCGGCCCGGGAGCGGACTTCCGCGGCCGGGATGGCCGGGACCGCTCGCGTCTCGGCGGCGCTGGCGGGAGGCTCGAGCGACGTTTCGATCGTCCCGAGGTCCGAGCCGGGGGTCGGGGGGAGAGTCGCCGCCGGGATCTCCTCCGGCTCGAAGGGTTCGGCGGCCGAAGGGATGGCATCGTGGTCGCGGGAGGCGACCTCGTCGAGGACCGCTTCCAGCTCCAGATCCGCGGCGCGCTCCGGACGCGCCGGGAGCGATACCGGTCCCCGCGCGAGGAGGTCCTCGACCCGCCGAATCAGTGTCCTCGACTCGAAGGGCTTGACGAGGTGTCCGTCGGCGCCGCACTCGCGGGCGCGCTCGGCGTCGAACGGTTCGAAGGTCCCTGCCAGGAGGAGCACAGGCACCGGGCGCGAGGACGCCTTGACTCGCCGGCAGATCTCGTACCCGTTGGGACCGGGCATCGCGACATCCGCGAGGACGAGGTCGGGCTTCAGCGTGTCGAGGCGCTCCAGCGCCTCCCCGCCGGTTGCCACCGCTTCAACGTGGATGTCGGTGTCGCCGAAAGTGAGCTCCACCACCTTGCGGATGGTGACGCTTTCGTCGGCCAGCAGGATCGTCCTGGTCATCCCTTGCCCTCCTCCCGAGTCGCCGGGGCGTGCGGACGCCTAAAGCTTGCGTGGGCGGATGTTGGCCTTCACCCACGCCACCGCCTGCTCGGTGGTCGTGCCCGGCGTGAAGATCTCGCGGACCCCGGCCGCCTTGAGCGCCGGGATGTCCTGGTCGGGAACGATGCCGCCGCCGAAGACGGCGATGTCGCCGGCCCCGCGCTCCCGCAGCAGCTCGATCACGCGCTGGAACAGGTAGTTGTGGGCACCGGACAGGACGGAGAGCGCCACGCCGTCCACGTCCTCCTGAATCGCGGTGTTCACCACCATCTCGGGCGACTGGTGGAGGCCGGTGTAGATCACCTCGAATCCGGCGTCCCGGAAGGCGCGCGCGATGATCTTGGCGCCGCGATCGTGGCCGTCGAGCCCGACCTTGCCCACCAGCAGCCTGAGCCTCTGTCCCTCGCTCACGTCGCCCCCCGCCGCTCGCCGCGGCCGCCCGGCCGCAGAGAGGGAAACCGATTCTTACAGCACCGGCACCTCGCGGTACGTCCCGAACGCCGGGATCAGGGCACCGCAGATCTCGCCGACGGTCGCGTAGACGCGCACCGCGGCCAGGATCGGCGGGATCAGATTCTGCCCGTGAGCCGCCGCGTGCCCCAGCGCCTCGAGGGTGTCGGAGACGGCGGCGGCGTCCCTCGCTCGCCTGACGTCGCGGAGTCGGGCGAGCTGGCTTCGCTCGACCTCCTCGCCGATCTTGAGGGTCTCGGGGAGTGCGGTCGCGCGCATCGTGTACTTGTTCACTCCCACGACGGTCTTGACACCGTCGTCCACCTCGCGCTGGTAACGGTACGCCGCGTCCGCGATCTCCTTCTGCGGAAATCCCGCCTCGATGGCGGCGACGATCCCACCCAGCGCGTCGATACGGTCGATGTAGGCAGACGCCTCGCGCTCCATCCGGTCGGTCAGCGCTTCGACGAAATACGAGCCCCCCAGCGGATCCACGGTGTTCGGCACGCCCGATTCCTCGGCAAGGATCTGCTGCGTGCGGAGGGAGAGCGTCACCGCCGCCTCGCTCGGGAGCGCCAGCGTCTCGTCCAGCGAGTTCGTGTGGAGCGACTGCGTCCCGCCGAGGATCGCCGCCAGCGCCTGCACCGTCACGCGGACGACGTTGTTGTAGGGCTGTTGCGCCGTGAGCGAGCAGCCGGCGGTTTGGGTATGGAAGCGGCACACCCAGGATCGCGGGCTCTTCGCGCCGAACCGCTCTCGCACGATTCGAGCCCACATCCGGCGGGCAGCGCGCATTTTGGCGATCTCCTCGAAGAAGTCGTTGTGGGAGTTGAAGAAGAAGGACAGCCGCGGCGCGAACTCGTCGACGTCGAGGCCCGCCCCGATGCCGGCCTCGAGGTAACCGATCCCGTCGGCGAGGGTGAAGGCCAATTCCTGCACCGCCGTCGCGCCCGCCTCGCGGATGTGATAGCCGGAGATCGAGATCGTGTTCCATCGCGGGACTTCGCGGGAGCAGAAGGCCATCAGGTCCGTGATGATTCTCAGGCTCGGCTTCGGGGGGTAGATCCACTCCTTCTGGGCGATGTACTCCTTCAGAATGTCGTTCTGGAGCGTTCCCGTGAGCCGCTCGAGCGGGACCCCCTGCTTCTCCGCGACCGCGAGGTACATCGCGAAGAGGACCGCCGAGGGCGCGTTGATGGTCATCGAGGTGGAGACTTTGTCCAGCGGGATCCCCGCGAAGAGCGCCTCCATGTCGGCGAGGGTGTCGACCGCGACGCCTTCCTTCCCCACCTCGCCGCGGCACATCCCGTCGTCGCTGTCGCGACCCATCAGGGTCGGGAGGTCGAAGGCGACGGACAGGCCCGTCTGTCCGTGCTCCAGGAGGTACTTGAACCGTTGGTTGGTCTGCTCGGCCGAGCCGAACCCCGCGAACTGCCGCATGGTCCATACCCGGCCGCGGTACATCGTGGGATGGACCCCGCGGGTGAACGGATACTCGCCGGGCTGGCCGAGGCGCTCCTCGGGCCGCCAGCCCGGGCCCAGGTCCTCGGGACCGTACAGCCGGGCGATGCGCATCCCGGAGACCGTGGTGAACGGGACCTCGCGCTCTTCCGGCCCCGCGGTCGCGGACTTCAGGGGCCTGCGCTCCCGCTCCTCGCCGTCGCTCGCTTTCTTCATCGGAGGAGAGTCTCCACCGCGGCCGTCCGGCGCGGAGCGGGCTTCCCGCGGAAAAACGCCCGGCGCCGGGCCATCGGGCCGGGACACGTCAGCCCGCAGGCGAGCACACCTCCCCGCGGTCGCGCAGCTTCAAAAACTACCAGGGACCCCAAAAGGAATCAAGCGGAGGGCGATCCGGCTCGCCGCGGGCGATCTTCAGAACTCGGGGTCGACGAGTCCGAAGTGGCCGTCCTTGCGGCGGTACACGACGTTGACCCGGTAGCTCCGGGAGTCGCGGTACACGAGGATGTCCTCGCCGGTGGCCTCGAGCTCCATGACCGCGTCCTCGGCGGAGAGCGGCTTCAGCCGGTACCGGCGGCTCTCGAGAATCCGCGTCGGCAGTTCCTCCCGCGCGCCGTCCTCCACCGTTGCGGAGCGCCCCGTCTCCAGCGCCGCCACCGCCTCCGGGACCCGCGTGCCCTCCCGCCGTTTCTTCTCGGTGACTTTCTCCTTGTGCTTCAGCGCCTGCCGCTCGAGCTTGTCCGCCACCTCTCCGATGGAGGCATAGAGGTCCCCGGTCTCCGCGGTTCCCGACAGGACGGCGGTCCTGGACTTGACCTGGATCTCCGCCAGGTGGCGGTGCTTCTCGACCGCGAGCACCACGTGCACGTCCATCGGTCCGTCGAGGAGCTTCTCGAGCTTCCGGAGCTTCTCCACCGTGAAGTCCCTGATGGCGGGGGTGATCTCGATCTGCCGGCCGGTGATGTCGATCTTCATCCTTTCCTCCGAGGGAAGCGAGGTCAGCGGAAGCCCTCCTTCCGGCTGCTCGATGCCGGGATCTTCAGCTCTTCGCGGTACTTGGCCACGGTCCTCCGAGCGATCTGCAGCCCTTCCGACCCGAGGATCTTCACGATGGCGGCGTCGGAGAGCGGGCGGTGGCCGTCCTCCGCGGTGATGATCTTCCGGATGCGCTCCTTGACCGTGAGGGAGGAGACGCTCTCGCCTCCGTGCGTCGACGAGATGCCGCTGTGGAAGAAGAACCGCATCTCGAAGAGCCCGCGGTGGGTGTGCATGTACTTGTCGTTCACCACTCGACTCACGGTGGACTCGTGCATGCCGATGTCATCGGCCACGTCCCTGAGGACCAGCGGGCGGAGGCGCTCGATGCCGAAGTCGAGGAACTCGCGCTGGAACTTCACGATCGAGCGGGCCACCTTGTAGATCGTCCTCTGACGCTCCTCGAGACTCTTGATGAGGCGGAACGCCGAGCGCAGCTTGTTCCGGACGTAGTCCTTCGCGTCCGAAGGGGTCGCCGCGGAGGCCCCGCGCCCGACCATCCGGCGGTAGACCGGGCTGATCCGGAGCCTGGGGAGACCTTCCTCGTTCAGCATGATCTGGTAGTCGTCGCCGATCTTCACCACGTACACGTCGGGGACGACGTACCGGCTGCTCTCCACGTTGTACTTCTGACCCGGTCGCGGGTCGAGGTGGCGGATGATCTCGATCTCGGCCTGGAGATCCTCCATCTCCAGGCCCAGGGCCTCGGCCAACTCCTTGTACCGCCGGTTCTGCAGCTTGTCGAGATGGTGCCGGACGATGGTCTCCGCGGGGGTTCCGGCCTCCCCGAAGTGCCGCAGCTGGATGCTGAGGCACTCCACGAGGTCCCGCGCCGCGACGCCGACGGGATCGAGCCCCTGGATCATCGCGAGGGTCGCCTCGACCTCCTCGGGCGGGTAGTTCCCCATGTCGCGGACTTCCTCCAGCGACGCGCGCAAGTACCCGTCGTCGTTGAGGTTCCAGATGATCGCGCGGCCGATCTCCTTCCGGAGGTCGGACGACGTGGACATGTCGAGCTGCCAGGTGAGGTGATCCGTGAGGTTCGCCGGTCGAGTGAGAATGTTCTCGAACGACGGGAGATCCTCGCTGGTCTCCGAGGAGCCCCGAGGCACGTACCCCCCGTCGAGGTCCTGGAAGTACGACTCGTAGTCGATGTCCTCGAACGGGTCCTTGGACGCCTCGTCGGGAGCGGTCTTCTCCTCCGCGCGGGTCTCGCTCTCGGCGCGGTCCGGCGGGGCGGGCTCCTCGATGACCTCCTCGAGGACGGGGTTTTCGACCAGCTCCTGCTGGATCTCGTCGGTGAGCTCGAGCTTCGACATTTGCAGCAGCTTGATGGCTTGCTGCAGAGAAGGGGTCATGATGAGCCGCTGGCTCATTCGGACGCTGAGTTTCTGTTCGAGAGCCATCAGCCTCGGTGTGTGCCCGGCTCACTGCAGCCGGAAGCGCTCTCCCAGGTAGACCCTGCGCACGTCCGCGTCGGCGGCCAACTCCGCGGGGGTCCCTTCGCGAAAAATCCGACCCTGACTGATAATATACGCGCGATCGGTGATCTGTAAAGTCTCGCGTACGTTGTGATCGGTGATCAGCACTCCGATTCCGCGTTCGCGGAGCCGGACCACCACCTGCTGGAGATCGGCGACCGCGATCGGGTCGATTCCCGCGAACGGCTCGTCGAGAAGCATGTAGCTCGGGTCGCTCGTGAGCGCCCGCGCGATCTCAGCCCGGCGCCGCTCTCCCCCCGACAACGCGTAGCCCGGGGTCTTGGCGACGTGCCTGAGCCCGAATTCCTCAAGGAGCTGCCCGGAGCGCCTGCGGGACCGCTCGGCGTCGGCGCCTCGCACTTCGAGGATCGCCTGAAGATTCTCTTCCACCGTCATGCGGCGGAAGATCGATGCCTCCTGGGGAAGATAACCGATACCGTGGCGGGCTCGAAGGTACATCGGCATACGCGTGATATCGCGGCCGTCCAGCAGGACGCGGCCCCGCTGGGGCGGCACCAGGCCCAGGATCAGGTAGAAGGATGTGGTCTTCCCCGCCCCATTCGGCCCGAGCAGGCCCACGACCTCGCCCGGAGAAATCCGTACCGTGACGCCGTCCACCACGGTCCGGCTCCGATAGGTCTTCGCCAGGTCCTCCGCCACGAGGCCGGCGCCGTTGCTTCCCGCCGTCGCTTGGGCCGTGGTCGCCACCCGCCGCCCTCACCTTCCCGAGGTCCGAATGCGTGCGCGGTCGCGGTCGCCGGACTCGACCTCGATGGTTCCCAGGTCGAGTCGATAGCGTAGCACCCGCCCGGTGGTCGTGCCCCCCTGCGCGCCCGCCCGCCGGACCATCGCCGGCGACTCGTCCCCGAACAGCCGGACGGCGCTCTCCTTTGGGACGTATTCGACCCGATCCCCCTCGCCGGTCGCCGGCTGCGGCATGCTCCCGCCCGCGGAATGGTGGAACTCGAAGCGGACCTTTCCCGACGCGAGCATCTCGCGGACCTCGCCCCCGTCTTCCCCGAGCAGCACCTCGACGCGCGCGGCCTCGAGCCAGCCTTCCGCCTGCCGGACTCGCACGCTTCCGGTGTACACCGCCTTCCGCTCGGCGGCCTCGTAGTCGAGCCGGTCCGCGCTGACCCGGACGTAGTCAGACTCCGATGTGGACGCTCCCCGCTCCCGCGGCATCCGAGTGTTCACGCTGCCCTTCGCGTGGAGCTCCTCGGGCTGCCGCCGCACCTCCACGTGGTCCGCCGAGAGGTTCCGCTCCCCCTGCCAGCCCCGCACCTCTCCGTCGAACACGAGACGGGTCTCCGCGGAGCGGCTCGTCAGACGGGCGGACACGAAGTGCACGGCCTCCCCCTCGACGAAGAGTCCGCCGCCCTTGGGGCCGCGTGCCGCGGAGGACGGCGCGGGCAGGAGCGTCGACTCGACGCGCCCCTCTGCCGTGACCTCGGTGCCGTCGGGATCCGTGGTCAGCGTGTCCGCGGCCACGCGGGTGCGCTCGCGCGCGAGGCGCGCGCGCCGCCCCGGGCCCGACCGCAGCGTCGCCTCACCGCGGCCGGACGGCACGAACACGAGGCGCTCCGCCTCGCCGGCCGTGCCGCTCCCCTCGAATCGGACGTCCTTTTCGAATTCCGCGCGGAGCAAGCCTCCGTGGGCGTTCAGCGCGGCGGTGAGGCCCTCGGACTGAACGGCTGCCGGGGCGTCCTTCCACGGGCCGGCGGCGCGGACCGATCCCTTCGCCCGGGTTTCCCATTCTCCGGCGGCAGCGGATCGCGCCACCTCGATCCGGCCGGCCGTCAACACGTCGCTCCCGCGCTGCAGCCGCGCGTTCCCCTCGAGCAGAACCGACTCCGGACGGCCTTCCGCGTCCCAAGTCGCCTCGATCGCGTCGGCGGCGAACCGTCCGGCGGGGCCTAAGTCGGAGGCCGCAGCCCGGGAGCCCTCCACCCCGTCCGCAGCGGCGGCATGACGGAGCCGTCCTTCGGCGTCCCGGCGGATCCTGAGGCGGCCCGAAGCGAGCGTCCAGTCCATCCCTTGCGCGCGGACGTCGCCCGAGAGGTCGACGTCCCTCGGCCCGTCGAGGAGGCGCGCGTGCTGGGCCGCCAGAGTGGAGCCGTCCTTGCCGTGAATCTCGACGCCGGACAGCACCGTCGGCTGGCCGTGGAGCCCGTACACCACCGACGCCGCGCGACCGCGGTACGGCGGTTCCTCGATGGCGACCTCTCCGATGGAGCGGGCCTCGCCGCTCTCCTCGTCGACCTCGAGGATGGGGAGCGACACCGCGAGACCCCCTTCCTCTTCGCGGACGTTGACGCCCCCCTCCAGCCGGATCAGGCGGTGGCTTGCGTCCGTCTCCCCCCGCTCGGCGCTCAAGATCAGAGGGGGCTCCGCCTCGCGATCGACCACCAGCTCCTCGATCCCCTCGAGGCGAAGCCGCCCGTCCTCGTCCTGCTGCACGACCTTCGCCTTGACGGACAGCCGCCTCGACCCGCCCGAAAGGTCCGTCAGCTCGATCCGCTCGGCGCGGGGGCCGGAAAAAGCTGGGGCGCCGCTCGAAGGCGTCCGAGGCGCCGGGCGCTCGCGCATGGTGAGCACCAGCACCGCGATGAACGGCAGGAGGAGCGCCGGCAGCAGGATCCGGAGGAACTTGAGCCGCCACACCCCCGCTACCGTCCCGGGAAAGAGGGCTTCCGCTTCTCGAGGAATGCGCGGGTCCCCTCGCGCATGTCCTCGGTGGCGAAGCCGAGCGCGAACAACGCCGCCTCCATTCGCTCCGCCTCGGCGAAAGACATCTCCGCGCCGGAAACCACCGCCTCCAGCGCTCGGGCGAGCGCGGCGGGGCTCTTCGAGTTCAGCGTGGCCGCGTAAGCCGTCGCCGAGTCGCGCAGCGCGGCGGCGGTCACCACACGGCTGACCAGCCCGACCCGCAGGGCCTCCGCGGCGTCGATCATCTCCCCCCGGAGGATGAGATCGAGGGCCGCGCCGCGCCCGACGATCCTCGGGAGGCGTTGCGTGCCGCCGGCGCCGGGGATCAATCCGAGTCCCACCTCGGGTTGCCCGAAGCGCGCGGTCTCCGAGGCGATGCGAACGTGGCAGGCCATCGCTAGCTCGAGCCCCCCGCCCAGCGCGTACCCGTTCACCGCGGCGAGGACCGGTTTCCGCGAGCGCTCGATCCGGTCCAGGACGCTCTGCAGGAAGCGGGAGTACGCCTGAGCCTCGGCCGGATTCATCACGCTCATCTCCGAGATGTCGGCCCCGGCGACGAACGCCTTCTCTCCCGCCCCGGTGACCACGAGCACGCCGACGCCGGGATCGGCAACCGCGGCCTCGACCGCCTCTCCGATCTCCTCCATGGTTTCGCGGTTCAGCGCGTTGAGCTTGTCGGGACGATGGACGGTGAGCCAGGCGGTGCGCTCGCGCACCTCGTACAGGAGGTTAGACTGGCCGTCGGGTTTCATGGGCTCTCCCTCCGGGCCGCGCCGTTCGCGGCGCAGCGGCTTTAGAACCGGTGGCGGGCATGAAGGACACCGCGGCGGAAGTCTTTGCCTCCCACCGGTACGACGAGGCACATCTCGTACAGGCGCGACATCAGCGCCTCGCCGAGGCGGTCCTTCAGCGTGAGTCCCTCGGCGAGCGCGGAATCCGCGGGGCGCGGCTCCCGTTCCTCGCCGGTGGGTCGGTTCGAGGTCATGATCAACGGGAGCTTCTCGTTGTAACGGTGGGCGATGAGGTCGTGCATCACGTCGCGCGCCCAAGGCGTGGTCCGCCCCGCCCCGACATCGTCGAGGACGAGAACCTCGGCGTCGATCACCGGCCCGAGGACGTCCCCCTCGCTCCGTCCCGCCCCGGCGTCGAACGTCGCCTGGAGGTCCTTCAGGAGCTGCCGCTGCTCGCAGAAGAGCACCCTGGCCCCCTTGACCCGGACCAGGTCCCGCGCGATCCCGACCGCGAGGTGCGTTTTCCCGGTCCCCGGCTCGCCGAGGAACAGCAGGCCGTGCTCGATCCGGTCCGGCCATCGCTCGACCCACTCCCGCGCGATGCGGAGCGCGGAGTCATGGCTCGCATCGTGGATCTCGAAGGCGTCGAGGGAGCAGTGGTCGTAACGCTTCGGGATGCCGGCGGACCGGAGCAGAGCTTCTCCCCGTCCCCTCCGGCCGCACTCGCACTCCGCCGCGGCCGTCAGGCCGCCGGGACCCGTCCTGATCTCGAAGCCGGTCCCGTGACAGAGCGGGCACGGCGCTTCCATCCGTGGCCTCCGCGAGCGGCCGGGCGAAGGGCGCGCCGGCCGCGATGCATCCCTCTCAGTTGAGATAGCCCCGAAGCTGCTGGCATTTTTGCGAGCGATTCAGCTTATCGATCGCCTGCGCCTCGATCTGGCGGATACGCTCCCGCGAGAGGTTCATCATCTCGCCGATCTCCTTGAGAGTCTTGGGATCGGCGCCGTCGAGCCCGAACCTGAGGCGGAGGACCCTCTCCTCCTTCGCGTCCAGCTCGTTCAGGGCCTTGCGGAGAAGGCCCTTGAGGGACGAGCGCAGGAGAACGAGGTCGGCGGAAGGGATGATCCCCTGCTCCAGCTTGTCGGACAGATGGAACTCGTGCTCGTCGTCGATGATCGCCGAGAGCGAGATGTTCTCGTCCGAGACCTGCAGGAGGTTGGTCACTTCCTCCGTGGTCACGTCCATCTGCCGGGCGATCTCCTCCGCGGACGGAGGTCGCCGGAGCTTCGACACGAGGTTCGACTGCGCCTTGCCGATGCGGTACAACAGGTTGGCCTGCTTCTGGGGGAGCCGGAAGGCTCCGCTCTGGTCCGACAGCGCGTGGATGATCGCCTGCCTTACCCACCACACCGCGTACGTGATGAACTTGACGTTCTTTGAGGGATCATACCGCTTGGCCGCCTCGATGAGGCCGATGTTTCCCTCGTTGATCAGGTCGAGGAAGGACAGCCCGCAACCGCGGTAGCGCTTGGCGTACGACACGACGAATCGGAGGTTCGCTTCGACGAGCCGGCGTAGCGCCTTGGCGTCTCCTTTTTGGATCCGCCGGCCGAGAACGCGTTCCTCTTCCGCGGTCACGCGGGAAAGTCGGGAGATCTCCCTCAGGTACTTCTTGAGCGATTCCGACGTGGAGCCGCCCGACTCTTCGCGTTCCTCTTCCATCCCTCCCCCGGCAAGGCGTGGGAGTATAGCATGGAGAATTCTCGACGATCCGCCGCGATTCGCGCGCTTCCGATCAGGAAGTGGCTCGTGCGGTCGAAGGTTCCGCCGCGCGGGGACGCTTTACCGAACGGCCACCCGGATCGCGCCGGCTCGATCGCGATCCTGCTTCGTGAGAGTGACGGTCAGGACACCGTCCCGGTATACGGCCTCGATGGACTCCCGATCGACCGTCGGGGGGAGCTGGAAGCGGCGCAGGAACTTCCCGTACGATCTCTCCACCCGGTGGAACTCGCCTCCGGGATCCCGATCCATCCTGCGCTCCCCCTGGACGACGATCTCGTCGCGCTCGACGCGGACATCGATGTCGGCCTGGTCGAGCCCGGGCAACTCCACGCACAGGATCATGCGCTCGGGGGTCTCGTGCGCGTCGCTGACGGGAGTCCAGGCCCCGACGCCTCCTTCCGCGTCGAAGTTCGTGCGGGCCAACGCGCTCTCGAAGAGCTTGTTCATCCGCTGCTGGACGCCGACGAGTTCCTTCAGCGGGTCCCACTCGTTCTGGGCCATGGAACCTCCCCCTCCCGGAGCGTCGCGGCGCGCGCCACGACGTCAAATCCGACCGCGATCATCCCCGTCCACGACCTCCGCGTCAATGACCTCGTCGGTCCGGTGGGGCGGCGGGCCGCCCGGCCCCGCGCCGGTCGTCGCGGAGGGACCGGCGCCGGGGGCGGCCGAGGCCCCTCGGTAGATCGCCTCCGCCACGCGGTGCGACGCCTTCTCGAGCCGATCGGTGGCCGCCCGGATGGCGGCGGGATCGCCCTTCTCCAGGGCGGACTTCACCTCCTGGATCGCCTCCCGCATCGGTGCCTGCTCCGCCTCGCCGATCTTGGCGCCGTGCTCGCCCAGCGTCTTCTCGGCCTGGTAGACCATCTGGTCGGCACGGTTCCGCGCCTCGACCGCCTCGCGCTGCGTTTTGTCGTCGGCGGCATGCGAATTCGCCTCGCGGACCATCTTCTCGACGTCGTCCTTACTCAGCCCCGAGGAGGCGGTGATGGCGATCTTCTGCTCCTTCCCGGTACCGAGGTCCTTCGCCGAGACGTGCACGATGCCGTTCGCGTCGATGTCGAAGGCTACCTCGATTTGAGGAACTCCCCTCGGCGCCGCCGGGATCCCGTCCAGGTGGAATCGGCCAAGGGTCTTGTTTCCCGAGGCCATTTCCCGTTCCCCCTGAAGGACGTGGACCTCGACGCTGGTCTGGCCGTCGGCGGCGGTGGAGAAGATCTCGCTCTTGCGCGTGGGAATCGTGGTGTTCCGCGGGATGAGCCGCGTGGCGACCCCGCCCAGGGTCTCGATCCCCAGGGACAGCGGCGTCACGTCCAGCAGCAGGATGTCCTTGACATCGCCGGCGAGCACCCCGGCCTGGACCGCCGCCCCCACGGCGACGACCTCGTCCGGATTCACCCCCTTGTGGGGCTCCTTGCCGAAGAAATCCCGGACCAGCTGTTGTACCCGCGGGATTCGAGTCGATCCCCCCACGAGCACCACCTCGTGGATCCGGTCCGGCTTGAGGCCCGCATCGGAGAGCGCCCGTTCGCAGGGGCCGAGCGTTCTCCGCAGGATGTCCTCCACGAGCTGCTCGAACTTGGCACGATTCAGGCGCATCTGGAGGTGCTTCGGACCGGCCTGGTCCGCGGTGATGAAGGGGAGGTTGATCTCGGTCTCGGTCACCGAGCTCAACTCGCACTTCGCTTTCTCCGCGGCCTCCTTGAGGCGCTGCAGCGCCATCTTGTCCTTGACGAGGTCGATCCCCTGGTCCTTCTTGAACTCCGCGACGATCCAGTCGATCAGGCGCTGGTCGATGTCGTCGCCGCCGAGGTGGGTGTCGCCGTTCGTGGATTTGACCTCGACCACTCCTTCACCCACCTCGAGGACGGAGATGTCGAAGGTGCCGCCGCCGAAGTCGAAGACGGCGATGGTCTCGTCCTTCTTCTTGTCGAGCCCATAAGCCAGGGCGGCGGCCGTGGGCTCGTTGACGATCCTCTCGACCTGGAGCCCGGCGATCTGGCCGGCATCCTTGGTAGCCTGGCGCTGCGCGTCGTTGAAGTACGCGGGGACGGTGATCACGGCGCGCGTCACCGGCTCGCCCAGGTGGGCCTCTGCGGCCTCCTTGAGCTTCCGGAGCACCGCGGCCGAGATCTCCGGGGGCGACAGCGGCTTCCCCTGTACCACCGCCCGCACGTCGCCGTTCTCCGCCGGCTCGACCCGGAACGGGACCATGCGGGTCTCCTCCTGGACCTCCGCGAACTTGCGCCCCATGAACCGCTTGATCGAATAAACGGTGTTCTCGGGGTTGGTGATGGCCTGCCGCTTGGCGACCTGGCCGACCAGGCGCTCTCCCTTGTCGGTCACGGCGACCACCGACGGCGTGAGGCGGCTCCCCTCCGCGTTGGGAATGACGTTGGGTTTGCCGCCTTCCATGACGGCCACGACCGAATTGGTCGTGCCGAGGTCGATTCCGATGATCTTGCTCATGCTTGGTCTCCCCGTCGGCGGACTCCGGGTCCGACCGACGCCACGGCCGGTCTTTTAAGACGGGGGGATCAGCGTGTCAAGGACGGCCGCGAGCGCCGTGGGTCGCCGATCCGGCCGCGCCCTCGAGGACCATTCGCTCGGCGCCGCTGAAGCGGTGCTGAACCGTCAGCTCCTCGCTCCCGGCGCCGACGTCGTCCTGTCCCTCGATCCGGTACCCCTCGGGCGCGAGCCGGTAGCGGTAAGGGCGGTTCCACGGGTCCAGGAGGTCCCTGGGCTTGAGATAGCCGCTCTGGACCAGCGCGTCGAGCCGCTCCGGGACGGCGCCGAAGTCGAGATAGAACGCCCGGACCGCCTGCTCTACCCGCTCGAGTCGCGCGCGGCTCGCGAAGGTACGGAGGCGCTCGGTGGCGTCCCCGTGCATCTCCACCCTCCACGGGGCCACGGGATTGTAACGAAGCGTGAGGATCGACACCGTGGCCAGCACCGCGAGGAGCAGCGGGACGCCGTGGGCCGCGAGGCGCTCGCCGAGTCCCGCGGGTCGCAGCGGCTCCATCATCACCGCGACGCGCACTTCCTCGACCAGATTGCGGTTCAACAGATCGTACAGGAGCCGGTAGGTGTCGAACTCGCCCAGCGGGCACCGCTCGGAGATCTCCTGGACATTGGCGCGTCCGTCCACCATCCGGAGGACTTCCCTCGCCTCGGAAGGAATCTCGATCTCCGGCGGGGCCTCCCCCGTCTCTCCCGCGCCCTGCAGCCCCAGGTCGATGTCCGTGTCGACCAGGGACTGGAAGGGCGTCTCCACCGCCGCGCCGGCCGCCGTCTTCCTCAGCAGCATCTGGCCCGACCGGATCCGTCGCTCGATGATCGGCCACTCGTCGACCATCCGGGCCCCTTCCATCAGGATGGTCTCGGCGCCCACCGGCGCAAAATGCTCGCGGTCGTAGTCGACGTGCTCCGCGGGAAGGAAGTGGTAGCGGCCGGCGCGCCAGCGGAAGAGACGGTAGACGATCTGGGTGACCTGGATGCGGAGGGCGTCGTGGAGGTCCTGCTCCGACACGAACCCGCTCT
>JBGQAU010000102.1:0-8482 GCA_041494445.1 Acidobacteriota bacterium | reverse complement strand
CGCGATCCGCAACAACGATCGGGTCGGACTGCTGCTGTTCACCGACCGGGTGGAGCGGTTCGTGCCTCCCCGAAGAGGACGGGAGCACGCGCTCCGGGTCCTCCGCGAGCTGCTCGCGTTCGAGACCGCCGGGCGCGGGACCGACATCCGCCGCGCGCTGGAAGTGCTGCGGCGGGTCGTGACGAAGCGCGCGGTGCTGTTCCTGGTTTCGGACTTTGAGGACCGCGGCTACGAGCGGACGCTCCGGGCGCTCGCCCGAAAGCACGACGTGGTCGCGATCTCGGTCTCGGACCCGAGGGAGGCCGCGCTCCCCGAGGTGGGGCTCGTGGCGGCGGAGGATCCGGAGACCGGGGCGGTCGTGGTGCTGGATACCGGCAGCGGATGGGTCCGGGAGGCGTACTCCGCGCGAGCGTCGTCCCGGAGGCAGGCTACCGCGGCGGCTCTCCAAGGGGCCGGGGTGGACCTCCTCGATCTCTCGACCGGCGAGCCCTACGACCTTCCGCTGGTGCGCTTCTTCCGCGAGCGCGCCCGGCGCGTCGCGAGAGGCGGAGGCTAGCGTGGGCGCGAGGATCGCACGGACGCTCCTTTCGCTCGCGCTCGCGTTCATCGCGGCGGGCGCGTCGGGAGAGCCTGCGGGCACCGCGGTGCTCACGGTGTCTTCCTCGGTCGCGACCGTCGGCGATCGTCTCGATGCGGTGATCGAGGTGACGGTCCCGGAGGGAACTTCCGTCGAGCGGCCCGACGTCGGGCGGGAGCTGGGGCCGTTCACGGTGTTCGATCCCTCCTGGGAAGGGCCGGTCGTGGCCTCAGGGAAGGCGCGCTACACCTTCAGGGCGCGCCTCGCGGCGTTCGAGACCGGCTCGCTCGAGATTCCCGCGGTGGAGGCGCGGGTCGGGGGGCGCGCCGGCGCGGCGGTCCTGAAGACCGGGCCCGTCCGGGTGGAGATAAGGAGCGTTCTCGACGACAAGGAGCCCAGGGAGACCGGGAAACCGGCGATCGCGGATCTCAAGCGCCCCGCCTCCCTCCCCGCCGACTACCGGCCGATCCTCGCCGCCCTCGCGATTCTCCTCGCGCTCCTTCTGGCGGCCGCGGCGGCGTGGTGGCTGAACCGCCGGCTCGCGCCGAGGCTCGCCGCGGTTCCCGCGCCGGAGGACCCGTTTCGGCGACTCCCGCCGCACGTGTGGGCGTACGCGGAGCTCAAGCGGCTCCTGGAGCGGCGACTCGCCGACGAGGGGGAGATCTCGCTGTTCTACAGCGAGCTTTCGAGAATCCTCAAGCTCTACCTCGGGGGCCGCTACCGGGTTCCGCTGATGGAGCAGACCAGCGACGAGATCCTTCCGCTCCTCAGGGAGGCGGGGGCGCCGCAGGACGCGATCCGATCGGCGCGCGACCTGCTGCGAAAGGCCGACGGCGTCAAGTTCGCGCGGGAGGCGGCGAACCCCGGCCGATGCCGCGACTCGGTCGAGGAAGCCTACAGGATCGTGGACGCGACGCGTCCGCCGGACGAGCCGGCAGCGGCCGAGAAGGGAGCGGCCTGATGCTCCGTTTCGCCACGCCCTGGGCGCTCGCGTTGCTGCCGGTCGCCGTCGCGGCCGCCTGGTGGATGGCGCGCGGCAGGGCGCGTCGCTCCGCGCGACTCTCGCTGCCGGGTGCGGCGGACCTGTCGGCGATCGCGCGAAGCTCGTGGGTCCGCGTCGATCGAGCGCTCCCGTGGGCGCGAGGTGCCGTCCTGGTCCTGGTGGTGGTCGCCCTCGCGCGCCCGCAATCGGGCGCCCGGGAGGAGACGGTGAGCACCGAGGGGGTGGACATCGTCGTCGCCCTGGATAACTCGGGGTCCATGCGTTGCGAGGACTTCCGGCCGCTCAACCGCCTCGCGGTGGCGAAGAGGACGGTGGCGGATTTCGCCGAGGGTCGCCAGGCGGACCGGATCGGCCTCGTGGTGTTTTCCGCGATCGCGACGACGCGCTGCCCCCTCACGCTGGACCACGCGATGCTCCGGGGCTTCCTCGACGACGTGGACTTCACGCCGCAGGAGGAGGACGGGACCGCGATCGGGCTCGGCCTCGCGACCGCGGCCAACCGTCTGAGGTCTTCCTCCGCGCGGAGCAAGGTGGTCGTCGTGGTCACCGACGGACGCAACAATCGGGGGCAGATCGGGCCCGAGGCGGCGGCGGAGGCGGCGAAGGCCCTCGGCGTGCGGGTGTACACGGTCGGTGTCGGCACCGAGGGGGAGGCGCCGTATCCGGCCTACGACGGGCCGCTCGGGAAGAGGTACGTCATGCTGCGCGAGGACCTGGACGAGCCGCTGCTGAAGAGGATCGCCTCGGCGACCGGGGGCGCTTACTTCCGCGCCACGGATCCCGAAGCGCTCCGGCAGGTGTTCGCGAAGATCGACGCGCTCGAGAAGACGCGGATCGAGAGCCGCGTGCGGGTGCTGTACACCGAGCTGTTCCCTCTCGCCCTCGTCCCCGCCGGGCTGCTGTTCCTGGGCGAGGCCCTGCTGGCCGCGACGAGGCTGAGGAGAATCCCCTGATGCGGTTCGCCGAGGCGTGGATCCTGACCCTGATGCTGCTGGTCCCGCTCGGAGGGGCGGCCGCCGCGTTCTTCGCCGTGCGACGCCGGAAAGCGCTGGCGCGGTTCGCGGGCGGGGCGTCCCGGACGGCGAGGTTCCTCGACCAGGTGAGCCCGCACCGGCGCGCAATCCGCGTGCTCCTGCTCCTCCTGGGATCGGCCGCGGGAATCCTCGCGGCCGCCCGGCCGCAATGGGGGACGCGCCTCGAGCCGGTCACCCGAAAGGGAGTGGACGTCGTGATCGCGGTGGATACCTCGCTGAGCATGGCGGCCCAGGACGTCCCGCCGGATCGGCTGCGTCAGGCCAAGCACGCGGCGGACGCCCTCGTCCGCCGGCTCGCGGGGGACCGCGTCGGGCTCGTGACGTTCGCGGGGAAGGCGACGATCGCCTGCCCCCTCACGCTGGACACGGAGGCCGTACGGCTCTTCCTCGACGCGTTGGACGTGAACTCGGTCCCGTTCCGGGGCACCACCGTCGCGCGCGCGGCCGAGGTCGCGGTGCGTGCCTTCGGCGGCGGGTCCACGCCGTCGTCGAGGGAGGTCCGGGGGAAAGCGCTGGTCCTGTTCAGCGACGGCGAGGACCATGCCGGGAACATCGAGGACGCGGCCAGGCTCCTCGAGCGATCCGGGATCCGGGTGTTCGCGGTCGGCTGCGGGACCCGGCGCGGTGCCCCGGTCCCCGAAGGCGACGAGGGAAGCGGCCCGTCCTCGTACAAGAAGGACCGCGAGGGGAAGCTCGTCACCAGCCGCCTCAACGACGAGGTCCTCGGGAAACTCACCCTCGCGACCGGCGGCCGTTACTTCGACGCCACCCCGGCGGAGGCGGAGGTGGACGAGATCGCGAAGGCGGTCTCCGGAATGGACGCGCGGGAGTTCGGGACCGTGATGCGGGCGCGGTACGAAGAGAGGTTCCAGATCCCCTTGGCGCTCGCTCTGGCGGCGCTGCTGGCGGCCACGGCGCTGTCCGACCGGCGGCGCCCCGCCGGAGCGTGGTGGCGAAGGGCGAGGGAGGAACGGGCATGATCCACGCCGTGGTCGCGGCGGCGGCGCTGGCCGCGCTCTCGCTCCCGATCGGAGGGACGGCCCACCGCAAGACCGAGGAGGGGAACCGGAGGTACGACGAGAAGGCCTACGAGGACGCCCTCCGCGTCTACACCGAGGCGCAGGTCGCGGCTCCCGAGGCGCCGGAGCTTCACTACGACATCGGGAACGTCCTTTACCGGCAGCAGAACTGGGAGGGGGCGGCGGAGGAGTACTCGCGGGCCCTTCTCTCGGCCCCGCCGATCCTGTCGCCCTCGGTGTCGTATAACCTGGGGAACGCCCTCTACCGGATGGAGAAGTACGACGAGGCGGTGAAGGCGTACCGGCGGACGCTGGAGGTCGTTCCGGGCGACCGCGATGCGAAGCGGAACCTGGAGCTTTCGCTTCGCGCCGCCGAGCAGAAGAAGAAGAAGCCGAAGGAGCAGCAGAAAGAGAACCAGAAGAAGGAGAAGCGCGAGGAGAAACAGGAGCAGAAGCCCTCTTCCGGCAACGACCGGCAGAAGGACGAGAAGCAGAAGGCGCCGGAGCCGAAGCCCCGGCAGGGAGAGAAGCAACAGCAGGCCGGCAGGGAGCCCAAGCCCGCCGGCGGGATGAGCCCCGAGGAGGCGCGGAGCCTTCTCGATTCGCTCGGCGAGCAGGAGAAGGCGGCCCTCAGGAAGCAGGCGGAGCGGCGCGCGAGGCAGGAGGAATCGGGACCGGAGGAGGACTGGTGAGAGGACGCGTCTCGATGGCCGCGCTCGCGCTCGCGGCGGCGCTCGCCGGCCTCCCCGCGGGGGGAGCGGCCGGCGACATCCGGGTGCGGGCCTACGTCGAGCCGGCGGGGCGGGTCGTCGACACCGAGCCCCTGACCCTCATGGTCGCCGTCGAGGGGAGCGACCTTCCCGACGTCTCGATCCGCGACCTGCCCCGGCTCGTCAACCTCAGGGTGCTCAACGGGCCGAGCAAATCGACCAGCGCGTCTTTCGAGATGCAGGGGACAGAGATCCGCCGCTCCTCCAGCGTGACCCTCCGGTACACGTTGCTGCCCGAGGGTCCCGGCCCCGCCGAGATTCCGCCGATCGCCGTGCAGCTCGGATCGGAGGTCCGTCGAACCGAGGCGATCCGGCTCCAGGTGGAGCGGGGAGTGACCGCCCCGCCGCCCGGCGGGGGACGCCGCGCGCGGCCGGGGCGGATGGCGGAAGGCCGCGAAGCCGCCGGTCCCGGCGTCGTGTTCCTCAAGGCCGAGACGAGCGCCTCGGAAGTCTGGGTGCGGCAGCCGGTCCCGCTCACGGTCACGCTGTACGCGTCGGGGGCGGACATTCGCGGGTTCTCCTGGATGGGATTCCCGTCTTTCTCGAGCTTCTGGGTGGAGGAGGTGCCGGGGGACGCCAACGCCGATCGCTACCAGGCGGACGTGGAAGGCCGGAGCTACAACGCCTTCCCCGTGCTCCGGCGCATCCTCATCCCGACGTCTCCGGGGGAGGCCACGATCGATCCTTTCGCGGCCCAGCTGCAGTTGCGGCGGTCCTCCGGCGACCCGTTCGAGGACTTCTTCATGGGCGGCGGCAGCGCCGTGCTGATCCGGAAAACCGACCCGGTCCATCTCCGGGTCCGCCCGCTGCCGGAGTCGGGGAAGCCCCCCGACTTCAGCGGCGCGGTGGGTTCGTTCAAGATTCGCGCGGCGCTGGACCGCACGGATGCGCAGGTCAACGACGCGGTGGCCCTCAAGGTCACGGTGGAGGGGGACGGCTCGCTGCAGTCCGCGGCCGCGCCGCGGCTCGATGCACCGCAGGACCTCAAGGTGTTCGAGCCCAAGATCACCGATTCCGTCTCCACGTCCGGCGGGAAGCTCCGGTCCGTGCGGACGTGGGAGTGGGTGCTCGTCCCGCTGGCACCGGGGGACGTGCGGATCCCGGCGGTGAGGTTCCCGTACTTCGACCCCGCGGCCGCGGTGTACCGGGAGGCGCGCGGCGAGCCGATGCTCCTGGCGGTGCGACGGAGCGACCGCCCCACCGAAGGGCCCGTGGCGCGGGGAGCGGTCGAGGCCCAGCGGAGGGACCTCGCGTTCATCAAGCCGCTCCGCGGGAAGCTGTCGATCGGGCGCCCGAGGCTCGACCGGCGCGCGTCGTTCATGGCGCTGCTGGTGCTGCCCCTGATCCTCTCGCCGGTCTTGATCGGCGTCCGCCGCTACCGGACGAGGCTGTCGCAGGACCGCGGTCTCGTGCGGGCGAGGCGCGCGAGGCGGCTCGCGCGGAAGCGTCTCGACGCGACCGGGCATAGGATCGGTGTCGGAGACGCCGCGGCGTTCCACGAAGCCGTGGCGCGGGCCCTCGTGGAGTACGTCGCGGACCGGTTCGACCGTTCTCCCGCCGGCCTCACCTACGACGTGGCCGACGAGCTGCTCGCGGCGCGGGGAGTGGATCTCGCCGCGCGGAGCCGCTTCAGGAGCTGCCTTGAGGCCTGCGACTTCGCGCGGTTCGTGCCGGAGGCCGGCACGGCGTCGCGCAAGACGGAGACCCTGAAAGAGGCGAGGGCGATCGTGGACCTCCTGGAGAACGCGCTTTGAGAGCGGTCACGCGCGTCGTCGCCGCCCTCGCGCTCGCGGTCTCGGCGCTGGCGCCGGCGCTTGGGGAGACGCCGGAGGAGACCTTCTCGCGCGGGAACGGCGCGTTCGAGAAGGGCCGCTACGAGGACGCCGCCGAGGCGTATCGCACGGTCCTTCGTTACGGGATCCGGGACTCCAGGGTCGAGTACAACCTCGGCTGCGCGGCGTTCCGCCTCGGTCGGCTCGGGGAGTCGATCCTGCATTTCGAGCGGGCGCGACGGCTGGCCCCCACGGATCCGGACGTGCGGGCGAACCTCGATTTCGCGCGCTCCCGCTGCTTCGACCGGGTCGAGGCCCCGGAGGTGGCGGCGCCCATCAGGATGGTGAGGGCCGCGCAGGACGCCCTCGGGCCCGACCGGCAGGCAGGCGCCGTGCTGCTGCTCTTGTGGCTCGTCCTGGGGCTCGTCGTGTGGCGATCGTCGCGCCCGGGAGGTTGGAACGCGACGGCGGGGTGGGTGCTCGCCGTGCTGCTGCTCCTGCTGGCGATCGTCGGCTCGTCGGGGCTCGCCACGAGGGAAAGGCTCGAAGGGACCCCGGTGGCCGTGGTGCTGGCACCCTCCGTCGAGGTGCGCGCGGGTCCCGGGGAGAGCAACGCGGTCCTGTTCACCGTGCATGAAGGGCTCGCCCTCGAGGTTCGATCGGAGCGGCAGGATTGGGTCCAGGTCAGCCTCCCGAACGGCCTCAACGGCTGGGTGCCCGAGGAGGCGGTGGGGAAGGTGTGACGCCCGCCCTTCCCCCTGATGCGAGGGCAGGGGTGTACGTGCACTTCCCGTTCTGCGCCGCGAGGTGCACGTACTGCGACTTCGCCTCGGTCGCCGGCTCCGACGAGCGGATCGAGCCTTACCTCGCGGCGCTCGAGCGCGAGATCGCCAGCTTCCAGCCGGCGGCCCCGCAGAGGGTGGACACGGTGTACCTCGGCGGCGGCACCCCGTCCCGGATGAGCGGCGCAGAGGTCCGGCGGGTGCTCGCCGCCGTCAAGGCGCGGTTCGACCTCGGCGAGGACGCGGAGATCACCCTCGAAGGGAACCCCGAGAGCCTGGTGCCGGAGGCGCTGGAAGCGTACCGGGAGGCCGGGATCGACAGGGTGTGCGTGGGGATCCAGTCGCTCGACGACCGGGTGCTCGCCGCGGTGGGACGGCTCCACGACGCGAGCCAAGCGGTCGAGGCCCTCGAGAGATCGCGGGCGGCCGGCTTCCGATCGGTGGGCCTCGACCTCATCGCCGGACTTCCGGGGGAGGACCTCCGCTCGTGGGCCCGTACCGTCCGAGCCGCGGCCGCCCTCGGGCCCGACCACGTCTCGGTCTATCTACTCGAGACCGACAAGGACACTCCGCTGGCCCGCTCGCTCAGAGCCTCGCGCATCGAAGTCGCCGACGACGACGCGCTCGCTCGAGCCTACGAGGAAAGCGCCGACGTCCTCGAGGCCGCGGGCCTGCCGGCCTACGAGATCTCGAACTTCGCGCGCCCGGGCCACGAGAGCCGGCACAACCTCAAGTACTGGACCGACGCCCCGTATGCGGGGTTCGGACTCGGGGCCCACGCGTACCTCGGCGGGGAGCGTCGCGCGAACGTGCGCGACCTCGACACCTACCTCGCGAGACTCGACGCGGGCCAGGACCCCGTCCTGACTTCCGAGGCGTACGATCCCGTCCGCCGGGCGGGGGAGGCGCTGATCCTGGGGCTCAGGCGTCTCGCGGGAGTCGACCTCGATGCGATCGGCGCGCGCTACGGGATCGACCTCGCGACGAGACACCGGGAGGCCTGGGAACGCGCAGAATCGGCGGGCCTCCTGGAGCGGGCGGGCCGCCGCGCGCGGCTCACGCGTTGGGGGCGTTTGCGGTGCAACGAGCTGTTCCTCGAGCTGATCTGAGGGCACGGAAATCCCGATGGAGAGTCGCATGAACGACGTGGAACTCGTGGATTTCAGGAGCGACACTGTCACCCGGCCGACACCGGAGATGCGGCGCGCGATGGCCGCGGCGGAGGTCGGCGACGACGTCTACGGCGAGGACCCGACCGTGCGGCGGCTCGAGGAGGAGGCGGCGGCGCGGCTGGGTCGGGAGGCGGCGCTCTTCGTCCCGACCGGCACCATGGGGAACCAGATCGCGATCCACCTCCTGAGCCGGCCCGGGACCGACGTGATCGTGGAGGGCGGGAGCCACGTTTACAACTACGAGCTGGGGGCGATGGCAGCGTGGTCGGGGGCCATGCCGCGCGTGCTCCCGGGGAGCGGCGGCCTTCTGGACCCCGAGGCCGTGGAGAGAGCCGTCTCCCCCGGGCCGTACT